>JAZRWA010000051.1:0-16602 GCA_045599485.1 Clostridia bacterium | reverse complement strand
CAAGTTTACCGCCGAGGGCACCGTGACCCTTGGCGCCGAGTCCGTCCGCGGCGGCGTGCGCTTCTTTGTGCGCGATACGGGCGTGGGCATGGATGCCTTTACCTGCGCCCATGCCTTTGACCGCTTCCATCAGGCGGACCGCAGCCGCCGTACGGGCGGCAGCGGGCTGGGGCTCGCCATCGCGCAGGAGATCATGACGCGCATGGGCACCGCCATTACCGTTTTTTCCGCCCCGGGCGAGGGGAGCACGTTCAGCTTCACGCTGCCGAGGGACGAGGGGTAACGAGGGATTTTTTGGGGGCGACCACGCTTTCAGAGCCTGAAAGCATGGTCGCCCCAAACCCCACCCGAGAAAGGGCAGACAAAAACATAGATAATAACACCCTTGCACGGATGATGCTTTCATCCTTGCAAGGGCGTGTCTTATTCTTCGCACCGTATCGCCGTCCACGGGTACATTTCCGGCGGCGGCAGGGTAAAATCCATCGGGGTGTTTTTGACGGGGTGTTTGAAGCACAACCGGCAGCTCCACAGTGCGATGCCGCAGCCCTTGACGGTGCTGCCGTACTTGCCGTCGCCGGCGAGGGGCGCCTTGCGGGCGGCAAACTGCGCGCGGATCTGGTGCGAGCGACCGGTGTGCAGCGTCACGGCTACCAGCACCATGCCGTCCTTGCGGCGCAGCACCTGATAACCGAGGCTCGCTTCCCTCACGCCCTTGCGCATGCGGCTGACCGCAAAGGTCTTGTTGCGGGCGCTGTCGTGAAACAGCAGGTCGTTCATTTCGCCGCTGTCGCCCTCCAGAACGTCGGGGCACACGGCCAGGTATTGCTTCACGGTCTCGCGCGCGGCGAAGGCATCGGAAAGCCGGGCCGCCGTTTTGCCGTCGCGTGCCAGCACCATCAGCCCGCCCACCGCCTGATCGAGCCGGTGCACGCAAAAGTGCTTTTGACCGGTTTCCTGCTCCAACAGCGCGGGCAGCTCATCCTCGCTGCGCACGCCCGCGGGCTTGACGCACACCGTCAGCTGCCGATCGGCATACAGTATCTCCACACCGCCGCCCCTTTCGCTCTTTTTTTGCTTATTATACCGCGGCGGGGGACGGATGTCAAAACGCCCGCCCGGGCGTGACAAATCTTTGTCTTTGGTGTACAATAGAGGGGTCAAAAATTACGCACAAAGGAGCGCTTTTATGAAACGCCTGCTTGCCCTTTTGCTGGCGATGCTGCTTTTATCCTCCCCGGCGCTGGCATCCTCGGGGGCGGAACAGATCCGCAAGGAGCTGGAAAGCCGCGATAACATCTGCCATTATGTCACCGTGCCCTATGTGGGCGAGGTGATGCTTTACGCGCAAAAAAACCTGATGTGGTACAAGCTGGTGTATGAGTATCGCAACAGCCCCACCTATCGCATCTTCGGTGACGGCGGCTGCGGCCCCACCAGCGCCTCCATCGTCATTGCCGCGCTGGCGGGGGAAAACATTACCGGCATCCTCGATCACGCGGGCGATGGCGGCTTTACGCTGTGCACGCACTCCGTCAATCCGTGGAACTGCCGCAGCTGCAAGCAGCGCATGCCCCTTGAGACCGAATAGGACGTGCGCACCTATCTGCCGCTGATCCTGGGCTCCTATGCCTGCGGCAACAACGATAAGGGCAGCCGTTACCGCATCGCCAAGTCCAACGGCGGCGGCACCAACATGAAGATGCTGCTGGAGATCTGCCCGTACTTTGGGCTTTCCTGCACCATGATCGACGCGCCGACCGATGATGACTGGGTCAACCGCATCGGCAACGGCACCATGGCGGTGGTGCTGTCCAACACCTCGTCCTCGCCCTTTACCGGCGGCGCGCACTATGTGGCGTGCGTGGCGGTGGATGAGGAGTACCTTTATTTTATGGATCCCATGGCCAAGACGGAGTACAAGTCCGCGTGTCTGGACATCATGGAGATGGGGCTTTCCCGCATGCGCCGCACGGAGGCGAACTACAAAAAGCTGCACGCCGCGGCGGTGTACCTGGTGACGAACGAAGACCTTGGAAACCACGCTTTTTGATGCCAAAAAGCATGGTTTCCAAACCTTCCGAGAAAAAGCAGTATTTATTGCACATAACAACACCCTTGCTTCGATGAAAATCACCTATCATCGAAGCAAAGGTGCTTTTTTATAATTTTATACTGCCCTTTCTCGGAGGGGGTTAAAGGGGGAACCATGCTTTCCGGCTGCGGAAAGCGTGGTTCCCCCTTATTCACTCCCATTAGTTGTCGTACAGGTTGACCAGCCACATGTAGCTGTCAATGCGGCGGCGGTGCTGCTCGTACAGCCCCAGCTCCTTAAACGCGCCGCGGTAGCCGTCAAACAGCTGCCTTTTACAGCGGATGTTGACCAGCGGATGCGTCACACAGCTCATGACCTGACCGGTGGTCAGCGATTTGGGATTGAAATAATACATATATACGCTGTCCGTCACGGTGCTTACGCGCTTGCAGCCGGGCAGGTACTGCATGACAAACAAAAAATCCTCGCCATAGGTCAGCCCAGGCACAAAGCGTAGCCCGCGGGCCTCAATGATGTCGCGGCGGAACAGCTTGTTCCACACCACGCCCACCGTATAACTGGTGATGAAGCGGATCATCTGCGGCGCAAACGGCTTCATGTCCCAGGTGCCGCTTTGCTTAAAGAGCACACGCGGCTTGGTGATCCTCTTGCCCGTGCGGCGGATGAAGGCGCCGATGGCCAGCGCGCTGTCGCCCTCCAGGCAGGCGGTGATCAGACGGCGCATGGAGCCGGGCGGTAGCTCGTCATCGCTGTCCACAAAGCGGATGTAGGTGCCACGGGCAGCGTCAAGACCCAGATTGCGCGCTTTGGAAACATTGCGTACCTCGGCATGAATGGGCTTCAGCTCGGGGTGCTTTTTTGCCTCCTCGGTCAAAAAATCCCACGTGCCGTCCGCACTGCTGTCATCCACCACAATGATCTCGGTCTCACCCAGATCGGCGGTGTCCTGCGCGTAAATGCTGTTGAGGCAGGCAGGCAGCAGGTCCAAACGGTTGTGGGAGGGAATAATGATCGATACAAGCGGCTGCATCAAAAAGTCTCCTTTGGTAAAACGGTTGTAAGTAGAGTATACCGCGGTTTGCAGATTGTGTCAAATACGCCCCCTTCTTTGCGGGTGCTGTTGCGGTGCGCGGCGCCTCATGCTATAATAAACCGCAAAACCGCCTTTCCACCAAAAGGGGGGGAGCGTCGCGGAAAACGGAGGAAAAGCACCTGACAATGAAAAAGAGCGCTTTGTTCATCATTTCGGCAATGCTGATACTGATCATCGGCATGACAGCCGCATCGGCACGGAACGCACAAGCCCGGGAGAGCATCGCGGTGGGCGATTACGTTACCTTCGGTCATTACCCGCAGACCATCAGCGGAACGGATCACACGCCCATCGAATGGCAGGTATTGGATGTGCAGGAGGGCAAGGCGCTGCTGCTGAGCCGGTATGCGCTGGATTGCCAGCCCTATGACGGCGAAAAGGCGGCTGCCGCGTGGGGGTATTGCACGCTGCGTTCCTGGTTAAACGAAAGGTTTCTGGAGAAGGCATTCACAAGTGCTGAAAAGAAGCACATTCTGCTCACAGAGGTAGTGAACGATAGCAGTCAGGGACATCCCGAATACAGTATCTATGGTGGAGATAATACACAGGATAAAGTGTTCCTGCTCAGTTATGCGGAGTCGCGCAGCTATTTTGACAGTGACGAAGCGCGTATATGCATCCCTACGGATTATGCAATCAAACAATCTGTAACCGTCCGGAATAACAAGGACGCAATTGGTATGTGGATCTGTGACTGGTGGCTCCGCTCGCCGGGCGACTCTCTGCTGCAGGCAACCTTTGTGGACATCGACCCCACCAGCATCTCCATTTCACTTTTTCATGAAGCAGGCGTTCGCCCTGCCATGTGGGTGGAGATGGAAGCCCTTCAGTCCGCAAACGATACATTAAACGACAATGCGGAAAAAATGATCGCAGACCGGGAGCCTTTTACCAAAGAAGGCAGCATTGTGACCTTCGGGCGTTACGAGCAGGATAACGAACCTTACAACGGCAAGGAACCCATTGAATGGATCGTTCTCAAGTACGACAGTGAAAACGAAAAATCACTGCTGCTGAGCTTACATTGTCTGGATGCCCATCGGTTTGATGTGAACGAATATCAGGGCTGGGACAAGAGTGAAATGCGCAGATTGCTGAACAGCACTTTCCTGGACAGCGCTTTCACCAACGCAGAGAAGAAAGCAATTGCAACAGCGACCGTTACGACACAAGGCAATGACAAATGGGTAACATACGCAATGCAGAAGGGGAGGGAGTATGCTTCCCTCAGCGGTGGCGCAGATACTCGGGACAGCGTTTTTTTGCTCAGCCTTGAGGAAGCGATGGAATATGGTGAATGCAGCGCAGTCGAAGATGTTATTGGCGGTGATATGATTGCTTCACCTACTGAATTTGCATTGGCAAATGGCGCAAGACCTGACAGCTTCGAGGATGAAAATGGCGTATGGTGGTGTTCATGGGCACTGCGTTCACCCGGCAACAAGAGTCATTGTATATCTGAAGTTTATCCATTGGACAGGACCAGCGGTTGGTTTATGTCAGTCGATGTGAAATAGGAAGGGCTCCCTGTTCGCCCGGCGTTATGGGTAGACCTGGCTGCATTCACTGCGGGTACGGAAGAGCCGTTTGAGAACGATCTTCTGAAAGAAGAAACCGGTTCTTGCGTGACAGTACGCGATGCTGTTTTCTTTGGTCATTATCCGCAGACGGCCGGCGGAACAGATCAAACACCCATCGAATGGCAGGTGTTGGATCTATAGGATGATAAAGCGCTGATCATCAGCAGATATGGCCTGGATTGTCAAAAATACAGCAGCAATGAAGATGTTGATTCGTGGCAGGCGAGCCCATTGCGTGAGTGGCTGAACGGAACGTTTTTGATCAAGGCGTTTACGGAAAATGAGCAGGAGAGCATACGGACGACTGTCGTGGACAACAGCAAAAATCAGGGAATCAGCGGCAGAACGATCAAGGGCCCAAATACATAGGACAAGGTGTTTCTGCTCAGCTATGCGGAACTGGATCGGTTTTATTTTGCCGAAGAAGAACGCATGTGTGTACCGACGGAATACGCCGCGGCACAGGGTGCACTGATCAGCAGTCGTTATGATATCGAAGGCAGGGAAACGAGTCAGTGGTGGCTTCGGACCCTGGGCAATTGGTACATTGCATATGTGGTCAGCGACGGCGGGCTTTTCAGCTTCGATGATGTCTCAAGCGGCATCAATGCTGTTCGTCCGGTGATGTGGGTCGATCTGGATGCCCTCACAGGAAAGCGTTGATCCGTAAATACCGAAGGTGCTGTTCGCGGTTGCAGTCTGCAGCAATGTGATGCGGCGGATAAAGGCACATGGAAATTCTTGAACAATTCGGTCAAACTCATCAACAACCATCCATCCGCCAAGCGGGTGGATGGTTGTTAAAGTTGATTTGACCGTTTTTCCTGTTTTTGCTATAATGTACGCAAATGATGGAGGACGTTTTTGATGAAGGGAAAGAAAAACAACGTTCTTCTGATCGCAATGGCCGCGGTGATCATCCTTGCCGCTGTGCTTTTTTTGACCGGAGTCTTTCCGCCGGGGCAGAAGCGCGCAGCCGCGGAGCCTTTCATCCAAGCGGGGAGCATCGTGACCTTCGGTCATTATCCGCAGACCATCAGCGGAACGGATCACACGCCCATCGAATGGCTTGTGCTGGATGTGCAGGAGGGCAAGGCGCTGCTGATCAGCCGTTACGCGCTGGATTGCCAGCCGTACAGCAGCGACGGGTCGGATACGACGTGGCAGGCATGCAGCCTGCGCGTATGGCTGAACGGAACGTTCCTCAGCACGGCGTTCACGGACGGCGAGCAGAAGGGCATTTTGACCACGAATGTGGATAACAGCAGGCGGCAGGGGGACAGCGGCTACCGCACCGAGGGCGGCAGCGACACTGAGGACAAGGTCTTTCTGCTCAGCTACGCGGAAGCGTGGACGTATTTTAAGGATGACCGCGCGCGCATGTGCGTGCCGACGGAATACGCGGTCGGGCAGAGAGCCTATACAAACAGCAATTACAAAGTGAACGGAAAGGCCGCCTGCTGGTGGTGGCTGCGCTCGCCCGGCTACTATCAGTGCGATGCGATCCTTGTGCACTACGACGGCTCCCGCAGCTACAGCGGCGTCTACGACAGCCGTGACGCGGTTCGCCCCGCTTTGTGGGTCGATCTTGGATCGGGAATCTTTTAAACATCATACGCAGGGAGCGGGATGGATGTCCCGCTCCTTTTTGACCGGCGATGCTGCCGCGCTTGAAAGAACAGCGGTTTTTTCTGTGTATTCAGGACGGATTGGCCAAATGTATGTTATAATAACAATGTTTGCTGTAATGTAATGAATCTATCAGGAATCGAGCCGGAGTGAAAGATGAAACAACCGGGAAATGACAAAAAAGCGGTCTTTGAAGACTACCCCATCGGAAAAGCATTGACGGTGATGGCGCTGCCCACGATCATGAGCCAACTGATCACCCTCCTCTACAACATGACGGACACCTGGTTCATCGGTCGTACCAACAATCCTTACATGGTGGGCGCGGCGGTCATGGTGGCCACGGTTTTTTTGATGGTGCAGACGCTGTCCAACATCTTCGGCGTGGGCGGCGGCAATCAGGTGGTCAGTCTGCTGGGCAAAAAGCAGGAGGATGAAGCGCGGCGGGTGGCCTCGCTGAGCCTGGTCATGGCGGCGGGGGCGTCATTGCTGTTTGCGGTGATCTGTTTTACGGTGCGGCATCCGCTGCTGATGTTCCTGGGCGCCAGTGAAAACACCTATGCCTATGCCGAGCAGTACCTGCTGGTGGTGGTGGTCATCGGCGCGGTGCCGACGGTGCTTTCCAACACCATGAGCTATATGCTGCGCAACATCGGTTATTCCAAGGAAGCAGGTCTGGGTCTGGCCGCGGGCGGCCTCATGAACATCGCGCTGGATCCGCTGCTGATGTTTGTATTGCTGCCGGACGGCTGTCAGGTGATCGGCGCGGCGCTGGCCACGCTGCTGTCCAACGTGTCGGTCATGGTATACTATCTGGTGGTGTATGTACGCATACAGAACCGCACCATTCTCCAAATTCCCCGCAGGATCGAACGCATTTCCCCGCGATCGATGAAGCTGATCTTTTCGGTGGGCGTTCCGTCCGGCATGGCGCTGTTGTTTTATGATTTTTCCACGATCATGCTCAACCGCCTGTCCGCCGGCTATGGGGACGAGGCGCTGGCGGCCATGGGCATCATCCTCAAGGTGGAGCGCCTGCCGCTGAACATCGGCGTGGGCATCTGCCTTGGCATGGCGCCGCTGCTGGCGTATAATTATGCCGCGGGCAATATGAAGCGCATGCACGCGTTCTTCCGCCGGGCCAGACAGGCGGGGCTGTGCATCGCCGTTCTTTGCGTCGCTTTGTACTGGACGTTTGCCGGGCCGATCATGCAGCTGTTTATTGCCGACCCGGTCACGGTGGCAGTGGGCACGCAGATATTGAAGGCGCGCTGCTTTGCAACGCCGCTGATGTTTTTGTGCTTCCACATGGTCTATCTGATGCAGGCGCTGCAGAAGGGCGGCATTTCGCTGATGCTCGCGTTTGTGCGTCAGCTGGTGCTCAATATTCCGGTGATGATCCTGCTAAATACCCTGTTTGCGCTGGACGGCATGATCTGGTCGCAGGTGCTGGCGGATGCCCTGACCGTGGCGTTTTCGTATTATATCTATCTGAAGGTGATCAAAAAGCAACTGCCGCAGGGCTGATCATGAAAGCGGCATAACGGAATATGAATAAGGGAGGAAATTTGCGTGAAGGAGTTCATGCTCGGAAAGGTACTGCCCGCGTCCCCCATCGCGCTGGGCTGCATGCGCATGGCATCGCTCAGCGATGAGGAGGCCGAAAAGGTCGTTCTGACCGCGGTGGAAAACGGCATCACTTTTTTTGACCATGCCGATATTTACGGCGGCGGTAAATCGGAGGAGATCTTCGGCCGGGTACTGAAGAAGCATCCCGCTCTGCGGGAAACGATCACGATCCAAAGCAAGTGCGGCATCTGCCGCGGGTACTATGACGCCTCCAAAGCGCACATCCTGGAGGCGGCGGACGGCATTCTGCAGCGGCTGGGCATCGATCACCTGGACGCGCTGCTGCTGCACCGCCCCGACGCGCTGATGGAGCCGCAGGAGGTGGCCGAGGCGTTTGAAACGCTGCACCGTGCAGGCAAGGTGCGTTACTTTGGCGTCAGCAACCAGAACGCGGCGCAGATGGCGCTGCTGGATCGGTATATGCCGGGCAGGCTGATCATCGATCAGCTGCAGTTTGGCCTTGCGCATACGCCCATGGTGGATGCCGGCGTCAATGTGAACATTCATTCCGACCATGCGGTCAGCAGGGACGGAAGCACGCTGGATTACTGCCGCCTGCATGATATCACCATTCAGGCGTGGAGCCCGTTCCAGCACGGCATGTTCAAGGGTGTGTTCTTCGGCGTGGAGCAGTATGCCGAGCTGAACGCGGCGCTGACCGAAATGGCGCAGGAAAAAGGGGTCAGTGAATCCGCGCTTGCGGTGGCGTGGATCCTGCGGCACCCTGCCGGCATTCAGACGATCATCGGCACGATGAACCCCGGGCGCATCGCGGACATCGCCAAGGCGGGGGACGTTGAACTGACCCGCCCCGAATGGTACAAGCTCTATCGGGCGGCAGGCAACCCGCTGCCCTGAGGAAACGTAAACAAAAACAGCGCGGCGCGCTTTGATAAAGAAAGGAAGCAAGCAAATGACGAATGAAAAGATCATGCAGATCCTGAAGGATACCGCCTATGTGCACACCTCCGGTACGGAAGAAGAGCTGAAGGTCGCCCAATATCTGAAAACCTGCTGCGAGGAAATGGGCGTCCGCGCCTGGCTGGAGCCGTTCAAGGTGCAGCTGTCCGACATGAAGAAAGCGGAGCTGACGGCGGACGGCGAGAAAATGCCCTGCGAAGGCTATCGCCTGTGCGGCAGCAGCACGGTGGAGGCGCCCATGCTGTACCTGCCCAATACCGATGCCGCGTCGCTCAGCAAGGTGAAAGGCAAGATCGTGCTGGTGGATACGGGCATTACCTATTTCCTCTACAGGGATCTGCTGGCCGCCGGCGCTGTGGGCTATATCACGTATAATGGCGCCTTCAATGTGCCGGATGATGATATTGACAAAAAGGAGCTGCGTCCGCATGTGGCCTGCGGTGAAATTCTGCCCGGCGTCAATGTGCATGCGCGTACCGCGGCGCGGCTGGTGGCCATGCAGCCGGGGAACGTCCGCATCGAGGTGGAGCAGAACGCCTACGAGGGTGAATCCCACGATGTGGTGGCGGAGATCCCCGGTGAAACGGATGAATGGATCGTGCTGACCGCGCACTATGATACGACCCCGCTCTCTGTGGGCAGCTACGACAACATGACGGGCTGTCTGGGCCTGCTGGGCGTGATGGAGCAGCTGAAGGACCGCAAGCTGCGCTATGGCCTGCGCTTTGTGTTCTGCGGCTCCGAAGAACGCGGTCTGCTGGGCAGCAAGGCGTATGTGGCCGCCCATGAAGCCGAGCTGGACAAGATCGCGCTGAACATCAACCTGGACATGATCGGCACCATCATGGGCCGCTTCATTGCCTGTGTCAGCGCCGAAGAAAAGCTGCAGCATTTCATTGAGTACTTTGCCGCCCTCCGCGGCTTTGGCATCAATGCCCGCAGCGGCGTCTATTCGTCCGACTCCACGCCCTTTGCCGATAAGGGTGTGCCCGCGCTTTCCTTTGCGCGGCTGGCCACGCCTTCGCAGGCGGTGATCCATAACCGCTTTGACACGATCGATGTCCTCTCCGCGGATCGGATCGCGCAGGATACCGCCTTCATCGCGGCGTTTACCGAAGCGATGGCCTCCGCGGTCAAGTGCCCCGTCTCCCGGGAGATCCCTGAAAAGATCAAGACCCAGCTGGACGAATATCTGGCCCGCAAGCGCAAGGCGGAGTGAGCCTGGTCAAAGTCCTCTGTGCAGGAAACTGATGTGGATGAACATTGAAAAAGCCTCCCTTCGGGGAGGCTTTTTATCGTATATGGAAATCACTGTTTTGCATGGTCAGAAATCAATGATGAAGAGAGGAGAGGTATATTTTCAGTATCCGCTTGCTGTAGGTCTTTGCAATAGCGGTCAACAAGCATTTTCAAAAATGCGGCGCGGCTCATATCACCGCGCAAGGTTTCGACTTTCTCAAAATCCTCGTTGCGAAGGTCGGCAACAAAGCGAGAATAGGTCTTTGAGTTGTACCGCTTTTTGGCCTCGGTAGATGTTTTACTCATGATGATGCCTCCTGCAGATTGCACCGATAATGGTGCGGATTACGGCATAGGAAACAGCGAATATTGCAACCCATGCGACAAAGTGAAGCATTGACCAAACCTCCTGTCTGTGATATTGTAGAAGGGAAGACAAGCGGCGTTGTTTTCCAGCCGCCGCTCGCCTGTTAGATTCCGAGGAATCTACAGATGAGATTTGCAATGATTCCTGCTATCACTCCTGCAAGAATGTTCATCAGGAACTCGTTGCGGTTCGCTTCACGCTGCGCCTTGGGCTTTCGCCCTGGGCGTTTTCTCATACTCTTTTACAAGTGGCACATGAGTATGATAGCATGTGATGCAGAGTATGCCAATACGCTTGCTGAAAAAAGAGAGGATGCCGTGCTGATGCCTGATAAGCTGGAAGATCAGCGGTAGCGCATCATCCTGGAGGAAAAGTACTGGAACAGACGGTCGTGGGAAGATATCGGAAATGCGCTGCACTTTGAGCGGGCGCAGGTGTTCTGGGTGCATCGGACCGGACTGGTCCACCTGTACGGAAAATTGCATAAGATCAGTTGATGATAAACAGCCGGGATCATTCTCCGGCTGTTTTTGTGATGATGCTGTTTCCTTTTTTTATTGACATATGATAACTTATATGTTATCATATGGCTGGAGGAGTTACGATGTACAAGATTGTTTTCTATCAGAAGGAAAACGGGGAAGCGCCGGTGCTTGACTATATGCGTGAACTATCCAAGTCTAAAGACAAGGATAGCCGCATAAAGCTGAATAAGCTGAGCCAGTATATCAAGGTGCTTGAGCAGATGGGAACAAGAGCAGGCGTACCGATTGTAAAGCATCTTGACGATGAAATATGGGAATTACGCCCAAGTGGTAACAGGGTGTTGTTTGCTGCCGTGATGGACGGCAAATTTGTTCTGCTTCACCTGTTTCGCAAGAGTACGCAGAAAACGCCCCCGGCAGAAATAGAGCAGGCAAAGCGTGAACTATCAGACTATCTGGAAAGGAGCAACGACAATGAGTAAGAATGGCATCGAATGGAACAGCGCCATTGAGCAGGAACTCTTTACAGCGCAAGAGATTGAAGAAAATAATATGCAAGCCCGCCTGATGTGTGAGATCATCGCCGCAAGAAAGGAACAGGGCTACAGCCAGCGAGACCTTGAAGCTTTGACCGGCATCAAACAAGCTGCCATTGCCCGCATGGAAAAGGGAACTGCAAATCCCACGCTTGAAACGTTGTGTAAGCTGCTTGTTCCGCTTGGTATGACGCTTGCCGTTGTTCCGCTTGCGGAAAAAAACGCCAACTAACACAAGATCAACAGCCGAAATTTTCGGCTGTTTTTAGCTTTGACGCAAACATGATACCAAATGATACTTTTTTGTGCTATAATGATACCATAAGATAATGTTCCCGAAGGAATATGACGCGGTCCTGGAGAGATAATGACTATTCTCATAAAAAAACGGCCACCGGATCGATCCGGTGGCCGTAATAATGAACATTCGTGGGAACCTATTCTTCAAAAAGCCGCTGGAAGGCCTCGGAATGTTGCGGATTATTCGCAAAATATATTGTAAAAATGCGCAAAAAGAAAGGGAAAGTTCAAAAAAACGCTGTGTTTTTTGAACTTTCCCTTTGGTGCCGAAGACGGGACTCGAACCCGTACGCCTTGTGAGCGGGGGATTTTAAGTCCCCTGCGTCTGCCATTCCGCCACTTCGGCACAAAAACATTATAGCACGGCTTTTTGCAAAAGGCAAATGGCAAAGCGGCGGTTGCGTCAAATGCGGCGGGGGCGTATAATATGACATAGAATACAAGTATTTTTACGGAGGGCGCATGAAGAAACTGACCGCCGTTTTATTGATTTTATGGCTCTGCCTGTCCGCCTGTCTGGCGGAGGAGCAGCCTGCCCCGGCATGGGAAGCCTTTGTGTACGGCACCTCGCAGCAGGGGCGCGATCTGGTCTGCTGCCGTGTGGGGCCGCAGGACGCCGAAAAAAGCATGCTGATGGTGTTTGCCGTGCACGGCTTTGAGGATGAGTACGATCATGACGGGCGTGTGCTGACCGACATCGCCTTTGAGATGCTTCGCCATTACAGCGAAAACGAACCCGCCTTTGCGCTGTACATCATTCCCTGCGCCAACCCCGATGCCGAGGCAGAGGGCAAAAGCAAAAACGGCTTTGGCCGCTGCAATGCCAATGGCATCGATATCAACCGTGATTTTCCTGTGGGCTGGACGCGCAAGACCACCGCGCGCTACAAGACGGGAAAAGCGCCCTTTGCCACAGCGGAGGCATGCGGCATCCGCGATCTGGTGGAGATGATCCATCCCACCTATGCCGCCGACATCCACGGCTGGCTGGGCTGCGTGTACGGCACAAAAAGCGCGACCTGCTATTTTGAGGAGGAACTGAACCTCAAATGGCATGCGGACGGCGCGGGCGGCAAAATGAGCATGTGGTTTGCCACCGTCACCGAGGGCGCCGTGCTGGTGGAGCTTCGGAACAACATCCGGGATGAAGCCTATGTGACCGATACGGCGGCGTGCCTCATCCGCGCGCTGGACCGGCTGATGACGGGGGAAAAAGCGGAATGAAAAGAACATTTGCCGCCCTCCTGCTGGTGATGTGCCTGCTTGCCTCCGCGGCGCTGGCGGAGGCGCCGGCTGTACAGGAGGATTATCCGAGAACAAAGGTCCGCTTTCTCTATGCCGATTATTCCAATATCAATACTTCAGGTGAGGCGCGGGTGATCGATTGCATGATCATTCCCGTGCATTTTACCGACGGCTATGGCTATGACGACGATTTTGTTCAGCAAGTGGACAAGGTCATGAACGGGAAAGAAAGCTACAGCGTGCGGCAGTATTATCTGAATGCTTCCTACGGTAAGATCGATCTGCAGTATGAACTGCTGCCTGTGCATGAGGTGGGGATGTCTTCCTGGTAGATGGAAGCCCGGTGGCAAAAGGATTTCAACGCCTATTCCGATCATTACTGGCAGATCTATGATGCGGCGCGCAAGGCGTATCCGGGCGATCTGAGCCGCTTTGACAGCGATGGCGACGGCTATGCCGATATGGTCATCATGGTGTTTGACGATCCCTCCGTGGACGGCGTTTCACGCTTTGGTACGCTGTACGGCGGCAAATGCAGCGTGATGGATTATCATACCGTGGCAAACAATGCCGATCACGAGTATCCATCCTGCCGCGGCTTTGTATGCTTGGAGCGGGCGCAGATGATGCCCGATGACGGCGTGAGGGAGCCATGGCGCTGGCCGGGAGATACGCTGTATTATTGGAATGTGCCGATCCATGAGGTCGGGCATCGTTTCGGGGTGGGAGACCTGTACGCGGATGACGCTGAAGGCTATACCCTGCATTCGCCGCTGGGCTTTGATATGCACGATACCGAAAGCGGCGATCTGGGCATATGGACAAAGCTGGCGTACGGGTGGGTCGATCCGTATGTCATCACGCCCGACGTGGATGAAGTGACGCTGCGCCTGCGCTGCAGCGCGCGGTATCCGGACTGCATCCTGGTTCCCACTTCCGCGGGCTGGAACGGTACGCCCTTTGATGAGTACATGCTGGTGGATGTGCTGGGCAAGGTGGGCAATAACCTGTATCACTGGGACAGTGATATGCTGTAGTTTACCTCCGCGAAGGATCCTGCGCGCTACGGCGGCGTGCGTATTCTGCACGTCGATCAGCGCATGGTCTATATTGATGATGAAGGCTGCGGCGCGGCGCGGTTTGCCCCGGAGGACCTGAAGGATTATAACCGCGGGCTGCAGCGGCTGTACAACGCGGATTATTATCAGCTGTGGCTGCTGAACAACATGGGCATTGGCGTCGCGACCTCGCAGAGCATGGGGGAGGATAACGCTTTCTGGTTCAATCTGCACACGATGAAGCGGTCGGGCAAGGATCCGTACTTTCTGACGAGGGAAAATAACCGCGGGTATTTTGATCTGAACGCGTGCGATCTGTTTGTTGGCGGCACTTCCTTCTCAATGGCGACACATGGCGCGGCCTTTGCCAACGCGCCGTATATGAACAATCACGCGGCCTTTGACTATGAGATCATCGTGGAAGATTACGACGCCTTGAAAAAGGAAGCGATCGTGACGGTGCGCAGGACAGCGCAATAACAGAAAAAAGCCACCCCGCTGAAGGGGTGGCTTTTGTGATATGAACAACTCAATACTGATACTTTTTGCGGTTGACCAGCAGGAAGATGACGGTGACGAGCATCGCAAGCGCTTCAGCGTAGTTGACGGACCACCACACGCCCAGCAGGGCGGTATCGGGACCGTAGACATAGTAGAACACAATGGGCATGATCAGCACCGAACCGATGCTGAACACCAGCGCGCGCAGCGTGGACAGCACACCGGACACCAGACCGTTGTTCAGCGCGGTGAAGAAGGCGGAACCAAAGGTGTTGTAGCCCTTGAACAGGAAGGAGAGGGCATAGATCTCAAAGCCCACGACTGTCATGTCAAACAGCGCCTTGTTGTCGCCGGAGAAAACGCCGGCGATGGGTTTGCACAGCACCTCGGCGATGACCACCATGGCCGCGGAGACGACGCCGATGACCAGCAGGCTCTTCTTATAAAGATATTTCAGCTCCCTGGTGTCGCCCTCGCCGTACTTGTAGGCAATGACCGGCGCGATGCCGATGGAGTAGCCCATGAAGATGGCGGTGAACAGCGTGTTGATGTAGCCCATGGAGCCGTAGGCGGAAACGCCGATGGGGCCGACGATCCACAGCAGCAGACCGTTGAACACGGTGGTCATCAGCGCGCCGGAAATGTTGGAAAGGAATTCGGATACACCGTTGGAGCAGGCCTTGAAGATGACCTTCAGGTCAAACGAAGGCTTGACGATGCGCAGGAAGCTGGAGTTTTTGCACAGGAAGTACACAAAGGGCACCGCGCCGCCGATGAGCAGACCCAGGACGGTGGCAATGGCCGCACCGCGCAGGGCTTCCTCGGGGGTCTTGGCCAGCATACCCACCAGGATGGCGTCACCGATGATGTTGGTAAAGCCGGCAGCCAGCGTCATAATGAAGCCCAGCAGGCCCTTGCCGGCGGTGACCAGCATGTTTTGAAAATAGAACTGCAGCAGGTACCACACGATGAAGGGCAGCAGCACGCGGCTGTAGGCCATGCACAGCGGCACCATCTCGGGCGTGGCGCCCAGCAGATACAGGATATCATCCAGCCAGATCTCCATTACGATGGTGATGATGACGCCCAGGGCAATGACCGCAAAGGTGAGCAGGGAGAAGATGCTCTTGGCTTTCTGCTCGTCGCCTTCGCCGCGGGTCTTGGACACGATGGCGTTGCCGCCCGTGCCGAACATCATACCGAAGGAGGAGACGATCAGGAAAAGGGGCGTGATCAGGTTGATGGAGGAGAAAGCGACGTCGCCGCCCACGTTGGAGATGAAGATACCGTCGATGATTCCGTACAGGGAGGCGAACACGACGGTGATGATGGTGGGCAGAACGAATTTCAGCAGTTGACCAAGGCTCATGTGACCGGTCAGGGCTTGATTGGCCTTTTGACTCATGGAAGTGCTCCTTATCAGTGGATTTGTTGAACGTGTTCATTATATAGGAAGATGTGTACCAAATCTGTACCGAAGAGGGCAAATAGATAAAGAAGGAAAGAGGAGAAGAACAGGATCGGCCCCGGGCCGGGCAGGGGGATTCTTCCGGAAATCTGTCAACAGTTTTTGAAAAGGGCAGGGAAAGTTGTGTTTGTAAAGCGGCATTTTGCTGATTTTGAAAAAACAGATTGGAGAAATCGGTGCCGCGTTACCGTGCACAGGTGTATAAACACCGAACGGCTTATAAATGGGATTTATGCAATGTTCGGCATTTTATGCATAACCGAGGTTTACCTGCAAAACCCTGTTCGTTTCCCGAAAAAAGTTCAAAAAAAAGTGAAAAAAAGTGAAAAAAGGTGTTGACAAGAGGCAGGGGGCTGTGCTATTATACACAAGCACTCGGCGAGCGGCCCACAGGGCGGCTGACGAGGGCAAGGGACCTTGAAAACGATACAGATTAAGGAAGCGAAAAAACGACAGTTAATTCTGAAATGAGTTTTGACTTGGATCGCGGTAGCT
>JAZRWA010000050.1:0-31395 GCA_045599485.1 Clostridia bacterium | reverse complement strand
GAAGGCATAAGAAAAGCCCCCGGAAGGGGGCCGCCAGTGGCATTGGTGCGATTGGCAGATTTTCAGAGCGCTCCCAGCGCTGCCGGTATTATGCCCTTATAGGGCTTACTCAAACCACCGGCTAAGCCGGTGGTCATGATTCATGTGACGAATCGTATCTTTACTCAAAAGAGTATCATTTTGAGAGAAGGACATATTAAAAACCACCGGAGCTGCTTTGGTGGCCTTTGAAAAGGCAAAACACAGAGGGCTTCATGTACATTCGTGTATGTTTGTTCTCTTTTCCTTTTGTTTCTGCAATGCGTCTGCGAAGGGTTCTGTTGCTGACATTGTTCTTGTTCGGGATGCTGCTACAGGGGGGATTGTGCAGATAAAGAAAGGCAGAGCCCGCTTGGCTGCGGACTCTGCCGAGTTGGTTGCTGGGAATTACTGACCCATGTAGCGGTTGTATGCGTCCTGAGTGATGGAAATGGCGTCATTCAGACCCATTTTGTTGATGCGCTGGACATAAGCATCAAAGTTGTCAATAGACTCAACGCCGGTAATGCACTTGAGCATGAACTCGTTCACAGCTGTGTTGACTTCGGCCATGATCTCGTTGCGGTCGCTGGTTTCATCAGCGGTCATGGAGATGGGCGGCAGACGGTAAGCACTATCCACGTTGGCGTCATCCAGCCACAATTCGCGCCATGCCTTCTGACCGGGGTTGGTGGTCATGCCGGGGCCGGTAACGTTATCGGACCAGGTCAGCTTGCTGCCCAGGTGGATACGGTCGCAGTAGGAGATGTTGCCGGTAGTTTTGCCATCGGGGTTCTTGATAACGTAATCAGTGTAATGAGGACGGCCATCCTCGCCCCACTCATAGGTAATACCCTCAGTGCCCCAGTTGTATACGATGGAACCTTCGAAAGTGTATGCATAGTTCAGCATGGCAACGGCAGCTTCGGGATTGGAGCAGGCGGTGGTGACAACGGAGATATAACCGCCAACGGGATTGTCGGCAATCTGGTTATGCAGTTTGGAATCCTCTTCCTTACGCATATACTGAGCTACAGAGATACTCAGGGGGAGATTCAGTGTACGAGCATAGCAGTTGTTGCTGCCGGCGTAACTGGCAAGACGATCGGAATCGAAAAGGGCATCAGCTTCGGTGCCGGTCAGAGAAACAAAGTCGCGGGAAATGTAGCCCTTCTCATACCAACTGTTCATCAACGCCAGGAAATCCTTGAAAGCAGCTTCATTGGCATAGTAGTGCACGGAACCGTCTTCAGTCACGTACCAAGTGGGCAGAAGATCAAAGGCACCCAGCAGATTGTTGAGCTGATCCGCGTTGGTGAAGTCCATATAGAAAGGAGCGACACCGGGCTTGTTGGCCAGCACCCACTCAAACCATGCCTCATAATCGGCAATGGTCTTCGGTTCAGTCATGCCGGCTTCGTCAAGCCAATCCTTGCGGATATCAATACGGCACCAGGGAAGCACATCACCGTAGCTGATGCGGTAGAAACCCAACACCTGACCATCTTCTCCGAGGTATACCTGACGTTTGACATCGTCATTGTCGTTGATAACCTTCAGATACTGAGGAGCATACTCTTCCAGATAGGGAGTCAGATCGATAATCAGTTCATCCTCGTACATGGCTTCCAGTCCGCCGTCATACCAGGTGGCAGCGTCAAGCTGCAGCACATCCGGGAGCTTACCGGACACGGTCAGCAGTTGGAAATCCTGTTTTGCTTCGCCGACAGCGGGATGAATGAAGGTGACATCCACACCGGTGGTCTTCTGCATGGTGTCATAGGCCGGATTTTCATCATAATTACTGATGAAAGCAACCGCACTCTTGTTGATCGGCATCCAGTAGGTGAGTTTTACATCGCCGTCAACCGGGTACTGTCCGTCGGCAATGTGATCACCGACATAAAGCCCTTCAAGCTTTTCAACGGCGAGTGCAGAACTGCAGCTGAGCAGCAATGCGATTGCGAGGAACAGAGAAATGACTTTCTTCATGGGGAATCTCCTTTCTATATTTCAAACCTTTCCGGTTTGAGCTCAATCATTCTTTTTCACCCATCAGTCCGAGTGATCGCCCGCCATCGACGCAGAGATTCTGGCCTGTGATGAACGAAGCTTTATCGGATGCGAGGAAAGATACAGCATAGGCAATATCATAAACGGAGCAGACAGCGTGAAGAATATTTGTGTTCTCCCACCCGGTGGTGTCATCTCCGGGACGGGGAACGGATCCGGGTGAAACACTGTTAACACGGACATGATATTTGCCCATTTCCAAAGCTAACGATCTGGTGACTGAGATAATGCCGCCCTTTGCCGCTGCATAGTCGGTTAAACGTGACCTTCCTTGAAGAGCGACGACAGATGCGATATTGATGATGACACCGCTTTGCTGCTTTCGCATTTGACGAGCGGCGGATCGCATGCAAAGCATAGATCCTCTGAGATTGATATCCAGCATTTCGTCAATGACGGAGATATCCTGCTCAGACAGGGGCTTGCAGCGGCTTCTTGCGCTGCCTCCGGCAACATTCACGAGCAAATCCAGTGAACCTTTTTTTGCTGTCAGTTCTGTAAATGTTTGCTCTACAGATTGCCCCTCCAGAACATTCATCTCCAGACTCAGGGCATTTCCGCCTTTTTCCCGGATGGCTTTTGCTGTTTTTTCGGCATTTTCCTTTGAAATATCTGCTACCGCGACGGTATAGCCGTCTTCGGCAAGGACTTCACAGATTGCTCTGCCGATGGAACCGCCGCCACCGCTGACTAGGGCAATTTTTGATAACCTCATTCAAATCATCCTTTCACAGAGCCCAACATTACACCGGTAACAAAATATTTCTGGACAAATGGATAAATGCACAGGATCGGAACGGTAGATACGATGATGGTGCAATACTTAAGCAACTCAGACAGATAGTAGACGCCGTCTTCTGCAGAGCCTTCATCGCCGGTCACGGTGCTCGAAATCAGAATTTCACGCAGGAACAGCTGCAGCGGATATTTTTCACGATCGCGAAGGAAAATGGATGCGTTAAACCAAGCGTTCCAACGTCCGACTGCATAGAAGAGAGTTACAACCGCGATGGTAGCTTTTGTAACAGGCAGCAGGATTCTGAACAGAATCACGAAGTCATTTGCACCGTCTAACATGGCCGATTCTTCCAAAGAATGAGGAATCTGCAAAAATGCGGTGCGCATGACCATCAAATTATAGGTAGTAATCGATGTCAGGAGAATCACAGACCATCTGCTGTCATACAGACCAAGATCACGGATAATTAGGAAATCCGGAATCATTCCGCCGCCAAGATACATGGTCAGCACGATCAGCACCATAATTGGCTTTTTCAGCATCAAGCCCTGTCTGGTCAACGCATATGCGCCGATGATCGTCAGAAGCATAGAAAGACTGGTGCCGACGCCTACATAGAACAGGGTGTTCATGTAACCGATGCCGATGTTACGATTTTTTAGTACTGCTTCATAACCTTTCAGACTGAAACCATCCGGCCACAGAAGGCCGCCCACATGCCGCATTAACTTGGCAGGATCACTGAAGGATGCCATCAAACAATGCCACAATGGATAGAAGAAAACGAGTGTCAACAGGAGGAGAACGCTGAGATTAACTGCATTGAAGATTTTTTCACCGCGGTTCTTGCTTTCTACAATCGCCATTGTATCTACGTCCTCCTTTACCACAGACTGTTCTCGGTCAACTTGGAGAAGGTTCTGTTGACAATCACGAGAATGATGATATTGATAACAGAGTTAAACAGACCAACAGCGGTACCCAGACTGTATTTACCGGTCAGCAATGCGTAACGATACAGATATGTGGAGATTACATCGGCTGTTTCGAAAATCATCTCGTTATACAACAGAATAATCTTTTCATGGCCAACTGACATGATATGTCCGATTCTCATGATGAACTGAACTGTAATGATGGGCACCAGTGCCGGAAGCGTAACATGGATGATACGCTGCATTTTGTTAGCACCGTCAATATAAGCTGCTTCGTACAGCTGGGTATCTACACCGGACAGCGTGGCCAGATAGATGATGCTGCTCCAGCCAACACTTTGCCAAATACCGCTGCCGATATGAATCGTACGATACAGGCGCGGATTTGTCAGCAGGTTGTAGCCTTCAAGTCCCAACATCATGCGAACCTGGTTGAATAGACCATCAGATGAGCAGAATTCTCTGAGCATGCCGCAAATGACGACCATGGAAATAAAATGGGGGACATAGCTTACAGTTTGGATTAGCTTCTTTGTCCGCTTCAGCGTTAGCTAATTGATCATCAAAGCCAGCAGGATGGGGGCGGGAAAACTGAACAAGATATCATAAAAATTCAGCAAGAACGTGTTGCGAATAAGCCTTGAACTGGTATCCATGCTGAAAAATTTGATGAAGTTCTTGAATCCGACCCATTTACTTCCCAGTATGCCTTTGACCGGTTTGAAATCCTCAAAAGCAATTGCAAGATATCCCATGGATCCGTACTTGAAAATCAAGTAATAGGCGAGAATCGGCAGAAGCATTGCATATACCATCCAGTGTTTCCGAAAGTCGGTTTTCAGCCTTTGCCAGAAGCTTCGTTTTGCCGGAGGTAAGGTCTGCCTGATATTTGTCATATAGATCCATTGCTCCTTGGTTTCATCTTTTTTTATTGGAGGTGAGAACTGTAGCGCATTGCGCTCGTTGGTTTTCTGATTCCATTATAGGAAGATGAGACGCAAATAACAATTTGTTGTGCAAATTACTGCCTTTGCTGTTTTGTAAGTTTTGATTTGTTTTCCGTCATTTTCGATTTGTTTTGCACAAACAGCTTGAATGGTCCGTTGAAAAGAAAGAAACCTGTTGGTATAATGAACAAAATGGATTTAATATCTGTCGGGAGAAAAAAGAAAATGAAACAAAAAGGCAGTATGCTCCTGCAAAATTTGACGATTACATTTTTGGCTTCTATTTTTGTGCTCATTTTTATCGCAATCATCGTGAACGGCAATGTTCAGTCTTCAATCCAGTATACAGCATCATCCCGGCTGGATTCGTTTAAAAGTGCAGTAAGCGAATTTGATACACTCCTTGACCGTTTTGATTTCATGTTGGAAAGTAATTATACCCTCAGCCAGTGCTTCACGATGAGTGAAAATCGTATCGTGAATATAGCTTATGAATCAGCTTTGAAAGCAATCCTGGAATCCATGAAAACCAAGATTGATAACCGAGTCGGCATTTATGTGTATATCCGGGGCGATAAAAGTATTTATAGTTGTGAAGGACGTGAGAGCTATTCTGCTTTTCAGCAATATCTATCCAAAGAATATGATCCGGATCAGAGTCAGTTGTACAAGACCATCATGAGTTGCCGCTCTTCCACGTTGCTTCGATTGAAAACGCAGGAAGCGACTTTACGTGATCAATTGGTGTATCTGGTGCCTTTTTCTATTACGCCAGACCATGAGAGCAGCATAGTGATTTTGTATATGATGCCGTCTGAATATCTCCAGGATTTGTTCAGCAGTTATTTGGGAGAAACAAACGGTACGGTCCTCATCTATCCGACCAAAGCTATGGGACTGTTTTATGCATCCGGAGAAAGTCCGGTCAATCAAAATGTAATACTTAAACATACCGGAACAGGTGTGCTCTCTTTTGCGGAGAGCGGGACACGCTATGAAATGCTGAGAATTCTGAACAGTGTTCGGTCACTCAGTTTCTGTCTGCTGGATACATAGGAAAACTTCTTTGAAAGTATCCGTAGCGTTCGCACATCCCAAAGCATCCTGTTTGCTGCAATTGCGGGTCTTCTTATGGTGTTGTCGCTCTTCATCAGTTTTACGAATGCTCTTCCAATCCGCAAGTATGTTACATAGCTCTCCGGCGGACGAAAACTGTTAACAAATGAAAATGAGCTTGCGTTTCTAAAAATGTACCATGAACAGTTAACAACAGAGAATGAAATCCTGACGTTGAAGTTGGGGCAGATTCATCTATATGCGGCAAGCCACCTGGTACAGCAATTGGTTTTCGGAAAGATCAAGTCCAAAGATGCGCTTGACTATTTGCTCACCTGTTCTGACGTTCATTTTCCACATGTCCATTTCTGCGTGTTTTACATACTTCCCGGTGAAAAGGCGGAGATGACAGTATCCAATGTATCAGCGATTTTTTTGCAGGAACCCAAAGGAATCCGTATGCTGCCGGGAGAACTGCCCAATGAACATGCATTGGCTGTTATAGTTAATTTTAGCGATGCGGCGGGATAGAAACACGAGACAATGAAATCATTGGCAGAAAAATGGCTCGGTACCATACGTCAAAGAGGATATCATCGTGCAGTGATCGGTGTGGGATCTGTAATTGACGACCCGCTTGCTTTGTCCGAAAGCTTCAATCATGCAGCTGCTGCAATTCGCCTGCGCAGACCGGGAACGGAAGCTATATGCTTTATGACTCCGCCTAAAAGCAATGGATGGGAGGAAACTCAGATATGCTCGCTTCTGATGGAATCCATTCAAAGAATTCAGACAGATCAGGCGTTTGTATATTGGAAGGAATTAATCGTCACTCTTTCTTCCTCTGCTGCTTCTGTGCTGATGTTTCAGTTCAGGGTGAATGCCTTGGTGCAATCCTTGGTTATGCAAATGAAAGAAGAAGGAATTGCGATCCCGGATGATATGATTGAAAAAATGATTCAATCACCTACGACAGATACTCTGATTCTACATGGCTGTGAAATGATTCAATTTGCCTGTATGAAGAAATCGGAGTTAGAGGAGGAACGACAGTTTTCTAACAAGCGCCGTGTTATGGAATACATTCATAGCCATTTTACCGATTATGAAATGTCCATTCACATTGTTTCTCAACAGATATAGATGCGCCCGTCTCAGATCAATGACATCCTGCGGCAGGATGTAGGCATGCTTTTTGTTCAGTATATTGCATACCTTCGCATGGAAGAGTTCAAACGGAGGCTTATTTCCGGATCAGATACTGTTCAAACGCTTGTCCATGCTGTTGGTTATAATGATGTTCCATCTTTTTTACGCAAATTCAAACTTCAGGAGGGAATGACTCCCAGTGAGTATCGTCAAAGCCGAAAGACAAATGCCTGATGACGCAAAGCAAATTGTCCCGGAACGGTGACGAGGGTTATACTGACTTGGAAAACAGCTCAAGATGGGCAAATCGCAGGCAGGAGGATGCAATATGAATAAGATCAAAATCGCGCAGTACGGACTGGGGCACAACCATGGCGAAGAAAAAATGAAATGCTTTCGTCGCTTCCCGGAAATTTTTGATGTGGTAGGTGTTTGCGAACCCGATGAATCCTGGTGGGAAAAGCGCGGTAATCTGCCAGGTTATATTGGACTCCCCAGATTGAGTGAATAGGAATTGTTTGCCATCCCGGATCTGGAGGCTATTTCTGTGGAAACGGACGTGCCAGACCTGGATCAGGCAGCTTTGAAATGTCTTCGGAAGGGCTATCATATTCATATGGATAAACCCGGTGGCGAAGATATCAATGAGTTTGCTGAGGTCATGAACACGGCACGCGAAAAGCATCTGGTTGTTCAGATGGGATATATGTACCGCTATAACCCGGTCATTCAGGAGGCCATTGCCATTGCAAAGAGCGGTGCACTGGGGGAGATTTTCGAAATCGATACACAGATGAGCACGGCTCATGGCGAACCGTACCGCCAATGGCTCAGCAAGTCGTTCAAATGCGGAACCATGTATATCTTCGGCTGTCACCTGTTTGACATGATCTTTCAAATCCTGGGTCCCAATCCCGAATCGGTCGTTCCTTTTATCAAACGAACGATTCCGCAGGATGTGGCGTTGCAGGATAACGCGTTGGCAGTGGTCACTTATCCCAATGCCAGCTGCACTGTACGCACGACCTCTCGTGAAGTCAATGGCTTTGGCAGACGCCAACTGGTCATTTGCGGCACGAAAGGCACAGTGGAAGTCAAGCCGTTGGAAGGCCCTTCCATGATTTCGGTGTCTTTCAGCAAAGACAACCCGCCTACCTATCATGATTCGAAGCAATATTTGACGGGGTTCAAAACACAGGTTGGCCGCTATGACGAGCAGGTCAAGGACTTTGCAGCCTATATTCGCGGAGAAAAAGAGAATCCTTTCACATATGATTATGAGATCGCCTTGCAGCGTGCTACGCTGCAGGCCTGCGGCATTCTTTGAGCCCTTCATTCGAAAAAAATTACGGAGATAAAACAATGAAAACAAAACAGATATTGTTTACGGACGTTGAGAAAGCGGAGCTTGTTGAAGTCGAACTGGGCGAACTGCGTGATGATGAAGTATTGATTCAGAATGACTATACTGCCGTCAGCGCCGGAACGGAAAAAGCAAATCTGATCAATACGCCCAATGTCGCACAGAAATTCCCCAAACTGCTTGGGTATTCCGGTGCAGGTCATGTGGTTGAGGTGGGCAAAAATGTTACCGATGTTCAAATTGGAGATCGGGTATTGACGGATCATCTGGGACATAGCCAGTATGTTAAGGCTGCCTTTACAAAGAACGGAGACGGCTATTATCCCTTTACCCAGAATGTCGACCAGATGGAAGCCGCAATGGTTATCGTGGGTAGCATGGGAGTTCAGGGACTCCGAAAAACCCGCTTGCAAATGGGCGAAACGGCAATGGTGACCGGATTGGGAATTTTGGGCATGTTTGCGGTGCAGGCAGCCAGACTCAGCGGTGGACTGCCGGTGATTGGCGTGGATTTTGATGAGGAACGCTGTGAAATTGCATCCAAACTCGGTGCAGATTATACGTTGAGTCCGGCGGACTCCGACTTTCGGGAGAAAGTGCGCAAACTGACAGGTGATCGAATGATCAATGCCAATGTAGAAGTAACCGGTTCTTCCCGTGCCCTTAAGCAAGCGCTCTCGGTTGCGGCTTTCATGGGAAGAATTTCCCTGACCGGTTGTACCCGTGTATCCGACTGCCCTATCGATTTTTACAGCGAGGTACATCGTCCCGGTATTCAACTCATTGGTGCTCACAATTTTGTCCGTCCGACAGGTGACTCGAGAGAAGGATATTGGACTCGACATGATGATTTCCGGATGATTCTTGGTTTTCTGGAAAATGGCAAGATGATGGTCCGCCCCATGATCCATGAAGTGGCATCGCCAAAGGACTGTGGTTTGTTGTATAAGCGTCTGTGTACGGAGCAAAGAATGCCATTGGCCAATGTATTTGACTGGTCTTTGCTGAGAGAATAACGAAACATCGATAATGGGAGGAACACCAAATGAGCACTATGATTCCGCGTCCCGAACACCCGCGTCCCGACTTTATCCGCCCTCATTGGGTCAACCTGAATGGTGAATGGCAGTTTGGTTATGATGACGAAAACAAAGGTCTTGCCGAAAAATGGTTCAATCCCGATGTGACGCTGGATAAGAAGATCATGGTGCCTTTCTGTTATCAGTGCGAGCTGAGCGGCATCCACGATGCAACCCATCATCCGGTGTTGTGGTACCGGCGTACTTTTGAAAAGCCGGCGATCGCCTCCGGAAATAAGCTGCTGCTTCGTTTCGGAGCAGTGGATTTTGCGGCGATGGTCTATGTGAATGGCCAATGTGTGGGTACCCATAAGGGAGGATACACCCCTTTCGCGTTTGACATTACGCCGTATCTCCGGGAGGGGGAGAACGATCTGTGCGTCCGTGTGGAGGACGCCAGAGATTGTACCCAGCCGCGTGGCAAGCAGCTGTGGAAGGATCAGTGGTTTGGTTGCTGGTATACGCCCACGAGCGGCATCTGGCAAACTGTATATCTGGAAGAAGCGGGCAGAGTGTATGTGAAAACCGCCCATGTCACCCCAGATGTGGATCTGGGTACGGCTTCAATTCAGGTCACGCTGAATGAAATACCGCAAAGTCCCGTACGCGTGAAGATAACAGTCTCCATGGAAGGAACGACTGTGCGGGAACAGACCATGGTGATGGATCAGCGCACGCAGCGCATGGTGGTGGACATGGTGGACGGCAGTACGCTGCACCAGCTTGTGCGATGGACACCAAAGACCCCGAAATTGTACGATGTGAAGCTGGAACTGGATACCGGCGATGAAGTCAGCACTTACTTTGGCATGCGCAAGGCACATGTTGCGGATGGCCGTGTGCTGTTGAACAACAAGCCCATCTACCAGCGCTTGGTACTGGATCAGGGCTATTGGTCGGAATCGTTGATTACACCGCCTAGCGACGAAGCCATCAAAGCAGATATCGAGTGGACGCTGAAACTGGGCTATAACGGCGCAAGAAAGCATCAGAAGCTGGAAGACCCGCGTTATTACTACTGGGCGGACAAGTTGGGCTTGCTCGTATGGGAGGAGATTCCGAGCGCGTACGAATTTACGGATGAAGCAGCGGTCAATACCAGCGAAACGCTGACGGGTGGAATCGAGCGTGATTTCAATCATCCATCGGTTATTACCTGGGTTCCTGTGAATGAAAGCTGGGGCTTGGATCGAATGTACGCCAACAAGCAGATGCAGGCTACTGCAAACATGCTGTACTACCAGGTAAAAGCATTGGATGGAACGAGAATGGTCTCCACCAATGATGGTTGGGAATGCGTTCAAAGCGATATTTTCGGTCTGCATGACTATGCCGCAACGGGTGATGTACTCGCTAAGCATTTTGCAAGCCGGGAAGAAATTACAGAGCATGCCTGCGATCACCGCATGGCTTACTGTGATGGCAAGGAATGGAGCGGAAAGGAAGCCTTCCTTCTGACGGAATACGGCGGGATCGCGTTTGACGATAAAGACAACGGCTCATGGGGATATCATGATAAGGTCGCCGGAGAAGAGGCGTTCTTTGAGCGGTATAAATCACTGACGGATGCAGCACGCGCCATCCCGTATTGTCAGGGATATGTATATACGCAGCTGACAGATGTATAGCAGGAACAGAACGGTATTCTGACCCCTGACCGTAAGCCCAAGGTGGATGTGGAACGTTTCCGCAATCTGACCATCAACCCTGACGGAAGATATCAGTAAACACAATCAGGCAGAAAACACATGGAAAGAATCTTGATCAGAAACGGCCGGATATGGGATGGTGAACGTTTTTTCTAGGGGAACATCGCCATCCAGAATGGCAAAATTGCAGACCTTGGAAATACAGACGGCTTTGAAGCGGAATATGTGTATGATGCCAAGGGTCGAATCGTATCGGCGGGTTTGGTGGATATCCATACGCATCTGAATGGAATTTCCACCGATCGGTTCGGTACGCCGGCGGAACTGGGCTGTCTGCCTTTCGGAGTGACCGCCACTGCCGAATGCGGTGCGGAAAAAGGAGACCGGCATCTTCTGGAACTGTTCCGGGTAAAAAGCGTGGTATTCGTATGTACTCAGATTCACAATGATCACGCCAGCTTTGCGGAGACAGAAAGACTTCTGGAGGCATTCGGAAACAGGGCGGCAGGTGTCAAGATCTATTTCGACACAACCATTTCAGAAGTACAATCGATAACCTCGTTGAAAGAAGTGTGTGACTTTGCACGAAAACGGAACCTGAAGGTGACCGTTCACTGTTCTCATTCTCCGGTGCCGATGTCGGAAATCGTGGATACATTATCCGCAGGGGATATCCTTACGCATATCTATCATGGCGGAGTGCATAATGCCATGACTGAAAAATTTGAATGTCTGAAATCGGCGCAGAAAAAGGGAATCATTCTGGATACCGGTCATGCGGGGTATGTTCATACCGATCGTGACGTACTGTTGGCTGCAGCAGCTCAATCTATATGGCCAACTACCATCAGTACCGATCTTACAAGGCTGAACGCTTATAACAGGGGTGGTATATACGGTTTGACCGCCTGCATGAGTCTGTTCCGTGCTCTTGGAATGTCGGAAGAGGCAGTGCTTCGTGCTGTGACCACTTCTGCTGCAGATACGTTGAACCAGCCCGAGTGGGGGAGACTTTGCCTGAACGGACCAGCTGACATTGCGGTTCTGGATGAGAGGAATATTGATTTTTCCCTTGCTGCAGAAGACGGGAAAGCATTCCAGATCGACCGGGGATATAAATGCACGCTGACATTGCTGAATGGTGAAATCATGTATCAAAACGAATAAACGGAGGCTGAAACCGATGTATGCCATGTTGATTGACAAGGAAC
Organism: Clostridia bacterium; assembly: GCA_045599485.1. Lineage (GTDB taxonomy): Bacteria > Bacillota > Clostridia > Christensenellales > Aristaeellaceae > SFMI01. Next base: position 19,176 of record JAZRWA010000050.1, on the reverse strand, counting down.
GGAATCTCGTTTGGAGTGAAGTGCCGGATGCCGCAGCCGAAGCTGGCAAAGTCGTAATTGAGGTGCATGCGGCGGCACTGAACAGAGCAGATTTGCTTCAGCGTGCAGGCACCTATCCTTCTCCCAAAGGCTGGCCTGAATGGATGGGTCTGGAGGTGGCAGGTGTTGTCAGCGCAGTGGGCGAAGGCGTGACCCGGTGGAAAGTCGGCGATCCGGTATGTGCCTTGCTGGGCGGCGGTGGGTATGCGGAATATGCGGCTGTTCCGCAGAATATGGTGATGCCCATTCCGAAAGGTTTGTCCTTTGAAGAAGCGGCGTCTCTTCCCGAAGCATATGCTACCTGTTATCTGAACCTGTTCGGAGAAGGTGCCTTCAAGCCGGGCGAGACGTTATTCTTCCCAGCTGGCGCCAGTGGTCTGGCCTCCGTAGGCATTCCGATGGCGAAGGCTTTTGGAGCCTTTGTCATTACATCCGTACTGAATGCTGATATTAAAGAAAAAATCTCGCATCTGCATGCGGACGTTGTGATCGATACATCCGCATAGGATACAGCTGATGTACTGAAACGGGAAGCAGAGAAGGGTCATCCCGTGGATGTTGCCATCGACTGTCTGGCGGGAGACACAATCGGACAATGCTTCCCTTATGTCAATGAAGGTTGCCGCTGGGTCTTGATTTCTACTTTGGCCGGAACAACTGCAAATATTCCGCTCCGGGCTGTTTTGACCCGTGGCATTGTATTCAAGGGAAGCATGCTCCGCAAACGCAGTGTAGAAGAAAAAGCAGAGTTGCTTAATGCTTTGGTTCGTGATGTCTGGCCTAAGTTGGAAAGTGGCGAAATTCGTCCGACCATTTACAAAGTACTGCCGATGGCACAGGCGGCGGCGGCCCATGCGATCCTTCAGAATGGCGAAAACATCGGCAAAGTTGTTCTTCGCGTAAGGTAAGTGTTTGGATTTATCAAGCCAGTTGCGCATGAAGTTTCTGTAGGAACGAAGCGGGCTTTGACACTGTGATATCAAAGGAAAACACAATGAAGAAAATGGTTTTTTCGGCTCCCGGTCGCACCGAGATCAGCGGAAATCACACCGATCATCAGCACGGCTGTGTACTGGCTGCGTCGATCGAGCTGGCAACAGTGGCGGAAGTCATCCCCAATGCCACTTCTGTCATGCGGATCGCGTCCGAGGGGTATCCGTGCGTGAGTGTGGATATCCACGATCTTGCTGTGCGCGGGGAGGAAAAGAATACCACCGCGGCCCTGGTGCGTGGCATTGCCTCTGCCTTTCGGGATCGGGGTGCACAGCTGGGAGGATTTGAGGCGAAGGTTTCCTCCACTGTATTGCCCGGCAGCGGGCTTAGCTCGTCCGCGTCCTTTGAAGTGCTGATGGGCAACATTCTGAACACTTTGTTCTTTCACAGTCAGCTGGACGCGGTCGAGATCGCAAAAATCGGTCAGTATGCTGAAAATGTGTACTTTGGCAAGCCTTGCGGCTTGATGGATCAGATCGCGTGCAGTGTGGGCGGCATGGTATTCATCGATTTTCATTGCCCGGAAACACCGGTCGTGGAAAAGATCGATTTTGATTTTGCCCATGCGGGATATGCTCTGTGTATTATTGATACCGGTGCCGATCATGCGGATCTGACGGATGAATACACGGCCATTACGCAGGAACTAAAAGCGGTATGTGCTTTCTTCGAAAAAACATATTTGAGGGATGTGCCGGAAACGGCATTTTGGGGGCAATTAAAAGAGCTACGCGCGGCGGTCGGCGATCGGGCGGTGCTGCGGGCCATGCATGTTTTTGAAGAAAACAAGCGTGTGCTGCGCCAGAAACAGGCATTGCAGGAAGGCAATTTCGCCGCGTTCCTTTCCGATGTGAAGGCGTCGGGCATCTCCTCATGGCGTTACCTGCAAAATGTGATCCCGGCAGCGCAAAAGGGTCATCAGGAAGTCGCTCTGGCTTTGGCCTTGGCAGAAAGCTTGCTGGAGGGTCACGGTGCCTGCCGCGTGCACGGCGGCGGATTTGCAGGTACGATCCAAGCATTTGTGCCCCTCGACAGGGTGAATGACTTCAAGCAAGGCATGGATCGTGTTCTGGGTGAGGATCACTGCAGGGTGCTTTCCATTACTTCGACCGGTGGTTCGATCGTATCAATGAAGGAGGAAGAACTTTGAGCAACGACGAATTCCTGAGTTCTTTGATCCGTTACGGCATCCGGCACGGGCTTATCGAGGCATGCGACAGCACCTTCATTGTAAATCAACTGCTGGACGCATTGTCCCTGGATGCGTATTCAGCATCCGAGGGCGTGGATATGCCGCTGGAGGAAATACTGAAAGGTTTGCTGGATGACGCCGTCCGGCGCGGAGTATGCCCGGACGATGTGACAAGCCGTGATCTGCTGGATACCCGCCTGATGGGCATTCTGACGCCCCGCCCTCATGAGGTGCGGTGCCGCTTTGCCGATCTGTATGCACAATCGCCCAAAGAAGCCACCGACTGGTACTATACATTTTCGCAGGATACGGACTACATTCGCCGCTACCGCATCGCCAAAGACCTGCGCTGGGAAGTGGCGACTGAGTACGGCGACCTGGTGATCACCGTCAACCTGAGTAAGCCGGAAAAGGATCCCAAAGCCATTGCGGCGAGCCGCAGCGCAAAGCCTTCCGGCTACCCCAAATGTCAGCTGTGTGCCGAAAACGAGGGTTATGCCGGCAGCATAAAACAGCCGCCGCGGCAGAATCATCGCGTGATTCCCGTCAGCGTGGCGGGCGAACAGTGGTTTTTGCAGTACAGTCCTTATGTGTACTACAACGAACACTGTATCGTCTTCAACTGTCAGCATACGCCGATGGTCATCGATCGTTCAGTTTTTCGCAAGTTGCTGGATTTTGTGACGGCCTTCCCGCACTACTTTGTGGGCAGCAACGCGGATCTGCCCATTGTGGGCGGCAGTATTCTGAGCCATGAGCATTTTCAGGGCGGACACTTTACTTTCCCCATGGAAAAGGCACCCGCCGAAAAAACGGTGTCCTTTATGGGGTTTGAAGATATCCGCGCATGCATTGTGAAGTGGCCGCTCAGTGTGTTGCGCCTGACAGGCAGCGATCCGGAGCGGCTGACAGCGCTTGCGGATCGTATCCTTGAACATTGGCGGTTTTACACGGACGCTTCCGCGTTCATTTTTGCCGAAACAGACGGTGTGCCGCATAATACCATTACGCCCATCGCTCGGCGCAGGGGTGAGGATTACGAGCTTGATCTGGTGCTGCGCAACAACATCACGAATGAAGAGCATCCGCTGGGCGTTTATCATCCGCATGCAGAGCTGCATCACATCAAGAAAGAAAACATCGGTCTGATCGAGGTCATGGGCCTGGCGGTACTGCCTGCCCGGCTTAAGCGGGAACTGGCCGATTTGGAAAACGCGCTGATCCATGACCTTCCGCTGACGGACACACTGGAAAAGCACGCGTCCTGGGCAGCGGAACTGAAGTAGCAGTATTCCTTTACGAAAGAAAACACTGGAAAGATCCTGCGTGTCGAAGTGGGCAAGGTGTTTGCCATGGTGCTGGAGCACGCGGGCGTATACAAACGGAATGCCGAAGGCCGGGCGGCCTTTGAGCGTTTCATCGAGAGCGTCAATACGGAGGACCTTTGATGAATGTATTGGTAACAGGCGGCGCCGGGTACATCGGCAGCCATACGATGGTGGAGTTGCAAAACGCCGGGTATCAGGTGACTGTTGTGGATGATCTGTCCAATGCCAAGGCGGATGTGATCGATCGTATCGAGCAGATCACGGGGACAAGGCCTGCTTTCTTTCAGGTGGATTGCGCGGACCGTGGCGGTTTGCGGCAAGCGTTTTCCGAATCGCCTGTGGATGCTGTCATTCATTTTGCGGGCTTCAAGGCGGTCGGCAGAAGCGTGGAAGAGCCTCTTGCGTATTACCGCAACAATCTGGACAGCACCATGACACTATTGGAGGTCATGGAAGAGTTCGGCTGCAAACGGTTTATTTTCTCCTCCTCCGCGACAGTGTATGGCCCGAACAATCCGTACCCCTACAAGGAAGACATGCCGGCCATCTGCTCGACCAGTCCCTATGGCTGGACCAAGGTGATGATCGAACGCATTCTGACGGATTACGCAGCCGTGCATCCGGATTTCTGTGCGGTGCTGCTGCGCTATTTCAACCCGATCGGCGCGCATGGCTCCGGGCTGCTGGGCGACGATCCGAACGGCATCCCCAACAACATCATGCCCTATATCAATCAGGTGGCAATGGGCAAGCTGAAAAAGCTGACGATCTTCGGCAACGATTATCCGACGCCGGACGGCACATGTCTGCGCGATTACCTGCACGTGGTGGACCTGGCTGTGGGTCACCTGAAGGCGTTGGAATACGCGGAAAACCATCACGGTGCGGAGGCCGTCAACCTGGGCACGGGACACGGTGTATCGGTACAGGAGCTGGTGGATACGTTTGAACGGGTGAACGGTATCAAATTGTCTTACAATTTCGGTCCTCGCAGAGCCGGCGATCTGCCCGCCTTCTGGGCCGATGCATCAAAGGCAAAAACGCTGCTGGGCTGGGAAGCCATCCATACGCTGGAGGATATGTGCGAAAGCGCGTGGAACTTTGCAAAGAAGAGTAAGGATTAATCCCGCACGTGTAAACGACGGAAACAGATCGGCTTTCGGTTTGCTTGCAGAGGAACCTGTGACAATCAGGGATCCATTTGTGCGGATAAAGAAAAGGCAGAGCCCGCTTAGTTGCGGGCTCTGTTGAATTGTTATTCAGATAAAGGCTATACGGGCTTGTCAGACCAGGCCATTCGCGGCGTTCTCGCCGGAGATGCGGCCGAAGGCCACGCATTCACCCAGGTTGCCGCCGCCGTTGTAGGAGTCGGACCAGATGGCGCCCAGCTCGCCGGCAGAGAACAGGTGGGGAATGGGGTTGCCGTCCAGGTCGATGACCTGACCCTTTTCGTTGCGGACGGGGCCGCCCTGCGTATTGTACATTTCGATACCGATCTCCACAGCATAGAACGGGCCGTTCTTGATGGGGGTCAGGGTGTTGGCGGGACGCTCGTAGCGCTCGTCCTTGCCGGCGTCGCAGGAAGCGTTCCACTTTTCAATGGTGCTCACCAGGTTCTGCTGGAAGGTGGTGGCAGCATAGGGACGATGGACAGCTTCGGGCAGCTGGGCAGCGATCTTGTCAGCCAGTTCTTCCACGGTGTCGGCGGTGATGAAGTAGCCGTCGGCGATCTCCTGCTCGTTGTTGGCGGAGAAGGAGCTGAACAGCTTACCGGACTTGATCGCGTCGGAGTCCATGATCATGAAAGCGGGCAGGGGGGAGGGCATCTGGATGTAACGACCGGCGAAGTAGATGCGGCCATGACGGGTGGACTGGGTCTCATCCATGTAGCGCTCACCGGAGGGGCCGACAAAGATGCCCTTGGCGGCGGTGCGGATGGGCATGGCACGGGAGGCCTTCGGGGGCTGGTAGCACCACAGGAAGCCGGCGGCGTTGCTCATGTGCCACAGGTCGGCATTGACTTCCTGAGCCATCTTGATGCCGTCACCGGTGTTGTACAGGGAGCCGTAGGGCTGCACATAGGGCTGCTGCAGGTAGTCCTGCACCATCTGGGGGTTGTTCTCGAAGCCGCCGGTGGTCAGGATGACGCCATTCTTGGCGCGTACGTTCATCACAGTGCCTTCCTTGCAGATCTGAACGCCCAGGATCTCTTTGGTCTCGGGATCCTGCACCAGGTGCTGGGCAGGAGCTTCGAACCAGACATCGATCTTGTCGCTGCGGTCATCCACGTTGTCCTGCAGCAGGTTGTAGAAAGCGCCGTCAAAGCTGTTGCCGGAGACGCAGTAGTAGAGCATGTGACCGGCGCCAACCAGTTCGGGATATTCACCCTTGGAGCGCCAGGGCTCGCCGGTGCCCTTGTAGTCGTCCAGCTTTACGGGGTCAGCGCCCAGGGAGATCAGCCACTCACGCATTTCGGCGACCTTATCGGCATAGGCTTCAATGACGGCATCGGAGGGAGTGTTGAAGAAGCCGCGCAGGCTCTTGTAGTAGGTGATGGCGTTTTCCTTGCCTTCGAAGCACTGCAGACCCTGACCGGAGTACTTGGTGTTGCCGCCCTCCTGGCCTTCGGGGCACTTTTCGGTCAGCAGAACCTTGACACCCTTGTCAGCAGCGGTGATGGCGGCGGTAGCGCCGGCAGCGCCGTAACCGACGATGACCACATCGTATTCAGCATCCCACTTCACATCGGTGGACTTGACAGCAGCCGCCATGGCGGAAGTGCCCAGCATGCCGACGCTGGCAGCGGCGACGGTACCGGCCGCGGCGCCCTTGAGGAATTGTCTTCTGGAAATGTCCTTCATTTGTTGTAACCTCCTGTTTGATCTTGTGATCTATACGCACCCGCGCGAAAGCGCAGGGGGGATCCGGAAAATATTGATTAATTGGCAGCCTCTGCCATGGCCTGGGTGACGGCTTTCTTAATGGCTTCGCTCGTGATGGTGGCACCGGACCAGTTGTCGACCTCGGTGGATTGGGCGGCAAGGATTGCGGGAATCACGTTCTCGATGGCGCGGTCGCCGAAGCCTTCGGTCTCGTGATGCTTGGTGATCTTGATATCGACAAGAGAAGTCTCATCAAAGGTGATCTCGAAGTACACCTTTCCGCCCATGCCGCGGACGACTTCCTCATACGTGCCGGGCTTGTAGATGGCTTCCGCGGCAGCAGGCACAGCCGCCGCTTCCATGGCGAGGGTGACGGCCTTTTTAATGGCTTCGGACGTGATCGTGGCACCGCTCCAGTTATCGACCTCGGTGGACTGGGCGGCAATGATCGCGGGGATCACGTTCTCAATGGCGCGGTCGCCGAAGCCTTCGGTCTCGTGATGCTTGGTGATCTTGATGTCGACAAGAGAGTTCTCGTCAAAAGTGATCTCAAAGTACACCTTTCCGCCCATGCCGCGCACGACTTCTTCATACGTGCCGGGCACGAAGGCAGCCCCTGCGGGAGCGGCTTCGCCTTCTACATAAGCCTCTTCCATGGCCTGGGTAACGGCCTTCTTGATGGCTTCGGACGTAATGGTTGCGCCTGACCAGTTGTCGACTTCGGTGGACTGGGCGGCAATGATCGCGGGGATCACGTTTTCGATGGCGCGGTCGCCGAAGCCCTCGGTCTCGTGGTGCTTGGTGATCTTGATGTCGACCAGAGAGGTCTCATCAAAAGTGATCTCAAAGTATACCTTACCGCCCATGCCGCGCACGACTTCCTCGTACGTGCCGGGCTTGTAATCGGCCAGGGCTGTGCCGGATACAGCCAGCATCAGCGCGCAGGCAGCACCGGCAAAACGTTTCAACGCTTTCATAATCAGAGCCTTCTTTCTGTTGTTTTCCGGTTCGTCCGGAATTTTACAAAATCAAGTATAGCAGGCTTCGGGCGGCAGAGAGTTAAACGGTTATTAAGATTTGGCACAACAAATAAGCCCCACGCTGCGGCGTAAAAGCAGCATGAGGCTGAAAAGTGGACTTTTTGTCCATTTTTGGACGATATTCGATACTGAAAGTTAAGAATAAAGGATAACGATACGATATAATCTTAATAACTTCTTAATCGGTGTTTTCGGCAGGAACGATCGAATCCACCTCGGTGCTCCACAGCGGCAGGCGCATGGTAAAACAGGAGCCTGCACCCAGTTCACTCTGCACGGTAAGCTCTCCCCGGTGCTGCTCTGCGATCCTGTGCGCAATGGAGAGCCCCAGGCCGCTCGATGAATGCTTCGCGGAAGCACTTACGCGGTAGTATCTTTCAAAAATCTGCGCTTGGTCCTCCTCGGAGATGCCTCTGCCCGAGTCGGATACCGAGATGGCGATCCATTGGTCCTCGCGCCACAACCGCACCGCGATGGGCGCGCTGCCGCGCGGGGAATAGTAGATAGCGTTTACGATGAGGTTCTGCAGCGCGCGCTGCAGCCAGATCTCATCGCCCCAGGCCAGCATACCATCCGCCAGTTCCGTGTTGAGGCCGATCTGCTTTTCCTACAGCATGGGCATGCAGCCTGTGATGGTCTGTTCGAGCAGGGGCTTAATCGGCACAGGCTCCGTTTCCATGAGCATGGTGTTGTCTTCGAGTTTGACGACATTGAACAGATCCTCCGTCAGCTTTGTGATGAAGGAGAGCCTGCCGGTGAGCACTTCCAGATACTTTGGATCATTTTCTCCGCGGTTTAAGTGCTCCATGCAGCCCTGCATGATGAGCAGCGGTGAGCGGAGATCATGGAAGATGTTGGTCATCAGGTTGGTGCGGATCTGCTCCTGGTCGCGCAGCTCCCTGGTGCGCTCCTCCACCTTTTTGTCCAGCAGGCGGTTGCTCTAACTCAGTTTTGCCGCCAGCTGCTCGGCTTCGCAAAACTTTTTGTCGTAGACAGAATTGATGTGCAGCTGGCAGCCGATGATGAAGGGCATCATGAAGATGTGGGGCCCGCGAAGATAGGGCAGGAGAAAGCACGCGGGCATGCCGAGGAGGTCGAACAGCATGATGGAAAAACGGGCACCCTGCGTGATTGCAAGCCCGATCAGGACACACCAGGGGGTAGAGCCGCCCTTCCATACGGAATAGAGGAGGATGATGCCGCTGACAGTATAGCTGAGAAATCTGAGCCACCCCGTCACGTCCTATGGTAACAGCTGTGAGAGGATGGTGAAAAGGATGCAGACCGCCAGCAGTTTGGCCATTTGCGCAGAGGTGATGGGCATCAAGGCCTCATTCCGCTTGCTGAAGAACAGGCAGGTTGCCGCGCCCAGGACCACGGCAAAATCAAAACAGAATTCCGAGATGATGCCAAGCAGAGGATACAGGTCCATCATGTTCCCCAGGTAGTTGCGCACGCCCCAGAGGAAGACACAGACCAGGTACGCTGTAAAGACCTGCAGCATGGCGATGGGGCGAATCATGAGCATCGTAAAGCTGCTGATGATGAGTGCCAGCAGAATACCATAGAAGACGGGCAGGCCGAAGTTCAGACCGCTCAGCAGCGTGGCCGCCGTCTTGTCTGTGCAGACAGCGGCCGCCCCCGGTGCGGAGGAAAAAGTCAAAAGAAGCACATCGTTGTATTCCTCGGGCAGCGTATAGGAGCGGATGAGACCCGTCACCGAACCGGCTTCAGGCACGGCATCCCGGCCGTTGATGCGAAGGGATATCTGTTCGCGGGAGAGGATCAGGATACGCATCCCCTGCATTTGATTATTTCCCGGACGAAGTGTTGCCGTGCAGGCGCCGTATGCATCGTGATCAAAGCTGCTGATGCAATAGAGCGCATGATGGGGCTCCTGTTCCATTCGGGCGATGGAGGGCGTCGAGAGGATGAGGCTCCGGGCACTCAGAATGGTGAGGAGAAAGATAAACAAAAAAAGGCAGACAGGCGCGAAGAGGCGATGCCGAAGCAGCCGCATGGGATTCCTCCTTGACATGACACAAAGACAGCATTATACTTTTTATTTATTATATAGCCTTTAATTACGGTGTCAAGCGGAATACAGGAGGCAAAAGGATGACCCGTGTGCTGATCGTCGAAGACGATAATATGATTGCAGGGGTACTGGAGTACTACCTGAAGGAAGCCGAAATATACGAAGTGGTCTGTGTGCAGACGGCGGGGGAAGCCCTGGCGCTGGCGCATGAGCATTTTGATGTGATGCTGATGGACATCCTGCTGCCCGATGCGAATGGCATCGATCTGTGCCGGCACATGCGCAAATGGTATACCTGTCCCATCATATTCATCAGCTGCCTGGATGACAGCGATACGATCATCAAAGCGCTGGAAGCGGGCGGGGATGATTTTGTGACAAAGCCGTTCAACAACAAGGTGCTGACGGCGCGCATCGAGGCGAACCTGCGGCGGTGTGAGAGTGCATTCTCGCCGGAGGACAATACCTCCTTGAAGTGCGGCGGGCTGACTTTGCACGCAGTTGACCGCACGGTAGAAAATAATGGCAAGATCGTGCATCTGAGCACGACGGAGTTCAGACTCCTGTTTTTTCTGGTGCAGCACAGGGGAAAATATTTTACGCCGAGGGAATTGTACCGGCGCGTGTGGGACATGCCCAGCGGCGGGGACTCGCGTACGGTGCTGGTGCATATCCACAATCTCAGGCAGAAGATCGAAACAGACCCTGCCGATCCGTGTTATATTGTGATGGAGTGGGGGAAGGGATATACCTTTTGTGATGGTATGAAGGGATAATCTGCAAAAAAGACGATAAAATAAGGGAAAATCAGAAATTTCTTGAAATCACTGATTTTCCCTGCTGGCAGCGCGTATGGGGCTCGAACCCATGTTCGCGATTTTAGAGACCGCTGTCCTGGACCACTAGACGAACGCGCCGTATTTGCCTTATATTATTTAGACACGGAAGCCCTTTTTCCTGCCGGGACGGGCGGTATTTTTTGTATTCTTTTGCGGATGCAAACGCGCGCAAAACGCATCTGTCGTTGTATTTTTCCTGCTGCTGTGTTATAATGCAGTCGTAAAAAAGAAAAAGGATGGAAAAGAAAAATGGCAAAGCATTATCGCCGTAAGCCGAAGTATGTAAAACCCAGGGAGCGCACCTTTACTGAATGGTGGAAGGACCAGACCGAGCGTACCCGCCGCACCCTGATGGTGACGGGCATGGCCCTTGTGGCTGTGATCGTACTGCTGGTCGTGGGCTATTACGGTTTCTATGATGACGGATCCCTGGTGGTCCGCAACGGCGCGGTCGTGGGCAAGGCGGATAACTGGCTCATCGCCGAGCGCACCCCGGGCAAGAACAGCAAGTATTATCATCTGGCTGATGTTGAGGCGATCGAAGGCTTCAAATACAACGGACCGCTGACCACCAGCGTGAACGGTGCAAACATCAAGACCGATTTTACATTCATCCCCACCGATGAAAACAGCCCCATCGATATGATCTATGTTTCTCCCGTGGCGGCCCGCAGCCCCAAGGAGATGGCTGAATATGTTCGTCCCACCATGCTGAACTACGCGGGCGAAAACGGCACCGTTTCCGAGATCGAGAGCTTCACTGCTCCCAGCGGCACCGGTTACTGGTTCAACTACGCCTACAGCAACACCGATACCGAGACGGGCGCTGTCAAGTATTATCAGAGCGCGGTCATGTATGTGCCCTGCCGCTTCAGCAACAGCAGCGTGCTGATCTCCATCAACGTGGTCGGCGACAGCGAGGACGTGTACATGCCCACCGAAGAACTGTTTGATCTGGGTATGAAGCAGATCAACGCCATCACCATCGTCAAGTAATATCGTTCTTTCCATCGGGGAGAGCCGGGCAGTGCCTTTCAGGCAGCAAGGCTCTCCTCCGTTTTTATTTACAGGCAGCATAACGCCCCTGCACACATGAGGTTTCATGCACTGCAGGGGCGTATGTTCAGGATTCTTCCGAAAGGCCGAAGCCTTTGGAAAATTGTCAGTTATTGATGAAGGCGATGGCTTCGATGGTGAATTCGACGCCGGATTCCATCGCGGCGCTCAGGGTGTTTTCATAGCGGAGATCCAGCTTGTTGAGGATGCTGCCGCCGGCCAGGATGCCGCTGTTGCCGGTGTAACCATCGGTCACGCAGATGATGTTGCCTTCGGCATCACGGGCGATATACACCACGGTGTAATCCAGCACAGCCGCGTCGGTATCATTGGTCACGGTGATGATGGCCACCTTGTCCACATAGTTGCCGTAGCCGCGGGGAACATCGACCACCTGCACAGTGGCGGGCAGACGCTTGATGGGGTTTTCGGAAGCAGACTTGCCGGTCACGGTCAGGGTGTAATCCGCGGGAACAACGCTCTTGTCATCGGTGGAGTCGTAGACGACCAGGTAGCCCGATTCACCGGGATTCAGATACTTGGGATAGCAGTTGCCGTAGTCACGGTTGCCCAGCACTTCACCGTTTTCATCCAGCACTTCCATCAGGCAGGCGTTGTACTGCACGGGCTTGTCACCGGTGTTGGTCACTTCAGCGAAGACGTAGGCGTAGTAATAGCTGTAGGATTCTACAACCACCATGTTCTCGCTGCTCACCACCAGCTTGCCGGCAGCGGAAGCCGCGGCGCACAGGGACAGCATCAGAACGAGGGCGAGTACCATAGATACTGCTTTCTTCATAAGAAAAGTCCTCCTTGTTTTTGGTTCTATTATCATATCATATTTTTATCGGAGTCGCAAACATTTTTTGCTCAGGTGTTCAGCAGCATGCGGTCATTGTCCAGCGCGCGGCCGGCGTTTTCGCGGAAACGCTCCAGCAGGTCTTCCACCGTCATGCGGGCTCTTTCCTCACCGCGGACATCCAGAATGATGTGTCCGTTGTGCATCATCAGCGTACGCGTGCCCAGCTCCAGCGCGCTTTGCATGTTGTGGGTGATCATCATGCAGGTCAGGTTGTTTTCCTCCACCACCTGACGGGTGATGTTCAGCACCTTTTCGGCAGTACCGGGGTCCAGGGCGGCGGTGTGCTCATCCAGCAGCAAAAGCTTTGGCGGGTTGAAGGTGGCCATCAGCAGCGTCAGCGCCTGACGTTGACCGCCGCTGAGCAGGCCGACCGGCTGCTTCATGCGGTTTTCCAGCCCCATGTCCAGCAGCATCAGGCGCTGCCTGAACAGTTCCTTATCCGCGCGGCTGACACTGCTGAGCCAGCCGCCGCGGCCGGCCGCCAGCGCCATATTTTCCTCAATGGTCATGCCGGGGGCGGAGCCGCGCATGGGATCCTGAAAGAGCCTGCCGATCGTTCTGGAACGCTGATGATCGGGCATGTAGGTGATGTCCCTGCCGTCCAGCTCAATGCGGCCCTTATCCACATAAAAGCTGCCGCAGATGGCGTTGAACAGCGTTGACTTTCCCGCGCCGTTGGCGCCGATGATGGTGATGAAATCGCCCTTGTTCACTTCCAGGTCGAGCCCGTCAAACACCTGTTTGGCATTGACCGTACCGGGGTTGAAGGTCTTGCATACGCCTTTTAAGGTAAGGATGGGACTGTCAGCCATGGTTCCGGCCTCCCTTCATGGCGTTCAGACGGCGCACCATCAGCGGAAGCTGCTTTTTCATGTAGGGACCGCCGATGGCCAGAATGATAATGACCGCCGATACGGCCTTGAGCATGAAGGTGGGCATATTGAAGCGCAGGGCAATGGCGTAGACCAGCTGAAAGAGCACCGAACCCAAGACCGCGCCGATGGCACGCTTGACGATGCCGCCGCGGCCCAGGAAGACGCCGCCCATCAGCAGGCTGGCCAGCGCGATGGTCACAATGCCGCTGCCGATATCGATGTTGGCCATTTTGTTGTACTGGGCCAGCAGGCAACCGCTCAGTGCCGTGAAGGAGTTGGAGATGCACAGACCTACCATGGTGGTAAACGCGGGATTGATGGAGCTGGAACGCACCATGTCGGGGTTGTCACCTGTGGCGCGGATGGAAAGGCCCAGCTTGGTCTGCAAAAAGAAACGAAGGAAAACGATCACCAGTACGACCGCCGCGCCTGCGATGAGCAGCTTGTAATAGTCATGCCATACCGTGCCCTTGGTCAGCTTGTTCAGAATGGAAAACACCGTATCCGCCCTGTTCAGGTTGACCAGTGAGGCGCCGCCCATCACCGCGATGTTGATGGAAAAAAGCGCCGTATTGACGATGATGCCGGCGAGCAGGGAGTTGATGCCCATGCGCGTCTGCAGCAGCGCCGTCACAAAGCCGCTGACCACACCGGCCAGCATGGCGGCGGGCAGTGACAGATAGGGATGCCCAGCCACCGCCACCACGGCACCCACCGCGGCGCCCAGCGTAAAGCAGCCATCGGTCGACAGGTCACATACATTCAGCATGGAATAGCTGAGGAACAGCGCCAACACGGTCAGGGCTTCGATCAGCCCCAGCTCCAGCGAGGTCTGTCCCAAAGAGAGGATCGCGGAGATCGTCATGGTTCGGGCTCCTTTTCAGGGTCTTTACAGAAAGGGAAGGGCGCCGGTGACCCGACGCCCTTGAAAAGCGCGTGTAAGTTACTGCACGTCGCCGAAGCTTTCGGCGGTCACGATGGTCTTGATGGCGGTGCAGTAGGGAGCAAAAGCGGCGGACACGGTGTCAAAATCGATGCCCAGCTCGGCGCAGATCTCGGTATTGATGGTGGCGGTGCCGTTGTCGAAGGTCATGACGGGCACTTCAGCGGGGGCCTTGCCTTCCACCAGGATCTCGGCGGCCAGGTCGGCGGTGCAGCGGCCCAGGTTGGCGTAGTCCACGCCGTAGCCCAGGAAAGCGCCGTTCAGGGCGAAGGAGTCAGCACCGGTGTAGTGGGGAATGCCGGCTTCGGCCAGCACTTCGTAAATGCTCAGTTCGGCGTTCATGACGGTGTTGTCAGAGGGGGTGAAGACGGCGTCGCACTGATCGGCGGCAATGGCCTGGGCGGCCTGCAGGACCTCGGAGGGGTTGGTGCCGGTGTATTCCTTGTACTGCACGCCCTTGGCGGTCAGGTAAGCCTTGGCGTCGGCGATGGCGGCGGCGGAGGAATCCTGACCCACATCATACAGCAGGGCGATCATATCGGCCTCGGGATCGGCGGCAAAGATCAGGTTCATGACGGCGTTGGTATCCAGATAGTCGGAGGTGCCGGTTACGTTGGCGCCGGGTGCTGCAAGGGTCTCGACCAGACCGCAGCCCAGCGGGTCGGACACGGCGGCGAACACCACGGGGATCTGGTTATCTTCTGTAGCACCCTGCATCACGATGGCCACGGGGGTGGCAACACCGATCATCAGGTCCACACCGGCGCTGATGAACTTGGTGACGATCAGCTGCAAGGTGGCGCTGTTGGCTTCGCAGTTATCATACATCACTTCGAACTTGACGCCCGTCGCGGCGGTGATGTCCGCCAGCTGGGCTTCGATGTTTTCCACAATCTGATTCAGGGAGGCGTCGGAAACGTAATTGCAGATACCGATCTTAAAGGTCTTTTCTTCGGCAACGGAGAAGGAAGCGGCGGAGAGGAGCATCATAACGGCGACGAGAAGAGCAAAAAACTTTTTCATGGTGATTTTCCTTTCTTTCATTCATAGTATGGTTTGTTTTGCTGAGTTCAAGAGGAATGAGGGATCTTCACGCAATCATCATTCGGCGCGGCAGCGCCATCGCTTCTGTTTCATCTTTTTGACCTCCTGCATATAAAAAACCTGTCCCGGACAATTTCTTGCCGGGACAGGATCGATCACTGTAATCTTCCTGCGGTGCCACCCCGCTTGACGCCTTGCGGCGTCCGCCTCAGACATACTTTCATATGCCGACTGTTGTTAACGGAGAGATCATCTCCGGCTTGCCTACTTGAACCGGCGTTCGTTCGGGTCGCCCTCGGAAGTCCATTCCATCCGGTACCATCCGCCGCGATTTCACCATCCGCGGCTCTCTTTGGGATTGTTTAAGGGATGTACTCGTCTTCTTCATCGGTTTGTGATGTTATTAAATCACGAAATCTGACCATTGTCAACAGGTTGTAATGTTTTTTGTTTGTACTTGACATGAAAAAACATTATCGATATAATTATATCTGTATTAATGTCCCGTTGGGACAAATCCATATCAGGGAGGAAAACCCATGAAAAAGTTTCTCGCGATCCTGCTGACCGTGACGATGCTGCTGTCCTGCTGCGGCGTTGTTCTGGCTGAAGACGCCGTCAAGACCGCCGACATCATCATCGTCGGTGCCGGCGGCGGCGGTATGGCTGCTGCCATCGAAGCCATCAACGACGGTGCCGAAAGCGTCATCATCCTTGAAAAGACCGGCCGCACCGGCGGCTCCCTCAACTTCACCTCCGGTTCCATGTCCGGCGCCGAGACCATCATTCAGGAGCTCGACGGCATCGTGGATACCAAGGAATGCTACGTGCAGGATATTCTGGCCAACGGCGCCCAGCTGGGCAACGAAGAGCTGATCCGTGCCTACGTGGAAGAAGACACCGACACCATCCAGTGGCTGTGGGACAACGGCCTGAGCGAGTACTCTGTGCACGCCGTGTTCGCTCCCGAACATCAGCTGTACACCATCGCCCGTACCTACAAGCCCTCTGCCAAGGACCGCGCCAACTACAAGAGCGCTGCCCATGAGATCCTGGATGCCGTGCTGGCGACCGAACCCTACGCCGGCGTAACCATCGATTTCAACACCACTGCCACCGCTCTGGAAGCCAATGAGCAGGGCCAGGTGCTGACCGTGGTCGCTACCGACGCCAACGGCGATACCGTGCGCTACACCGCCAAGAAGGCCGTTATCATGGCCACCGGCGGCTACTCCGGCAACCCCACCATGATGTCCGCCTTCGCCAAGAACGGCGCCAACTATGTGCTGGGCGGCGCCACCGCCTCTGACGGCTACGGCATCTACATGATGCAGGAAGCCGGCGCCTACATCGATCCCACCGCGATGACCTACATTCCCACCTTCCCCATGGGTCATGAAACGGCCCCCGGCATCGGCGTGATCGCTTCCTCCTACATGTGGAAGGCCGGCGCCATCTCCGTCAATCAGGAAGGCTTCCGCTTCGCCAACGAAAACGACGCTGACGTGGTTGCCCGCGAAGTGACCCTGGAAGAGCAGACCAACGCCGTGCAGTATGATATCTTCACCGATAAGATCATTGCCGATACCGAAGCGCTGGGCTCCTCTGTGTTCTGGAACTTCTACTATGCCCCCGGCAAGACCTACAGCGATGCCGTCATCTCTGCCGATTCCATCGAAGAGCTGGCTGACAAGCTGGGCATCCCCGCTGAAAACCTGAAGGCTACCATTGCCGATTACAACGCCCATGTGGAATCCGGCGAACCCGATGAGTTCGGCCGTGAATACACCGAGGACGCCATCAAGAACAATCCCTCCTACTGCGCTGCCATCAACAAGATCGAAGGCGATAAGTACTATGCCATCGCCCTGAAGGCCTTGGTCGTCATGACTCTGGGCGGTGTCACCGTCAACGTGGATGGTCAGGTGCTGGATACCGCCGGCGAAGCCATTCCCGGTCTGTATGCTGCCGGCGAGTGCGTGGGCGGCATCTGGGGCAAGTTCGTCTCCGGCGGTACCGGCGTCATGGGCCCCATCGTGTTCGGTCGTCTGGCCGCCCGCGCTGCCATGAACAACGAACCCGCTACCGGTTATGTGGCCAAGGAAAAGTCCACCACCATCACCGCTGAAATGTTTGCCAAGCCCGAAGCGGATTCCGAAGCCCGCTTCGACATGAGCAAGGCCCTGAAGGACGGCGAATACACCGCCACCGTCAGCGGTCAGGAAGGCAAGATGACCGTGAAGGTCGTTGTCGCCGAAGGCAAGATCGCCAATGTGGAGATCGTGGAAGCCCACGAGACCATGGTCATCGCCGCTACTGCTCTTGAAAAGATCCCGCAGGATATCGTGGCTGCCAACAGCCCCGATGTGGATATCTATTCCTCTGCCACCCTGACCTCCGGCCGCATCATGGACGCTGTCGCCCTGTGCCTGGAGCAGGCTGCTGAATAATCGTTTCTCTTTTCGGGGGAACCTCCCTTTCCAAGCGGAGAAGGGGGTTCTCCCGTTCTTCCTTCGGAAAAGGGCCGCGTTGATCGCTGCCCATGGCACCTTTGTACAGATGTTGCATCATTTGTGCAAAGGTGTTATTATTTTTACGCACTTTATTCGGAGGGCTTACGTACATGCTGAACTTGATCGTTGCGGTGCTGATGAGCACCCTCATCTCCGTCCTGATGCGGCTGAGCGAACGCCACGGCAAGGGACGTGTTTCGATGCTGCTGTGCAACTACATGATGTGCACCGTGCTGGCGGCGCTGTTCACCTCCTTCACGCCTGCGGATGGCTTTGGCATCACACTCTCGCTGGGGCTTATCAACGGCGCGCTGTATCTGGGGGCTTTCATGCTGCTGCAGTGGAACGTTACGCACAACGGCGTTATCCTTTCTTCCACGTTCATGAAGCTGGGCGTACTGGTCCCCACGTTGTTGTCGCTGATCTTTTTCGGCGATGTGCTGAATCTTTCCCGCGGCGCGGGACTTGTGCTCACTGTTGCCGCTGTATTGCTGATGAACGGTCAATCCAAGCAAAAAACGACCGTGCAGAGTCTGCCCGGGCTGCTGCTGCTCCTTGTGGGCGGCGGTATGGCGGACGGTATGTCCAAGGTGCATGAGCAGCTGGGCAATACCGAGCTGAACAGCCTGTTTCTGCTGATCACCTTCGGTTCCGCGCTCGTCCTGTGCGCGCTTGTATGCCTTATGCGCCGCAGTCCCATCAGCAAATGGGATGTGATCGACGGCATCCTCATCGCCGTGCCCAATTACTTCAGTACCCGTTTCCTGCTGGCTTCACTGAACAGCCTGCCCGCGGTCATTGCCTATCCCTGCTTCAGCGCCGGTGTCATCGCCGTGACATCACTCATCGGCGCGCTTGTCTTCCGTGAGCGTCTCAGCCGCCGCCAGTGGGGCGCCATGGCGATCATTGCCGCCGCGCTGGTGCTGCTGAATTTATAATGATCAGAAAGGTCTCATCACATGAAAAAAATCTTTTCGGTCATTCTTCTTCCCCTGCTTGCCCTGTGCCTGCTGAACATCGGTACCGTTCAAGCCGAAGCCGCCGATGACAGTATCCTCACCTTTGGTCACTATTCCCAAACCGCGGATGGTACTGACAGCACCCCCATCGAATGGATCGTACTTGATCTCCGGGAGGATAAGGCGCTTGTCATCAGCCGTTTGGGACTGGATGTCACGCCATACAACAACAGCCGGTCCCGTTACGCCAATGAGACATGGGAAACCTGCACGCTGCGCACCTGGCTGAATGAGGATTTCTTTGCCGCTGCCTTCACGGAGGAAGAACAGAAGCTCATCCTGCTCACATCCGTGGATAACGGTCCCGGACAGTTATTCGATTTTACTGCGGTTTCTTCTTCCACTCACAAAACCAAAGGCGGTAATGATACGGAGGACCGTATCTTTCTGCTGAGTTCAACCGAAGCCAATGATTACTTTGGCGTGGCATATGGTGAAACCGAAAACAGCATTGTACGCGTGCAGCCTACCGAATACGCCATCGCAAAAGGGGCTGTTGCCAGCACCAATTAT
>JAZRWA010000049.1:0-27956 GCA_045599485.1 Clostridia bacterium | reverse complement strand
ATCCTGCGGCTCGCGGGAGGCACAGTTGGCCGAGCAGGTAGAGCAGTCATGCGTACAATTCTCGCTCATAGCTTTCCTCAAATTATCAGGATAACGCGTTCAGACGCGTTTCAATCATTCATTATACACCTTTTGCGGGGGATGTCAAGAAACGGGGAGTCAGTCCAGACCAAACTCACGGCATTTTCGCCACAGGGTGGTTTTGCTGATGCCAAGGATCTATGCGGCTTCTTTGCGGCTGCCGGCACGGGCCAGCACCTCGGCAATCTGCCGCTTCTGCAGACCGCTGAGGCTGCCGTCGGGGGAGGGAGGTACGGCAACAGCCGCCGCTTTCGGAGTGATATGGGCCAGAGGGAGCACCGCCTCCACATCTTCGGCGGTGATCTTGTCGTTTTCACACAAAACGGCAAGCTGCTCGCTGATGTTGCGGATCTCACGGACATTGCCGGGCCAGTCGTAATGACGAATGCACTCCAGTGCTTCGCCGGTCAGTGTGACGGGCATTTTGCCGAATTTGTTGGTGTAGTAGGTCAGATAGTGGCGCATGATGAGGGCTACATCATCATTGCGCGCGCGGAGCGGCGGCAGCTGTACGCTGAGTACCTTAAGGCGGTAATACAGATCCTCGCGGAAACGGTTCTGACGGATCATTTCCGGCAGGTCGCGGTTGGTGGCGCAGATGATGCGTACATTGATGGGAATGACACGGTTGGCGCCGATTCGACGAACCTCGCGCTCCTGAATGACACGAAGCAGGCGGCTTTGCAGCGCCATGGGAATCTCGCTGACTTCATCGAGAAAGATGGTGCCTTCGTGCGCGGTTTCAAAAAGGCCGGGTTTACCGCTCTTGTTGGCGCCGGTGAAGGCGCCGGCCTCGTAGCCGAACAATTCGCTTTCCATCAGGTTTTCAGGAATGGCGGCACAGTTGACGGCAACGAAGGGGCCTGCTGCACGATCGCTTTCGTTGTGGATGGATTGGGCGAACAGTTCTTTGCCGGTACCGGTCTCGCCAAAGAGGAGGATGTTGCTGTCCACGCGGGCAAAGCGCTGCGCCTGACGGATGGCCATGCGAAGAGCGTAGCTGTCACCCAGAATATCGCTGAAGTGATAACGCGCAATGTGACCGCTGATGCGCAGATGGTCACGCAGACGGCTCTCGGCGTTGGTGATGCTCTGAGCAGCCTGGAAGGTGACCAGGGTGCCAAGGCGTTCGTTTTCGTAGACCATGGGGGTGCTGTTCAAAACAAAATTGTCACCGCCCATGCGAACGATCTCATTGGTAAAAGGCTGAGGGGAACAGAGGAGGGCGTTGAAGCGGCCGGCTTGCAGCGCTTTTTCAACGGACTGCCCGATCATGTCCTCGGGTTTTCGGTTCAGAAGGGTGCCGGCTGCAGTGTTGAAGGTGCGGATGATGTTGTTCTTATCCACGGCGATGATGCCTTCCATGGCGTGTTCAACCACACTGCGGAACATCAGGCTGTTTTCCTTTTCTACCTGCGCGACGTTGGCGCTGCGCTTAGCTTCGGTAATGGCAAGGAAGACAGATTCGATGGAGGATTCGATCAGACCGGCGGGGATGCCGTGTTCCTCACAGTAATGACAGGTGTTGTGACCGGCAAGAATGAGCTGCGCACCATCGGCTACGGCCCGTTCCATACCATCGATCAGATCGCGGATGTTGATACTGGCGGTGGGATAGGCTTTGACCGAGAAGGGAAAACGGCGCTGCAGAAAATAGGATCCGCGAACCGTGTTCGGGGTACCGACGATGCCCACGGCCATTTCGCCGTGCTTTTTAATGGCTTTTTGAATGGAAAAAATAATATCCGCGCTGGTGATGGGGATCTCCACCACGGGAATGAGAATGTTGGCTGCTTTGAGGCTGGCGGCTGTACCGCCGCGGCTGACGATGACATCCGCGTTGAAATGACGGTCAACAACTGCTGCCGGCTGAATCTCGCAGTCGACAGTATAGGTCAGGTCGGGACTTTTGCCGAAAATTTTATCATGAAGCGCCCATGCGCTGTGTACGACTTCAACCATGGTGGGGTCGGGCATTACAAAGGCAATACGAATCATAATTTTTTAACCTCACTTGCAACGCGATTATAACAAATTATGAATAGTATTTCAAGTTGAAATCTTGCATTTTTATTCTGAAACCATTTCAAAATGAAAAATTCTTTTTGAAACATTAAAAAAAGGACTGCCGGCGGCAGCCCCTGTTTGACGCGCTGAAATCAGTTTGCGTTTGCACTGGCAACAGTGTTGGAGGGAATAAAGGTTTCCAGAATGCTCTGGAAAAGTTCGATCTCATCCTGCGTGATGTTGGAATTGACGGTGTCATCCTCGTTGAGAAGATAGAAATAGAAGCTGTAGGCATAGGCGTTGATCATGATCTCACCGAAAAGGTAGGTGCCATAATCGCCGGTCAGCTTCAGCAGCGCGCCCGGGTATTTGCCGGCGTAGAACTTGGAAAGCATTTCGGGGGACTCATCCTTGAAATCGTCCATCAGGACGATGATATAGTCCTCGAAGGAGGCGTCATTGATCCACAGGGAATCCTGCGCCCATTCACTGTAAAAATTCAGGTAGGCCTCCAGAAGCATCGTCTTATCCCCGGAATAGGCAAAGCCGAGATCCAGCTTGCCGTAGTAATCAGCTACACTGGAAAGGTCAATGACCCAGTCGCCGGGGAGATAGATCTGGAAGTATTCGTTGGAAAAGGTCTGCATCATGCGGGCCGCGGAAGCGGGCACCATGCAGGAGAAGAGCAACAGCAGGCTGAGCAGCAGAGCGGTAAAACGTTTCATAAGTGCAACCTCCGAAATCAATCGAAACTATGATGGAAATACGCGTTACAGCATGCTACTGTGACGGCTGAGTGCATGTGAAAGATAGCCCGAAAGGTGATTTGGGGTATGGGGAAGGGGTACGGCGCACGAACTGCGCCGCACCCCTTCAGGTTAAGTTTTAAAATCAGTCGCCCAGGAAGTCGGCCAGGTAGGACTCGTAGATGCCCATCTGCTCGGTGTAGTAAGCCTCAGTCTCGGCGGGAGACATGGAGGTCAGAGACAGGTAAGCGGCATCGGCGAAGGCGTTCAGGTCGGCGTTCTCGATAACGGTGGCCAGCTTGGCGTTGAAGGCATCAACGATCTCGTCGGGGCACTCGTTGGGAGCGGCAACGTAGAAGAACTTGGGGAACACGACATCATAGCCGTACTCGGTGAAGGTGTGCAGTTCGGGAGCGGCAGCCAGAGCTTCCTGAGCCATGATGGCCAGGCAGATCATGTTGCCGGCAGCCATGTTGTCCTTGATGGTGCCCAGACCGGCCTGGGTATCGATCACGTCAACGCGGTCGCCCAGCAGGTCAACGATCTTCTGGGAAGCGGTGCCATGGTCTTCGATGGCGAATTCAACACCGGCGGCAGCCTGGAAGGCCAGAGCGTGCAGGTGAGTAAAGTTGCCCAGCTCGGTGGCGAAGGAAACCTCACCGGGGTGAGCCTTCATGTATTCCACCAGGGAGGGGATGTCGTTGAACTTGGTGTTGTTGGTATTGATCAGGAAGGCGCTGGTGAAGTCCAGGATGGGCATGCCAACCAGCTTGAAGGCTTCGCACACGGAGAAGGTGTACACTTCCATCAGCTCAGTGGTGCAGGCGCCGGAATGATAGAACACAAAGCGGTAGCCGGGGTCGGGGTTGCCCATCAGGTCTTCGAAGGCCACGGCGCCGGAGCCGCCGTTCATGTTGGACACGATCACGTTCCAGCCATACTCCTGATTCAGAGCAGCGGCCAGAGCACGGGCGTTGGCGTCGGTATCTCCACCGGGGTTGGCGGGGACGATGAGTTCGATGGCGCGCTCGGGCCATTCGGCGAGAGCGGACACGCTGCACAGCAGCATGGCCATCACGAGAAGAGCAGCGAAGAACTTCTTCATAGAGGTTTCCTCCTTTTATTTTAGGCCAAAGGGCCTTTGTATATCTGTATATGCGAATGCTGTGCCAACCTGGAAAAATGGGCAATAAAAAAATAGATTTGGCGTTTTGCGGATCATTTATGAAGAGCGATTGTGTCGTGGATGTGCAAAGCAGAGCCAGATACTACAAAAGATTACATAGTGAAATCAAATTGCGTTTCAATATGAAATATCATGGAACATGAAATCGAATGTAACAAATGAAACAAAATGATGAAATATTACGGAGAAATTACAGAGCTTTTACATGACGGTGAAATGTGTGTTTGCACTGAAAACAAGGGAAAATTATTCTTCTTTTTGCATCTTGTTCATTTGCTAAGCTGAAGTTGGCACGATATTCGCATGCAGTAAATATAAAATCCATTATGGAGGAGGAAACGTATGTCTTTCAAGAAGTGCAAGGATATCATCCTTGGCATCGCGATGCTGGCGTTCGGCGGTGTTTACACCTATTTCGCCCAGCAGATCAGGATTCTGAAGATCAACAAGAGCTTCGCAGATTATGCGGGTGCCCGTATCATCCCCACCCTGCTTGGCATCCTGCTGATGGTTCTGGGTCTCCTGTGCCTGATCCAGGGCGTTCTGAAGCTGAAGAAGATGAAGAATCAGCCCAAGGAGGCTTTTGATAAAGCCGGTACCCTGGCTGTGGTGCTCACCTTCGCGTGCATCGTCGGCTACATCATGCTGCTGCCTGAACTGGGCTTCTGCCTGTCCACCATCATTTATCTGTTCCTGCAGATGCTGGTCATGGCTCCCAAGGAAAAGAGAAACTATGTGCTGTTCGGCATCATCGCCGTGGTGTTCACCGCGCTGGTGTTTGTGGCCTTCCGCGTTGGTCTGACCCAGCTGCTGCCCCGCGGCATCATCGAGAGCCTGCTCGGCTTCTAATAAGATAGGTAGAAAGGAGATTACTACATGTCCACTCTGCAACTGATCGGTGCAGGTTTCGGCACGGTTCTGACGCCTACCGGAATCTTCCTGATGTTTGTCGGCGTTGCTGTCGGTATCGTGTTCGGTGCTCTGCCCGGACTGTCCGCCACGATGGCCATCGCTCTGTTCCTGCCTGTTACCTACGCCATGGCTTCTACTGACGCCATGACACTGCTGATGGCACTGTTCATCGGCGCTATCTCCGGCGGTCTGATCTCCGCCATCCTGCTGCACATCCCCGGTACTCCTTCTTCCGTGGCCACCTGCTTTGATGGTCATCCCCTCGTTAAGAAGGGTCAGGCTGCCAAGGCTCTGGGCGTCGGCGTTGTGTTCAGCTTCATCGGTACCGTGTTCTCCACCCTGCTGCTGATGTTCATTGCCCCCGAAATCGCCAAGGTCGCCCTGAACTTTGGTCAGTACGAGTTCTTCTCCATCGCCATTTTCTCCCTTACCATGATCGCCACTCTGTCCAGCGGTAACGTGGTCAAGGGCGTTATGTCCGGTGTGATCGGTTTCATGTTCTCCACTGTCGGTACCGACAGCATCGAGGGCGTGCCGCGTTTCACCTTTGACATTGCCAGCCTGAAGGGCGGCTTCGATATGCTGGCCGTCATGATCGGTCTCTTCGCAGTCGGCGAGATCATCTCTGCCGCTCAGGAAAGCCGCCAGCCCGCCGGCGAGCTGATGGCTCAGCCTTCCATGAAGGGCATCAAGGGCTTCGGCTTCAGCATGAAGGAATTCTGGGGCCAGATGGTCAACTGCATCCGCTCCGGTATCATCGGTATGGGTATCGGTATCCTGCCCGGCATTGGCGGCGGTACCTCCAACGTTCTGGCCTACACCGTTGCCAAGAACAGCGATAAGCATCCCGAAGAGTTTGGTACCGGCCGTATCGACGGTCTGGTTGCTTCCGAAACCGCCAACAACGCCACCATCGGCGGCGCCATGGTGCCCCTGCTGACCCTCGGTATCCCCGGCGATACCACCACCGCCATGCTGCTGGGCGCTCTGACCCTGCATGGCCTCACCCCTGGACCGCTGCTCTTCCAGAACCAGGCTCAGGTTGTGTACGGCATTTTCGCCGCCATGCTGGTCTGCTCTGTCATCATGCTGTTCATGGAATTCTTCGGTCTGCGTGTGTTCGTTAAGCTGCTGACCATTCCGAAGTACATTCTGCTGCCCTGCATCTTCGTGCTGTGCGGCATCGGCGCTTACGCTCTGAAGAATAACATGACTCAGGTGTATGCCTGCCTGATCTTCGGTGCTCTGGGCTTTGGCTTCAAGAAGTTTGACATCCCCAGCACCCCCTTCATTCTGGGCTTCATCCTTGGACCGCTGGCTGAATCCAACTATCGCCGTGGCATGATCCGCACCAAGGGCAGCTTCCTGCCTTTCGTGCAGTCTCCCATCGCTGTGGTGTTCCTGGCTGTTGCCGCTATTGTTCTGCTGATGGCTGCGACCAAGCCCATCCGCGCGAAAGCCAAGGCCAAGAAGGCTGCTGCCAAGGCTGCTAACTGATTGATCAATTGATCCGTGAAAGGAGATGGTCACATGCCTGAGAACAGGCTTGAAGTACAGCAAACGCAAAAGCTGTCACAAAGCCTTCAGACGGTGATCCATCTCCTCTCACTGGATCTGGATGGCCTCAGCAATGAAATGCAGAAGGCCATTCAGGAAAACCCCGCACTGGAATATATTCCGCCGTCCAAATCGGCACAGGACTATGCGATGGCGGTCAAGACCCGCTTCCGAGGCGGGCGCGGCGGCGAAATGCCCTCCATCGAGGTGCAGCCTGACCGCCACAGCACGCTCAAGGAACTGTAGGCGCAGCTTCGCCTGAGCGGTCTGGATCAGACGACACAGCGTGCCGCCGTCAGCATGCTGCATCTGCTGACTCCGCGTGGGTACTTTGTTCAGGAAATGGATGAGTTCGCAGCGGAAGCCGGCATCAGCAAAGAAACTGCCAAGCGTGCCCTGGCGGCTGTGCAGTCTCTGGAACCACCGGGCATTGGCGCACGAGATGTGGAAGAATGCCTGGAGTTGCAGCTGCGCGCCCGCGAGGACACCGATCCGCTCTGCTACGAGCTGGTGCGGATGTATCTGTTGGAGATCAGCAAAGGAAACCTTCGTCTGATCGCACAGGAAACAGGAGCTACGCCCGCGCACATCAAGCGCTGCGTGGAAACCATCAAAACACTGACCCCCGCGCCCTGCTCTCTTCGGGAAGAGGAAGTACGGTATGTGATGCCGGAGTTTTCTGTGGAAGCGGGGGAGAGCGATCAGATCATCATTCAATTCCACAATGATTATTATCCCGTTGTGCGGATGGATGAAAACTTCCGCCGCTTTTCCGAAACGCTGACCGGGGAGGAAAAGGACTATGCCCGCAGCATGATGAACAATGCTTCCCAGATGATCTATGCCATTGAGACCCGACAGACGACGATGGAAAAAGTGGCAAAGATCATTGTAAGGGAGCAGAGGGCATTCTTTCTGGGACATTACGACCTGCTGCCGCTGAGCGTGAATGACGCCGCCAAGGAGATCGGTGTGCATGTCAGTACGCTCTACCGTGCGATTCAGAACAAGTATCTCTATTGCTCCCGTGGCACCTATCCGCTCAGCTTCTTTTTCCAGAAAGAGGTTTCCGGCGGGGAATCGGCTGCGAGAGTCAAGGAGATCATCCGTCAGATCTGCCGTGAAAATGGCAAGGTATCCGACAGAGTGATTGCCGAAATGCTTGAAAGCAAGGGAATCAAGCTTTCGCGGCGTACGGTGGCTAAATACCGTATGCAAATGGAGATTGATTCGAGTTTTGTCCGGAATGACGGCGACCGTGTTGAAGAATAAAGGATAAAGATGCGCCTGAAAGCGGGACATCACACATGAGTTTGTTCTTCGCATGATACCCTGACAGATTCCTGATCAATGTCGTGCAGGACAAGGATTCGATCTTACGGCACTTTATGTGCCTGAAGATATAACTTTGGATCAACAAGGCAAGCTCACTACACCGTGACTGCCGCAGAAAAAGGAGAGAAAACAATGAGCTTTAACCCCAAGGGCATTGTGGTGCCGATCGTAACCCCTCTTACCAGCGATGGTAAGTTTGACGAGAAGGCCTACCGCGGTTTGATTGATTATCTCGCGGATAACGGTATTCACGGTGTGTTCCCCTTCGGAACGACCGGTGAATTCTATGCCTTCGATCTGGGCTTCTACAAGAACGTTCTGGAAGTGACCAAGGATGCCGTGAAGGGCCGTATGGACATTTATGCCGGTGCCAACGACATCACCACCGCGGGTGCTGCCAAGATCGCCAAGGCTGTCGAAAGCGTGGGCGGCATTGATGCCCTGAGCGTGCTGACTCCCATGTTTGTCAGCCAGACCCAGTACGAAGTGGCTGAGTACTATCGCGGTGTGGCTTCTGAGACCAGCCTGCCCATCATCATCTACAACAACAAGCCCAAGACCAACGTGACGGTTGAGCCCGCCACCGTGGCCAAGCTGGCTGAAGTGGAAAACATCATCGGTGTGAAGGACTCCACCGGTGATATGACCAACAGCGAAGAGTATCTGCGCCTGACCCGCGGCATGGACAAGAAGTTCCACGTCATGATGGGCCGCGATACCCTGATCCTGGCCGGTCTGCACTATGGTGCTTCCGGTGCCATCGCCAGCTGCGCCAACGTGGCTCCCCGCATTGCTGTGGATATTTACGAGAACTTCGTCAAGGGCGATTACAAGGCTGCTCTGGATGCTCAGTTCCGCTTCTCCGCTCTGCGCATTGCCACCAACATGGGCACCTTCCCCGTTGTGCTGAAGGAAGCCCTGAAGATGATCGGCCATGACTGCGGCGACTGCGTCAAGCCCATTCAGCCCCTGTCTGATGAGCAGCGTGCCAAGCTGCGCGGCACCCTGACGGAGATGGGTCTGCTGTGACCGATATTATCAGTCGGATGATCGACACACAGGCACTGATGTTCCTGTATATGTTATGCGGGTTCATCATTGCCAAACTGAAGATCATCCGGGAAGATAACCGACAGGTACTTGTGCGGCTGCTGATGGATGTGGCCATGCCCATGATGGTGCTGAACGCCTTTAACAAGGGCACGGCGAAGGAGCAGCTGGCTGCCTCGGTAGCGGTGATGGCAATTGCCTTGTTTGGCTGTCTGATCACCTGGCTGATCGGTGCATTCCTGTGGAGAAAGCAGCCGGAGGGCAAACGGAAGGTACTGATGTACTCCAGCATGTTCTCCAATGCCGGCAACGCAGGATTGCCGATTCTGGAACTGGTGTTTCCGGAAGCCGGTGTGTTTCTGGGCAATATGTATTTGATCCCTCCCCGCATTATGCAGTGGACGGTCGGCCTTGGTTTCTTTGTGAAACCGCAAAAGGGCGGCTGGGTCAAAAATGTACTGCTCAATCCCATGGTAGTGATGATCTATATCGGTGCCATTCTGATGGCGACCGGCTGGATCATTCCTGCCCCATTTGGAACGGCGATCAACAAACTGGGAGCCATGACAGGTCCGCTGTCCATGATCCTGATCGGTGCTACGCTGGCGAGCATGGATTTCAAGATGCTGCTCGAGCCTTCCGTACTGCTGACAAGCTTCCTGCGTTTGATTGCTTTTCCGATGCTGATTGCGTTCGTATTGAAACTGCTGCAGGTGGATCAGCTGACGATGAATATTTGTGTCATCCTGCTGGCTATGCCTGTTGCGTCCAATACAGCTGCAATGGCGGAACGCTATGGCGGAGACTATGTCTTTGCCTCAGCGTGTGTAAGTGTATCGACCCTGCTCAGCGTAGTCACGGTTCCTGTGATTACCTGGCTTATCCAAATCATCTGACCTACAATCTAAGGAGGAACCAACAATGAAAATCGCATTTATCGGACTGGGAATCATGGGCAAGCCCATGGCGATGAACCTGCTGAAGGCCGGCCATGCGCTGCGCGTTTTTGACCGTAACACCGCCGTCCTGGAAGAAATGGCCGCTGCCGGCGCCACTGTGTGCGCTTCTTCTGCCGAGACGGCCGAGGGCGTGGATGTCGTCATGACCATGCTGCCCAACAGCCCCCATGTCAAGTCCGTGATGCTGGAGAATGACAAGCTGGCGGAGAAGATGCCCAAGGAAGCCGTGTTTATCGACTGCTCTTCCATCAATCCCGATGCTTCCCGCGAGATCGCTGCCAAGCTGGCCGAGTACGGCATCGAAATGCTGGATGCTCCCGTGTCCGGCGGTCAGCCCAAGGCTGTGGACGGCACCCTGGCTTTCATGGTCGGCGGCAAGAAGGAAGTTTTCGACAAGTATGCTGACGTGCTGAAGGCCATGGGCTCCAGCGTGGTGTACTGCGGCAACATCGGCGCCGGCAACGTGACCAAGCTGTGCAACCAGATCGTGGTGGCGGTCAACATCGCCGCTGTTTCCGAAGCGCTGATGCTGGGCAAGAAGGCCGGCGTGGATCCCGAGCTGATTTACAAGGCCATCCGCGGCGGTCTGGCCGGCTCCACCGTCATGGATGCCAAGGCTCCCATGATCATGGACCGCAATTTCAAGCCCGGTTTCCGTATTGATCTGCACATCAAGGACCTGAACAACGTGATGGAAGCCGCCAAGACCTGCGATTCTCCCATCCCGCTGACCAACCAGGTGTTTGAGATGATGAAGATCCTGCATGCCGATGGCTGCGGCGCCGATGATCACAGCGCCATTGCCAAGGTGTACGAGAAGATGGCCAACACCGAAATCACCCGCGGCTAATCATACATGAATGACAATGGGGACGGGTTTTTTACGGGACTCGTTCCCATTGTTTGCAAGAAGAATCATCCAAGGAGGGAGAGGGCATGGCAAAGCTGCTGGTCTGTGTACCGACACATGATATGCTGCTGCAGGCGGAATCTGTTGTGGCGGCACGCGGTATCGATGCTACTGTACGGCTGACATCCAGTGCGCATGTGCTGGATATCGCGCGGGCGGAAAGACAAAACGGCGCGCTTGTGGCCATTGCCCGCGGTTCCCAGGCTGAGACACTTCGGCGCAACATGGATATTCCATTGGTGGAGATCGTTCTTTCCGGACAGAACCTGGCGGTGCTGTTCAAAGAGGCTCGAAGGATCTCCGGCAAGACACGGCCCAAGGTGGCACTGATCGGTTTTCATAACATGTTCAGCGAGACCGACACGCTGGCGGATATCATCGGCATCGATCTGACGGTTGGCTATGTTTCTTACAGCCGGGAGATTCCCGAGGCGGTGGAAAAAGCCTGCGCGGATGGCGCTGAGGTCATTATCGGCGGTGAAATCGCCATGGAAGCTGCGGCGCGTCTGCATGTAGCCGGGGTCTTCCTCAGTTCGACCCGGGATACCATTGATACGGCGATCTCGGCGGCCAAGCATATTCTGTACGCCATTGAGATCGAAAAGCGCCGGGCAGAAGAGTTTTCAGCCTATCTGGACTATTCGATGGATGTGGTGCTGCAGCTGGAAGCAAACGGTCATATCCGCTATGCCAATTACATGGCGGAAAAGCAGTTTTCCCTGTCAGTCAAGGCGCTGCAGAGTAAGAACATTGCCGATCTGCTGGATCTGGCGGCAGCCGAGCACCCTATCAACGCGGCAATGCGTGAAAAGCGGAATGTGTACGGCTGTACGGTCCGGACGGATTCCGTGGCCTTCATGGCCAACCTGGCGGTCATCAATGCCGATACCGAATATATCTCTTACCTGCTGACGATGCAGGATTTCAAACGCATCGAAAAGATGGAGGAGACTGTACGACGCAGCAATTTTATGACAGCGGCGTACAAGGCATCCGCGGTGTTTGATGATATCAGAACGCTGGCCCCTGCCATGACGGAAGCCCGTGAACTGGCGATGCGCTATGCACGTTATGATCTTCCCGTTCTGATCGAGGGAGAGCATGGCACGGGGAAACGCCTCTTTGCCGAATGCATCCATAACTTCAGCCTGCGCAATGACAGGCCCTTTGTTACCGTCAACTGCGGCGCACTGAGCGCTGAAATGCAGCAGAAGGCATTGCTGGGACGTGATGAGCGGACCGAAGGACGCGGTGCTGTAACGCTGGCGCATACCGGTACGTTGCTGATCGAAAATGTCGATCAGCTGTGCCCGACCTGCCAGTATCAATTGCTGATGCTGCTGGAGAGCCATTGTGTTCCCGCCCCCGACGGTCATGCCATGCTGCCCATGGATGTTCGATTGATCTGTACGTCCGTCCGCAGCCTGTCGGAGTGTGTGCGGGAAGGACGTTTCCTGGAGACACTGTACAGCCGACTGAGTCAGCTGATGCTGCGCGTTCCCTCGCTGACGGAATGCCCGGATGACCTGCCGGGGCTGTTGGACCGCTTTCTGGGAGAGTTCTCCGCCAAATACCATAAGTACGTTGCGCCGGATAACGAAGCGCGCCGCATGATCTACTCCTTCTACTGGCAGGGCAATATCGAGCAGCTTCGGCTGTTTTGCGAAAAATTGGTCATCATGGCTGATGACAAGATCATCAATGCCGCTTTTGTACAGTCTCAGCTGCCCGATACCGGCGCTGTGCGTACGGAAAAAGCAGGCGAAAAGGAAAAACCGGTGGTGGTGGTCAGCGTGTCTGAAGCCGCTGATATCATTGCAGCATTGCGCCGCTTCAGCGGGAACCGTCAGGCGGCTGCCGAAACGCTTGGCATGAGCAAGACGACGCTGTGGCGGAAGATGAAAAAATATGGCATTGACGATTCCAACGTGATCTGAACACAGGAAATGGCAGCCCGAGTGCTGTTTGATACATTTCAACAAATTTGAAAGGATGAATGAACATGATTCCTACGATTGTCAAGATGGACGTCTATCCCGTTGCCGGACATGACTGTATGGAACTGAACCTGAGCGGCGCTCATGCTCCGTTCTTTACCCGTAACGTGGTTGTGCTGGAAGATTCCACCGGCAACCTGGGCGTTGGCGAAGTGCCCGGCGGTCAGAAGATCACCAAGGCGCTGGAAGATATCAAGCACCTGGTGGTGGGTACCCGCATCTCCGATTACAAGAGCACCCTGAACAAGATCCGTGCCTGGCTGAGCAGCAACATCAAGGACGATGTGCGCGGCCTGCAGACCTTTGACCTGCGCGTCGGCGTTCATGCCGTGACCGCGGTGGAAGCCCCCCTGCTGGACCTGCTGGGCAAGTATCTGGATGTGCCCGCTGCCGAGCTGATGGGCGATGGCATTCAGCGCACCAGCGTTCGCTTCCTGAGCTACCTGTTCTATGTGGGCGACAGAAAGAAGACCGACCTGCCCTATCAGAGCGAGGAAGACAGCGATTGCGACTGGTACCGTCTGCGCCACAACGAAGCCATGGACCCCGAGCACATCGTTGCCCTGGCCAAGGCTACCCATGAAAAGTACGGCTTCGAAGACTTCAAGCTCAAGGGCGGCGTGCTGCCTCCCAAGGAAGAGCTGAAGGCTGTGCAGGCCATCAAGGCCGCGTTCCCCGAAGCCCGCGTTGACCTGGATCCCAACGGCTGCTGGAGCCTGGAAGAAGCTCTGGAGATCGCTCCCGAACTGAAGAAGGTGCTGGCTTACTGCGAAGATCCCTGCGGCGCCGAGAAGGGCTTCTCCGGCCGTGAGGTGATGGCTGACTTCCGTCGTGCCGCCATGATGCCCACTGCCACCAATATGATCAACACCGACTGGCGTCAGATGTGCCACACCATCGCTCTGCAGGCTGTGGATATCCCGCTGGCCGATCCCCATTTCTGGACCATGAACGGTTCTGTCCGCGTGGGTCAGTTGTGCAACGATTTCGGCCTCATGTGGGGCTGCCACAGCAACAACCACTTCGATATTTCTCTGGCCATGGTTGTGCAGTGCGCTGCCGCCATCCCCGGCAAGATGAACGGTATCGATACCCACTGGATCTGGCAGGAAGGCATTGAGCGCCTGACCAAGGAGCCCCTGCAGATCGTCAACGGCTGCATCGATCTGCCCAAGAAGCCCGGTCTGGGCATCGAAGTGGATCTGGAGCAGGTCAAGAAGGCCAACGCGCTGTACAATGAGCATTGCCTCGGCGGCCGTGATGACTCCATCGGCATGCAGTATCTGATCCCCGGCTGGAAGTTTGATAACAAGAAGCCCTGCATGGTCCGCTGATATGCATGGGGAAGAGGGGTTTGAACCAATGCCGAAGAACGCGCGAAGGTGCGTTCCAGCCTGTGTCGTTCCGACAGGGCAGGTCGTGGATTCCAACATTGTTCCGAATTTAAAAGGCATTTAATTAAAGGGGAGGCGTTACTTTATACGCCTCCCCCGTTCCCGTTTCATGCCTTGAGGCTTTTTGAAGGCGAATGCGTCAAAAAAGCCCGAAAAACACCCTGCCGAAGCCATGCGAGCAATGGACGATCCCCCGAAACAGGATTCCCCATCAAACAGGAGAATATTGCTGATAAAGGAGAATTATCAATATGCAGACTTTCATCAAGCTGAATACGCGTGACAACGTAGCCATTGTGGTCAAACCCATGGCGGCGGGCAGTGAGCTGATGCCCGGCGTGATCACGCTGGCGGATATTCCACAGGGCCATAAGGTGGCACTTTGCGACATTCCCAAGGACGGCGAGATCATCCGTTACGGTGTAACGCTGGGTTATGCCCTGGACGCAATTCCCAAGGGCTCCTGGATCAATGAGCACATGCTGCGCCTGCCCGTTTCGCCCTCACTGGATAATATGCCCTGGGGCACCAATCTGCGTACCGATCTGCCCGAACCGCCTGTCAAGACCTGGTGGGGCTATAAAAATCCCGAAGGCGGCTATGCCGGTACCCGCAATATCCTTGGCATTCAGACCACTGTGCAGTGTGTGCAGGGCGTGCTGGATGTGGCGGTGGAGCGCATCCGCAAGGAACTGCTGCCAAAGTATCCCAATGTGGATGATGTGGTGGCGGTCAACCATGCCTACGGCTGCGGCGTGGCCATCAATGCCCGGGAGGCGTATATTCCCATCCGTGCGCTGCGCAACCTGTGCCATCACCCGAATTTCGGCGGCGAACTGATGGTGGTGGGTCTGGGCTGCGAAAAGCTGACCCCCGACATGCTGGTGGGTCCCGAAAACAACACGCCCGAGAACGTGGTGATCCTGCAGGAGCATAAGGGCTTTGAAGCCATGATGACCGCCATCATGGAGATGGCCGAAAAGAAGCTGCAGAAACTCAACGCCCGTCAGCGGGAAGAGCTGCCCCTCAGCGATCTGCTGATCGGTATGCAGTGCGGCGGCAGCGATGCCTTCTCCGGCGTTTCCGCCAATCCGTCTGCCGGTTATGCCGCCGATATGCTGGTGCAGGGCGGCGCTACGGTGATGTTCAGTGAAGTGACCGAGGTGCGCGACGGCGTGCATTTCATTGCCGAGCGCTGCGTCAGCGCCGAGGTGCGTGACAAGCTGGCGAACGAAATGAAATGGTACGACAAGTATCTGGATGAGGGCGGTGTGGATCGCAGCGCCAACCCCACTCCCGGCAACAAAAAGGGCGGCCTGAGCAATATTGTGGAAAAGGCCATGGGCTCCATTGCCAAGAGCGGTTCCTCTCCCATTGTGGAGGTGCTGTCTCCTGCGGAACGGCCTACCAAGCACGGCATGATCTATGCGGCGACCCCTGCCAGTGATATCGTCTGCGGTCCCTGCCAGCTGGCCAGCGGCATTGGCCTGCAGGTGTTTATGACCGGACGCGGCACGCCCTACAATCTGGCTGCTGCTCCTGTCATCAAGGTCTGCAGCCGCAATGAAATGAAGGAGATGTGGTCCGATCTGATTGATGTCAGTGCCGGCCCCATCACCACCGGTGAAAAGACCATTCAGGATATCGGCACCGAGCTGTTCAACAAGATCATTGCGGTTGCCAGCGGTAAGGAGCAGTCCTTTGCCGAGCATTATCGTCTGCACAACTATCTGTGCATTTTCAACCCCGCTCCCATTACCTGACGCATGAGGAAAGGCTTATGACCATGAAACAATACGATGTGGCAATCATCGGCGGCGGCGTGATCGGCTGTGCGGTGGCAAGAGAACTGAGCCGCTGGCAACTTTCCGCTGTTGTGCTTGAAAAAGAACCGGATGTGGCCACGGGCAACTCCAGCCGCAACACCGGTATGCTGCATGCGGGTTTCACGTATAAGCCCGGCAGCCTCAAGGCGGAATGCGCAGTCGAAGGCAACCAGGAGTTTGACCGTGTGGCTGCCGAACTGCACATTCCCTTCCGCCGTACCGGAAAGCTGGTGGTTGGTTTTACCGAACATGATCGGGAAAACATCCTCAAATTCAAGGCAATCGGCGAAAAGAACGGCGTCAAAGGCCTACGGATGATCGACCGGGAGGAAATGAACCGCATCGATCCCAATGCCGGCGGTGAGTTTGCCATGTACGCGCCGTCCTCCGGCATCCTCGATCCCATGCAGTACACCATTGCGCTGGCGGAGAACGCCTGCCGCAACGGCGTGCAGTTTTTACTGGAGCATCAGGTCACAGCCATCCGCCGCGAGGGGGACAGTTATGTGATCGAAACCGACAAGGAAGAGGTTGCCGCGCGCTGGGTCATCAACTGCGCCGGGGCATACGCCGCGGATATTTCCGCCCTGCTCGGCTATCCGCGTTATTATCAGCGTGGCTTCAAGGGCGAGTATTATGTGCTGGATAAAAAAGCCGGTGTGCAGCTTTCCATTCCCGTCTATCCTGCCCCCAATGACAAGGGCGGATTCATGACTCATGCCACCCCCACCATGGACGGCAATGTGCTGGTCGGCCCGGATTCCTATATCACCGAGGGCCGTGAAGATTATGCCAATCGCCGTGAACAGTTGGCGGGACTGGTGCGGGACGGCGGCAAAATGTTCAAGCAGATGCGTGCCGAGTATTTCATCCGCAATTTTGCCGGAATCCGCTGGAAGAACTGCAATCCCGAAACGGGGGAGGTACTGGATTTTATCGTAGAATCCAGGCAGGAATGCCCCAACACGGTCAATCTGGTGGGCATCGAATCCCCCGGCGTCACCTGCGCGCTGCCGCTGGCCCGCAGGGCAGTGAAGCTCCTGCTGGAGGGCGAGAAGGCACAGGGACGTGAAGTGAAAGCAAACGAACGGTTTGACCCTGTGCGTCCGCGCGCAAAGCGATTTTATGAAATGACCATTGAGGAAAAGACGGCGGCCATCGAAGCGAACCCCGATTACGGTCAGATCTTCTGCCGCTGTGAGAATGTAACACGTGCCGAGATCTTGGAAGCCATCCATAATCCGCTGGGGGTGCATACACTGACCGGCATCAAGAACCGAACCCGCGCTATGATGGGACGTTGCCAGGGCGGCTACTGCCAGACCCGTATTACCGAAATGATCGAGCAGGAGCTGAAGGTGACACCGGACGAGATCCGTTATCAGAAAACGGACGGCTATGTGTTTACCGGGAAAGTGAGGGACTGCGTATGAGAAACGCGGATGTTGTCATCGTCGGCGGCGGTCCCGCCGGTCTGGCCGCGGCGGTCCGACTGTACGATCTCGGTATCACGGATATCGTCATTCTGGAGAGAGAGCATCAGATGGGCGGTATCCTCAAGCAATGCATTCACGACGGCTTCGGCCTGACTCGTTTCAAGGAGACGCTCAGCGGCCCCGAATATGCCAAACGTTTTGTGGATGAAGCCCAAAAACACGGCATCTGCTGCATTACCGATACCACGGTGATCGATGTATCCGCCGATAAAGTGGTGACCGCCGCGCATGCGGACGGCATGATCGTGATTCAGGCGAAGGCGGTCATATTGACCATGGGTTGCCGTGAGCGTACCCGGGGTGCTATTTCCATTCCCGGAACCCGTCCTGCCGGCGTCATGACAGCCGGTGTGGCGCAGGCTTATATCAACCTGCAGAACCGTATGGTCGGCAAGGAAGTGGTCATTCTCGGTTCGGGCGATATCGGCATGATCATGGCCCGCCGTCTGACGCTGGAGGGCGCGCATGTGCAGGCTGTGTTTGAAGTGCTGCCAACGCCCAGCGGCCTGCCCCGCAACATTGAACAATGCCTCAACGATTATGGCATTCCGTTGTATTTGAGTCACACCGTGACGGATATCCGCGGTGAAGGGCGCCTGACCGGCATCACCGTGGCGGCGGTGGACGAGCGTATGCAGCCCATTCCCGGCACAGAAAAGGACTATGACTGCGATACACTGATCCTGTCCGTCGGTCTGATTCCCGAAAATGAACTGACCCTCGGTGCGGGGGCTGAACTGGATGCCAAAACCAAAGGCGCTTTTGTGGATGAGTTTTGTCAGACCACCGTGCCCGGCATTTTTGCCGCGGGCAATGTGCTGCACGTTCATGACCTGGTGGATTTTGTGTCCATGGAAGCGGAAAGCCTGGCGGAGGGCGCGGCCGAATACATCAAAAACGGCAGTCTGCCCAAGGCGGAAATCGCTGTCCGCTGCGGTGAAAATGTGGGCCATACCATTCCCCAACGTGTCAGCGGAAAGAGGGATCTTCATCTTTCCCTGCGTGTACGCAAGGTGATGAAGGAATGCACCCTGACGGTCTCGCAGGGCGATACTGTGCTGCTGACACGCAGGATGAAAAAAGCGCTGCCGGCGGAAATGATCAACCTGAACATCGATGCAAAGAAGCTGCAGGGTGCAGCCGATCTGGAGGTGAAGGTGGTATGACAAGGGATTTTACCTGCATTGTCTGCCCCAACGGCTGTGATCTGACAGCCGAGTTCGAGCAGGATGAAAAGGGCGTCCGCGTCCTTTCGGTCAGCGGCAATCTGTGCCCCAATGGCGATACCTATGCCCGGCAGGAGCTGACAGCGCCCATGCGCACCGTTGCCACCTCGGTGCTGGTGGAGGACGGAGAGACCCCGCTGGTGTCCGTCCGACTGGACAATGCCATTCCCAAGGAACGCATTTTTGATGTCATTGCCGAGATTCGCCGTGCGCGGATCAAAGCACCGGTCGTGACCGGACAGGTCATCATCGAAAACGTGCTGGGACTTCAAAGCAACGTGATCGCCACCAAGGATATCGCCGCAAAGTGACGTTTTCGGTTTACATAATTGGATACAATTTGAAGCAAAAAAGTGATGTATCTTTTAAATTAAAAAGATACACCACTTTTTTATATTTTTTGTTTTGACAGCCAAGTCAAAAAGCTATGAGCGAGTTCTAACTGGCTGCTTGACATGCCTCGCAATAATTCGGCAGTGTCTTTCCATTGGTCGTTTTCATGACGAGCACTGCCCGTCAAAAACTCATCGGGCGTCGTCTCCAATGCAAGGGCAAGCTTCATCAGTACTTCCAAAGAAGGTATCGAGGCGGCTCTCTCAATGCTGGAAAGGTACTTATCGTTTATTCCCGCCCTTTCGCAGACTTCGGTTTGGCGCAATCCGAGTTCTCTGCGGCGGCTTGCAATACGATGACCGATTTCAGAATAATCAATTTCCATACTTATTCGCCTCCATTTACATTGTATTGAAATGGAAGCATAAACAAACAACTGTAAAGACGAATATTCGTCTTGACATAAGATTAATGCTGTTCTATAATTGAATTATCAACTTTAGGATAGACTTTTGAGTGGGAAGGTGATTGATTTGGCCATTCGTTAACAGAAAAACTTAATAGTAATTATAAGAAAAGAAGTTTAGGAGGTGAATATACATACCACGAAAACTATTGAGCGTCTATTATGTTGTTTTCAAAAGAAGGAGGATTAAATAACAATGAAAAAGGTAATCATAATTGTTGCTATCATAATTATGGTATTGGAAATGTGTCCAAACGTGTTTGCTGATAATTATAAGGTAAAATTTCCGTGTGACATAGAAATGTTCGATACAATGGATGCCGTAAAAAAGAAAATAGATGATGAATCACTTTGGACACAACCAGGTAAAACAGTCATTAACTATAAGCCCAAGGATGGAAAGGTGGCAGGATACAACAAATCTACAATAGCATTTTTTTTATTGAAAAAAATGGCACGATGGTTTTAAATGAAGTAGTGTATTTTATAAAAGAGACGGGTTTCTCCGACTATTCTTCAATGGGGGAAGCATTCTCATCTATCGGGTCGACACTGTTGAATAAATACGCTATTCGTATTCATTATTATATTATGGTGGCTTTGATTTGACAGGACGAAAACTGTTGGGTGCTGTAAGGGATCGTGATTTTTATTTAGGGTCTGCGAAGGAAATGTCAAGCCGGTATTTTTATCTTGTGTTTCCGTTTGTGAATGAAGGACCAGATTATAATACTATGATCGAATTGATAGGGGGATATAGTTCAAAAAAATATTATGTACAGATAAATTATTCTACATATACAAAATAGGAGCTTAAGCAAGCACAGTATGAAGCAGATCATAGATTTGATGACTTATAAGATGAATTTTGATGAGAAGCAAGAGGAGACAGATTTATAGAAGGCGATAGCCAATTTGAAAGCTAATGGAGTTGAAGACTCGCCTAACTAAGATAGAAACGGGTAAACACCAACATTGAATATGTAGCAAGCAGCATCGGTTTCGGCTCGCGAGACAGATGCTGTTTTAATTGAAAATGTAAAGTGATAATTGCCAATGGCTTAGGATGCCTTTCATGGCCCTCGGATTTGCCAGAAGGCGCAAAATATGCTATAATAACTCTGTATTTTTATAATGGGGGCTGCTATGGCGGAAATTGTGATCTCCGGGATTGAAAAA
This sequence comes from Clostridia bacterium, assembly GCA_045599485.1. Classification (GTDB taxonomy): domain Bacteria; phylum Bacillota; class Clostridia; order Christensenellales; family Aristaeellaceae; genus SFMI01. The sequence goes on along the minus strand of JAZRWA010000049.1, from coordinate 7,296 downwards.
TCCTTTGTTCAGGACCGTGTGGTGCTGGATAACGTATCCTTTCAGGTCGACGCGGGCGAACGCGTGGGCCTGCTTGGCGATAACGGCGCGGGAAAAACCACCCTGCTGCGCATCATCACGGGGGAGCTGCAGGCGGATAAGGGCACGGTGACCATTCCGCAGGGACGCCGCATCGGTTATGTTTCCCAGCTGGCGGAAGCGCCCGAGGGCGCGTTGGTAGAGGATGTATTGCGGATGGCCTTCAGCGAGATCGAATAGGTCAAGGCCGAGCTGGAAGCCGTGCAGCAGCGCATGGACCGGGGCGAGCATGATGACGCCCTGCTTCGCCGCTATGACACGCTGAACACCCGATTTGAAATGCTCGGCGGCTACGACTGCGAAACGCGCCTCGGCAAGGTGGCCAACGGTTTGCACATTTCGCAGGCACAGAGGAAGCAGCTCTTTTCCTCCCTCTCCGGCGGCGAGCAGACCCGCATCCGTCTGGCGGTGATGATCCTGCGTGAAACGGATATTCTGCTGCTGGACGAGCCCACCAACCATCTGGACATGCAGTCCATCGAATGGCTGGAGGATTATCTTGATCACTATCGCGGTACCGTTCTGGCGGTATCGCATGACCGATATTTTCTTGACCGTACCGTCAAACGCATCGTGGAGCTGGAAAAGGGCGGTGTGGAGTTTTACAGCGGAAACTACAGCTTTTATGTGACCGAAAAAGAGGCGCGTTATAAGCTGCAGCTGAAGCCGTATGAAAAAGAGCAGGCAAAGATCGCCCAGCTGGAAAAGGCCGCCGAAAACCTGAAGATGTGGGCCTTTCAGGGCAATGATAAAACCTATAAGCGCGCGTTTGCCATGGAAAAGCGCATCGAATGGCTGCGCAAGACCGAGAAGCCGACCCGGGAGGAGCGTCTGGACATGGGCTTTTCATTGTCGCCCTTCCATGCCGATTACGCTCTGCGGGTAAAGGACCTGACCAAATCCTACGGTGACAGGACACTGTTTGACCACGCGACCATGACCATCCGCGGCGGCGGTGAGCGTGTGGCACTGGTCGGCGCCAACGGCGCGGGAAAGACCACTATGCTGCGCATCATTCTGGGCGAAGAGATTCCCGAGGACGGCATCGTTCAGTTTGGTCCTTCCGTGCGGGCGGCGTATCTGCCACAGCAGATCACCTTTGCCCATCCTGAACGCACGTTGTATGATACTCTGCTGTATGAGCTGGGCTGTGAACCGCAGCAGGCGCGCAACCGTTTGGGCGCGTATCGTTTCCGCGGCGAGGATCAGTTCAAACGCGTGGAGCAGCTGTCCGGCGGCGAGAGGGCAAGGCTTAAGCTGTGCCTGCTGATGAACAACGCCGTCAACATGCTGATCCTTGACGAACCTACCAACCATCTGGATCTGGATACGCGTGAATGGATCGAATCCGCTGTGGACCAGTTTACCGGAACGCTGCTGATCGTATCGCATGACCGTTACTTTTTGAAGCGTTTTGCCACCCGCATCTGGGAATTAAAGGATGGCGCTGTGCGGGAATTTGACTGCGGGTATGAAAAATACCGCTTCATCCGCGAAAGGGAAGAGGAAGCCGAGCAGACCCGGACTGCGGCGGAAAAGAGCGCACAGCGCGCGGCGGAAAAGGCTGAAAAATCAGAGAAGAGCAGGGGCAGCCGAAAAGACCCCAAGCTGGAGCGGCGCATGGCTGCCACCGAGCGGGAAATTGCCAAGCTGGAAGCGCAGCTGGAAGAGCTGGATGCGCAAATGGCGGAAAACGCCAGCGATTATATCCGTTTGGGGGAGATCGCCGCGCAGAAGGATGAACTGCAGCAGAAGATCGATGAACTCTATGCCGATTGGGAAAGGATGGACAGCGAACTGAACCGCTGAGAATCATCATGAAAAAGATTTTGCTTTTGCTGACGATTCTGCTTGCCCTGCTGGGAAGTGCCGGGGCGATCGCCGAGATTCGCATCAATGAGGTCATGGCCTCCACCGCGGTATTTGCGGGCGGGCGGCATGATGATTGGGTCGAATTGTATAACAGCGGCAAAAAGACATCGCTGGAGGGATGGTACCTGAGCAACGATCCTTTCAACCTTCAGCGCTGGGCCTTTCCAAAAGACACCTCGATGGCCAAGGGCGGCTATCTGGTCATTTACTGCGTGGGCTCCGATACTGTGGAAAACCGCATCAGCGGCGCCGTCTATGCGGATTTTAAGATTTCCGCCTCCGGTGAGACGCTGTATCTGACCGACCCGGAGGGCAATACCACTTCGGTCACCTTCGGCGCGCAGTATGGCAATGTGTCCAGCGGCATTCCCAAGGGGGGAGACGGCTGGCACTATCTGGAGACCTCCACCAAAGGCAAGGAGAATGCCGCAACGGGCTATGACGCGCGGGCACAGGAGCCTGTTATTGAGACCGCATCCGGCTTTTATGACAAAAAAGTCAGCGTCGTCATTACTTCTCCCGATGATTGCGAGATCCGCTATACCACCGACGGAAGTGAACCGACCCGCAAATCGACCAAATACACCGGTCCCATCACCGTGAAAAAAACAACGGTCATCCGGGCTCGTGCCTTTGGCAAAACGCTGCTCGGTTCCACCACGGCGGGGGCGACGTTCTTTATCGACGATCCTGCCACCGTGCCGGTCGTGTCACTGTATACAGATGATGCGTATCTGTACAGCAATGCCAAAGGTCTAATGGTCAAAGGTTCCGGCAGCATTGCCAACTATGACCGTGAAACCTGGGAATATCCCATGCAGATCGAGTTTTTTGATGAAAACGGGACACGGCAGCTGGTGCAGATGGGCACCTTCAAAATCTCCGGGCATTCCTCCCGCAGCCAGAAGCAAAAATCCTTTGCCATCTATGCCCGCAAGGCGTATGGTGCTTAGACTTTTGATTACAAGTTTTTTGACAACCGGGATTACACCTCCTATTCCGCGCTGCTGCTGCGCTCTACCAATAACGACGGCCGTTCCTGCCGTCTGCGTGACGCGGTGCTGACCGAGGTGAGCAATGGCCTGGGATTGTATTATCAGGCGGCAAAGCCCATCATCCTGTATCTGAACGGTTCCTACTTCGGGCATTATAATCTTCGAGAGAAGGTCAACAAGGATTCCTTGGCTCAATGGGAGGGCATCACCGATAAAAAGACCATCGAGGGTGTGGACATTCTGGAATGCGTCGGATTCCAGAAGAGCCAGATCATCCACGGCGACAACGCCGACTGGATCGCCCTGATGAACTTCTGCAAGGAAAACGATCTGCATGACCCCGAAAAGCTGCAGTATGTGCTGGACCGGCTGGATGTGGACAGCATGTTCAACTATGTCATTTTCAGTGCGCTGATCGGCAATTATGACTCGTATAACGTGCGCATGTATCGTTTTCCGGGCGAAAAATGGAAGTTTATGCTGCACGATGTGGAGGCGGGCTGCATGAGCTATAAAGAGGCGCCTCTCAGCACCTTTTTGAAAAAGAAGACAGACAAGGCCGGCAATTTCCCGCATTGGGCACTGGCGGCTCTGCTGGAACTGCCGGAATATAAGGACTATTTCCTGCGCCGCACGGCGGAGATCATTGAAAGCAATTTCCTCTACGATATCCAGTCCGGTCCCATTGCCGAATGGTGGGAGGAGCAGGTAGGGGCACTGCTGCCAAGACACATCGCCAAATTTAAAAATCTCAAGCAGTCGGACTGGAACGCCAATGTGCGGGCATTCAAAAACTATCTGCGGCTGCGCCCCAAAAAGGTGATCGGCTATATCTGCGAGCAGCTTCATGTCAGCAGTGCCGATCAGGAAAAGTATTTTGCCGAAACACTGCGGCTTCTGCAGCAGCATAACACTGTGTAACGATCAGGGAGGCTTGATGATGGCGGAAAAGAAACCGATCCTCGCGCTGATGTATGATTTTGATCATACGCTGTCCCCGCGGGATATGCAGGAATATGCTTTTATTCCGGAGCTTGGCATGGATGCCGATGATTTCTGGGCACTCAGCCGCCGCACCTGCGTGCTGCATCGCATGGATTCCATTCTGGGGTATATGTATGTGATGCTGTGTGAGGCCGCCAAACGCGGCATGCCCCTCAGCCGGGAGACCTTTAACCGTCAGGGGGAAAGGGTGGAGCTGTTTCAGGGCATGGATACCTGGTTTGACCGTATAAACGCCCACGGCGAGTCGCTTGGCTTTCGGGTGGAGCATTATGTGGTCTCCTCCGGGCTCAAGGAGATTATCGAGGGAACCCCCATTGCTTCCCGCTTCAAAATGGTCTATGCCGCCGAGTATGTCTATAACGAAAAGGGGGAGCCGGTCTGGCCCGCCATGGCGGTCAATTATACCAACAAAACGCAGTTTATCTACCGCATCAACAAGGGTGTGCTGGATGTGACCGATAACGAGCGCGTTAACGAGCACACACCGCACGATATGCGCCGTGTGCCTTTTACCAACATGATCTATGTGGGGGACGGAACTACTGATATTCCCTGCATGAAGCTGGTGCGCAGCCGCGGCGGTCATTCCATCGCGGTGTACGACGGACGCCGCAGCGCCATGGTCAATGATATGCTGATCCACGACCGGGTGCAGTTTGTGGCGCCGGCGGATTATTCCGAGGGAAGCGAGATCGAACGTATCGTTTTTGGCATTTTTGACAGCGTGGCGGCGGAAAGCCGCAACATTGCCCTGAACCGCCGTCAGGTGGATGAGGCGCAGCGCATGCTTTAGATGGATATTTTGCGCAGATAAGGGGGACATGGCCGATGGCCGGAAAGCTTTGGGTCAGACTGATCCAAAAAACGCGCATTGTGGATAGCCGCACCGAGGATTGCGGTTTTGACGGCTGGCAGGAAGCGCTCAATGAGATCTGTCATCAGATGGACGTCAGCCGTCCGGTCGTGCTGCCGCGGCATGAGCGCGATTGGGATACCTTCGGCATGACACAGTTTTTGCCGGAGCATTTTCTGGATAGCGTGACCTTTGACCGCATGGAACTGCAGTATATCGATCCCGATGCCAAAAAGGGCAACCGCAATTTGTATTCAGACCTGTGAGAATGTCATGAACGACGCAGGAGGAAAGCAGATGGAACGCTGCCGCTGGTGCAAACAGAATCATCCTTTGTATGTGCGCTATCATGATGAGGAGTGGGGCGTACCGTGCAGAGAGGATGCAGGCTTGTTTGAAATGCTTTTGCTGGAATCGTTTCAGGCGGGGCTCAGCTGGGAGTGCATCCTTAATAAACGAGAAGCCTTTCGTCAGGCGCTGGATGGCTTTGACCCGGAAAAGATCAGCCGCTATGATGATCAGAAAATTGCCGGGCTGATGGAAAACAAGGGCATTGTCCGCAATCGGCTGAAGCTGAAGGCGGCGGTGCGCAACAGCACAGTCTTTTTGCAGATCAAACGGGAATACGGCAGCTTTTATCGTTATCTCTGTACGTTTACAGGCGGCGAGAGGCGTTTTGAAGTCGGCAGAACCACAAACGCCTGGTCAGATGCCCTGTCAAAGGATCTGTACCGCCGCGGCATGCGCTTTGTGGGCAGCACCATCGTGTATGCTTACCTGCAGGCGGTGGGCATGATCGATTCCCATGAACCGGGATGTTTTTTGTTCCGAAAAGGGGATTGAGCGTGCGCACCTGCGGGAAAGGGTTGCGCTCCTCTTTCCGATTGATGTATAATAATTCAGATACTCTTCGGAGGTGTATAACATTGAAAAAAGTGATTTGTCTGCTGTTGGCGCTGCTGCTGCCCTGCGTGGCTCTGGCTGAATATACCATGGCCGGTTATGACGGTGAGGATACCTACCGTACCTGGAGCAGCAACCTGTTTTTTGCGCGCATGGAAGAAAAAACAGGCGTATCTTTCCGCTATGTACAGTATACGGATGCTGCCCAATGGAAGGCGTACAAGGCTTCTGTAAAGGCTTCGGACAACGATCTGCCGGATGTCTTTTTCAAGGCACAGCTGACCTCTGCCGAGTGCATCAGCCTGTTGGATCGCGGCGTGATCATCGATCTTGCTCCGTACATCGCCGAATATTGCCCCAACCTGAATGCTCTGATGGCATCCGATCCGGAAATCCGGAAGGCCATCACGCTGCCCGATGGGCGCATTGCAGCGCTGCCCTCCATCAGCGAACAGCCCATGCAGAACTGCATTTGGATCAATCATGTATGGCTGAAAGCACTGGGACTCTCCGAACCGCAGACTGCCGAGGAGCTGACCGAGGTCCTCCGGGCCTTCAAAAACGGCGATCCCAACCGCAACGGCGGCAAGGATGAGATTCCGCTGGCGTTCCTGGGCTCCTTCGATCTTAAATTCCTTGCCCATGCGTTTGGTATGGTCAGCAATGACTATAACCTGGTTTGTGAGGACGGCACGGCGGTGTTCGTGCCGCTTAAAAAGGAATTCCGTGATTTTGTTGCCTGGCTGCACAGCCTGTGGCAGGAAGGACTGCTGGACAGCAATGGCTTTTCCACCTCCGATTCGCTGCGCCTTGTTTCGGACAGCTCCTCCACCAATGTGTACGGTGCGGTGATCACCACGCTCGTTTCCAACTTCCTGCCGGCGGACTGGCTGAAGGATTACACCGCGCTGACTCCCCTTCTGTATCAGGGCAAGCGTGTATACCGTAACTTTGCCGGCTCGGTGACCGCGGGCACCTTTGCCGTTACCTCTGCTTGCAGCAATGTGGAAGAGATGCTTCGCTGGGTCGATTCCTTCTATACGGATGAGATTTACCGTTTGGGCAGCGCCGGTCTGGAGGGTACCGATTACTTTGTGGATGGGGATGGCACCTGGCGGCTCAGCACCGCGGTGCAGAACAATACCTACTTTACCGGTGAAACGCTGATTTCTTCCGGCGGGGTGGCCCCGGGCTACAATCCCAGGGAGTTCCAGCGTCAGTTCTATGACGGCACGATCAGCTACATTTCCGACGAGCTGGACAAGGTCAGTGCTGTGGCGGTACGGCCCTTCCCGTATTATTCCCTGAATGCCGAGCAGGCGGCCTTTGTGGCGCCTTTGCAGAGCAAGCTGGGCCGTATCGTGGATCAGGCGATCGCCTGCTGGGTGACCGGTCAGACAGAGATCAACGATGCTTCCTTTGCACAGTTTGAAACCGATCTTCATCATGCGGGTCTGCCGGAGTTTATGAGCTTCTGGCAGTCCGTGCTGGAAGGGGCGAGCGTAAAATGAGCGCGCTGAAAGAAGCGCTGAACGCGCTGGAACTTGACTCGATGACCGAGCGCCTGACCGGCCTGTATGGTCAGGATGC
>JAZRWA010000048.1:0-38926 GCA_045599485.1 Clostridia bacterium | reverse complement strand
GTGCCTTGTGCTGCCCCTCTGTTTCGGCCACAAAGTGCGCTTCGGTGCCGCTTTCCTCGGTCAGTATTCTTTCGATCACGCTGTGCCGTTCCGGGTGGGAGACAAAGTCCCGGCTGATGGCGGCGTCGCTGCCGTACAGCAGCTTGTAGGTGCCGTCCTTGTAGCCGCCGAACTTGCCGGTGTTGACAATGGAAAACAGAGCGACCTCTTCCTTTTGGATTCTTGCCAGCATGGCGTTCCAGATCTCGGATGGCTTTTTGCCGTTGATGAGCGCGCTGTCGGGCGTGGGGATCGCCGTTTCCGTTTTACGCGGCGCGGCGGTCTTCTTTTCGGACTTGGGTGCAGGCGCGGCCTCCTGCGGCAGGGCAATGCCTCTGCTGCGGAGGAGCGACAGCTGATGCTCCAATTCCTCCACACGGTCCATCAGCGCCTGCGGGTCGTTTTCCTCGGCCACACGGCAGGATTTGAGGGCAAACAGCTCCAGCACCGAGCGGGGAGAGGAGGCATAGCGTGTATCTGTCTCCGCCTGCATGGAAAGCTCCAGCATGCGGATCAGACGCGGCATCGAGATCTCCTTTGCCTGCTCCTGATAGCGACCCGCGTTTTCACGGGTCATATCGGCGCTGACGGCGCCCAGCTTGAAGGCGGTCAGCTGCCGCACATGGGCGGAAAAGTCACGCAGATAAACCTGCACATCGCGTCCGCCGCGCATCAGTTCATCGATCATATCCAACGCTCTGCGGCTGTCCGAAGCCGCCAGTGCAGCGGCAAAATCAAACAAAAATTCGCTGTCCGCCGCGCCGAGCGCCTGCCGCACCACGCCTTCGGTGAGCTTTTCACCGCTGCCCAGGCACATGTCCAGCAAGCTCCAGGCGTCACGCATGGCGCCGTCCGCTGCGCGGGCGATCAGGCTCAGCGCCGCGGGCTCCGCCTCCTGCAATTCAGGCATGGCGGTGAGCATGCGTGAGGTCATGTCCTCCTCCGTCAGCCGACCAAAGTCAAAACGCTGGCAGCGGCTCAGGATGGTGGGCGGAATCTTCTGCGGTTCGGTAGTGGCGAGAATAAACACCATGTAGGACGGCGGTTCTTCCAACGTTTTCAGCAGCGCGTTGAAGGCCGCATTGGAAAGCATGTGCACTTCGTCGATGATGTACACCTTATAGCGGCTGAACTGGGGCGGATAATCCACCTTTTCCAGCAGATCGCGGATCTCTTCCACACGGCTGTTGCTGGCGGCGTCCATCTCAAACACATCCAGCGAGGTCTCGCCGCCCAGTGCCAGACAGGAGGGGCACTCCAGACAGGGATCGCCGTTGATGTTGTTTTCACAGTTGATGGCCCGGGCCATGATCTTGGCGGCGCTGGTCTTACCGGTACCGCGGCTGCCGCAAAAAAGATAGGCATGCGCCACGCGCCTCGAAGCCACCTGGTTGCGGAGCGTGCGGATGACGGCGGCCTGGCCAGTCATTTCCGAAAAAGTGCGGGGTCTCCACTTGCGGTACAGCGCCTGATACATGTGCGGTCCTCCTTTGAAGCTGCTACTATTATCCTTCATTTTCGGCAGGGTTGCAAGTGTTGAACAGAATTTTCTTTTATGGTATACTGTATGCAAAATTTCGGAAAGGAAAATGTGTTTTATGCAATATGTGCCTTTCGGACAACTCGGTTTCAATGTATCCCGTCTGGGCTTTGGCATGATGCGCCTGCCCATGAATGAAATCAACGGGGAAAAGATCGTCGATGAAGAGCGCACCAAAGCCATGCTGCGCCACGCCATCGATTCCGGCGTCAACTATGTCGATACCGCTTATCCTTATTGCGGCCGTCAGAGCGAGCCTGTGGTGGGCCGCTGCCTCAAGGACGGCTACCGCGAAAAGGTCCAGCTGGCCACCAAGCTGCCCTGCTGGCTGGTGGAGACCGAGGCCGACCTCGATCGCCTGCTGGATGAGCAGCTGCGCCGTCTGGATGTGCCTCAGATCGATTTTTATCTGCTGCACGCCCTGGGTAAGGATCGCTGGGAAAAAATGAAGAGCGTGAATGTATTGTCCTTCCTGGACCGTGCTGTCAAGGATGGCCGCATCGTGCATCCCTCCTTCAGCTTCCACGATGAATATCCTGTGTTCCGTGATATCATGACCTCCTATGACTGGCACATGGCGCAGATCCAGTTCAACTATCTGGACATTTATGAGCAGGCCGGCCTGGCAGGCGTTCGTCTGGCAAAGGAACGCAAGGTGCCGCTGGTCATCATGGAGCCGCTGCGCGGCGGTGCGCTGGCTAATCCCGGTCCGGACATTCAGGGCATCATGGATCGTGCTACCGTCAAGCATTCCGCGCCCGACTGGGCCTTCCGCTACATCGCGGATTTCAAAGAGGTGGCCGTCATCCTTTCCGGCATGAGCACCGAACAGCAGGTGGAAGATAACCTGCGCATCTTTGACGATGTCACCGTCGGCGGCATGAGCAACACCGAAAAGCGCATCATCGGTCGTCTGCGCGCGGGCTATTTGGCACGCATGCCCATTGGCTGCACAGGCTGCCGTTATTGCATGCCCTGCCCCAAGGGCGTCAATATTCCCGGGCTCTTCAAGGATTTCAACGAGAGCCGTATGCTGGGCGCTCCCGAGCGCTTCAAGCGGGAGTATGCCGGCTATGTGAAAAATGAAAACGATGCCGCCCGCTGCGTGGGCTGCGGTGCCTGCGAAAAGCAGTGCCCCCAGCACCTGCCCATCCGTCAGTGGCTGCAAAAGCTGGATGCGGAGGGTCGTGCGGAATAATGCGCACGCGCCTGTTTGGCTTTGTTTCCATCTATGGTTTGCTGATCGCCTGCGCCATCGCTTTGGCGGTGGTGCTGTGCCAAAGGGAATGCCGCCGGCGCGGCCTGCCGCAGGATACGGGCATTGACCTGGCCCTGTGGGCAGTTCCCTTTGGCGTGGTCGGCGCCAGGATCTATTATGTGCTGTTCCGATGGGATGTATATGCCTTGAATCCCATCTCCGCCCTGTATATCTGGCAGGGCGGGCTGGCCATTTACGGCGGCGTGATCGGCGGCGCGATCGGCATCTGGCTTTTGTCCAGACGCCGCCGCATTTCATACCGGACCCTGCTGGATGTGACCGCCCCGGTGCTCATCCTTGCGCAGGCCATCGGCCGTTGGGGCAATTTTTTCAACGGCGAGGCGTATGGGGTTTAGGTCACAAACGCCCTGTGGCAGTTTTTCCCCGTGGCGGTGTTTGCGGACGGCGCCTGGCATCTGGCAACCTTCTTTTATGAATCCATGTGGGATCTGACCGGCTTTTTTGTGCTGTGGCGGTATCGTCTGCGCAAAAATGCCCCGGGCAAGGTGTTTTATCTGTATCTGCTCTTTTACGGCGCGGGCCGCGCACTGGTGGAGGGGCTGCGCACGGACAGCCTGATGCTGGGACCTTTCCGGGTCTCCCAGCTGCTGAGCGTGATGCTCTGCGTCCTCGGCGCAGTGCTGCTTGTTTCCAAGCCCAAGGAGGAAGCATGACCAAAGGAAAACTGAAGCTGTACCGTTGGGCCGCGGCCTATCTGCCGCGCCCCAAATGGCTGCGGGAGGCGCAAAAAAAGCAGCCCTCCGATTTTGAGGCACTGCTCCTGAGGCATCGTACCGCGGGGGCGCAGATCGTCACCTTTGAGGGGGAGAAGATCACATCCTCCCTTTGCTATGGCATTGCTTCTTACCGTGACGGTGAGGCACAGGGAGTCACGCCCGATACCGCCTTCCGCGTGGCGTCCATCAGCAAGCACATAACCGCCATGGCGGTGCTGAGACTGTATCAGGCGGGGCGCATCGATCCCGATGCCGATGTGGACGCCTACCTTCCCTGCTCGCTGCGGCATCCCGCCGCGCCCGATAAGCCCGTCACGCTTCGCCGCCTGATGAGTCATACGGCCGGTCTGCATGATGGCAGCGCCTACGCGGCGGCCTGCGTGAAGCCTGTGCCGCTCTCCGAACTGATGAAGGGCGATTGTTTTGCTGCCAATCCCGATGGCTTTGAGTATTCCAACCTCGGCGCGGGCATTGTGGCCTGTGTACTGGAGGGCATGACAGGGCAAAGCTTTGAAACGCTGATGCAGGAAACGGTGTTCGGCCCCTTCAAGGTGACGGCATCGTTTTATCCGCAGACGCTGTCCGCCCCGCTGGCGGATGCCTTCCGTGTGATGAAGCGTTCCGCTGTGCCTTCGCTGGACAGCCGCCGCCGCCATGAGCGTCCATTACCCGACGGAAAACCCGATCCCGAAATGCATTATCTTCTGGCTCAGGGCAACCTGTACATCAGTGCGCAGCATCTGGCACGCCTCGGCATTGAGCTGACGCGGGAGCGTTATGCGCCCATGCGCCGCAAGGTGATCGATTTCGGCGCCCGGGATCGTGATCTGACCGAGGGACTGGGCACCTTTATCGTGCATCCCGGTGTGCTGTGCGACAGGGCGATCTATGGTCATCAGGGGCTGGCGTATGGCGCCATGCACGGCCTGTTCTACGACCCGGTGAGCCGCCGCGGCGCTGTATTGCTGACCGCCGGGGCGAGCGAGGCGCGGGAGGGCGTGCTGTCCGATATCAATAAGGCTGTGATGAGAAAGGTATTCCAAAATGTCTGAAACCGTGCTGGAGATCAAAAAAGGCCGTGGCTGTGTGCTGCTGTGCCTGTCGGACGGTGAAACGCTGCGGGTGCCGGCCTCCCTGTACCGGGAGCGCAAGGTGCGGCAGAACGAGCCCTTTGAACCCATGCTGTACAAGGCGTTCATCCTGCAGCGCGGCCCAAGCCATGCCATGGACGCGGCGGTGCGCCTGCTTTCCGTGGCCGACCGCACCGAAAAGGAATTGCGGGAGCGGTTGGAAGGTGTCGGCTATCCTGAAATCGTCGTGGAGGGCGTGTTGCAGAAGCTGGTCGACCTGAATCTGGTCAACGACGCGCGCTATGCCGAAACATGGACGCGATCCCGCGCGCACCGTCAGGGACGGCAGCGTTTGCGGCAGGAGCTGACCCGCCGCGGCGTCAGCCGATAGGAGACCGAAGAGGCGCTTTCCGTCATTACCGATGAGGAGCAGCTGGAGGATGCAGCCAGACTGGTGGGAAAGTATCTGGGGCGTACGCATGGCGCGGTGGACCGTGCCTTTTATAACCGTACGCTGGCCATGCTGGCGCGTCACGGCTACAGCAGCGACATTGCCCGAAAGGCCATTGCCATGGTTGCCCGCGGCGAAGATCCTTAGGAGGAGTATGACGACTCCGCCGAACCCGTGCTGTACACGCCGAAGAAACGGTAAGACATGGATGAAGGGGGAGAGGTACGCTTTTCGATGCCGAAAAGCATACCTCTCCCCCTTTAACCCCCTCTTGGAGAAAAGGCCGCAGGAAAACAAGATATCGCTGTGCAAATCAGCTTGCGCTGAATACAAATAGAGTTCTTCGCTGGGCATACAGAGGATTCTATAGATTTATTTGCAAGAATGATCCTTGCTCTTTGTCAAACATGGTGTATAATATTGATGCGGAGATAGCGCATCGGACGGCGCGCCACTCAAAGAGTGGAGGCACATGGGTTCAACTCCCAGGCTCCGCACCAGTTTTGCGTCACCCAAACAAGGTGGCGTTTTTTTGATTTGGCTGTGATGCTCTATTCCCTTTCTTGTATTGTTTCTGATATAATAGGCGCATGCTTATATTAGCAATTGTTGGTCCGATTTGCAAAACTTGTTTCAAACTGCATCCATAGAGGTGGTAATCGATGCAAGGGTTAAAAACGCAAGAAAGTCAAAAATTTGAAAAATTCTTTGAATGCGTGCAGAAAGAAGCGTAGAAAACGAACAGGGTATTCTTCTTAAAAAATGGAGAAGGTAACGACATTATTACGGATTCTTTCGAAGGAGAAGACTTGTTTGGCTGGCTTATTCCTGTTGACAGAATCGATTCTTTTGAAAAAGAGTGGCTGAATGATAGGCCGTTAGATGAGTGGAATGAATTTCTGACCTGGGCTGAATGGTCAATGGATGGAAAAAGGCTCATCATTTCGTTGAAACAATACTAACATGATATTAAAATCATGAAACAGGGATGAAACGCTGATAGCACTGAATTATCAAATATATCGAACGCATGGAAAAAGGAAAGGTTATGCTGGACAGTGGTTTGTTTCTTTAGAGGAATCAATGTCATGAGGAATGCTTAGTACACATTGGTCTATGTGAGACATTACGAAATATACCGAAGATGAATCAACACCCGCTGATTCGTCGACTGGTAAAAAAAGAATAACACCCTTGCTACGATGATGTGTATCTTTCATCATAGCAAGGGTGCTTTGATATCAGGGCCATATAAGGCCATGCAGGGCCATGTGTGAAAAAAGCAAACCATGGTATACTCATTTCCCTTCATCAGGGAAGGGTGCAATGATACCATACCAAACTGCTTTTTCTCGGAAGGTTTGGAAACCATGCTTTTTGGCACAAAAAGCGTGGTTTCCAGGAACCCCCGTTCGTCCTCGTCCTTACAGCAGGATCTCGTCGATGGCCTTGCCGTCGGCGTCGGGCAGTTCCACACCGAGGATCTTGGCGTAGGTGGGGGCTTCATCCACAATGGGACGGCGCTCCACCACAGCGCCCACCTTGATATCGGGGCCAAAGGCGATCAGCGTGGGCTGCGGTCCCAGATCGGGCATGTGGCCGTGCGTGCCGTGACCAAACTTGTAGTCGGAGGGATCGATGGGGCGCACATAGGGGCGGCGCCAGTCATTGGTGAAGGAGGTGTAACCGTCCGTCTCAATGACGAAGGAGAACTTGCCGTACAAGCCTTCTTCCACGCGGGCTTCCTCTGCCGTGTACACGCGGGAAATGCCGTACACGCCGTCTTCCACCAGCGAATTCAGCACAGCCAGCGTCTTGTCATAATCCTCTTTGCAGTCGGGATTTTTGAGATACACCTGCGCGGAAGCGCCGGTGGACTTGATCATGGCGGTGTAATCAACGATCTTGCCGTCCTTGTCCACGTTGATCAGGCCGCGATCGGCAAATACGGCATTGATGGAAATGCTGCGGGTGATGTTGATCTGGCCGTGGTCGCTGATGACAAAGATGTTGGTGTCATCCTCCAGACCGGCATCCTTGACGGCCTTCAGGATATCGCTCAGCCACAGGTCGCACTCGTGCAGGCCGTGGGTCACCTTGGCGGAGTACACGCCCGTCTGATGACGGTAACCATCCACGTTGGCGGGGTGGATCATCAGCAGGTTGGGCTTGAACTCGCGGATGATGTCGCAGGCACAGCCGAACACAAACTGATCGGCCCAGGGGTGCTTGCGGTGACGGCCTTCCACAAAGTGCTTGTTGGGCTTGATGATCTTTTCGATCACTTCGGGGGAGGAGCCGGACTCAGCAAAGCATTCTTCGGTGGTCTGCTCGGGGTTCTGCGGCCAGTATTCATCCACCAGATAGTCAATGCTCTTGTGGTTGCCGGTCACGGGCCAGAACACACCGGCGGTGGTGTAGCCGGCTTTCTTGGCGGCGTCAAAGATGTCTTCCACCTTGACAGAGCTGTTGAAAAACTCCCAGTTGCTGCTCACTTCGCCCAGAATGGTCTGCTCGTTGTTGATCACACCGTGCTTGCCGCAATAGCAGCCGGTGCGCATGGCGGTGTGGTTGGGGTAGGTGATGGTGGGGTAGACGGAACGGACGCGCTTGACCATGGCGATCTTGTCCCAGATGGAGCCGAAAGCCGGCAGTGTGCGGAGGGTTTCCAGATCCTCATAGACCATGGCGTCTTCGGAGATGACAATCAGATGCTTTGCCTTTCCCATCGTTTTTTCCTCCTAAAATCATTTCAGTTGGGGTTCAGCTCCTGCTGAAAACGGTACAGCGCTTCATAGGCGCCCTTCATTTGCGGGTACAGCGTGCGGTAGACCGCAAGATGCTTCTGATACAGGGCATTGTCTTTGGCGTCGGGCGTATAGACCTTGCGCACATGGATGCATTCCGATGCCTCGGCCCAGCTTTGATACCAGCCGATGCCCATGCCGGCTGCCATGGCGGTGCCCAGCGCGGTGGCTTCGTGCGGTGTGGCGTGGATGCGTACTTCGGCACCGAACATGGAGGCAGCCAGCTCCCCCCACAGCACCGATTTGGCGCCGCCGCCGATGAGCGTCAGGGCGGAGATGGGTACGCCGTTTTCCCGCAGGATATCGCCGCACAGATTCAGCGCCTGCATCACGCCCTCATAGACGGCGCGGGCAATGTGCCTCGGCTCATGGAACTGTGAAAAACCGATCAGCGTGCCGCTGCAGCGGGCAGTCCACCAGGGGGTGCGCTCACCCATCAGCGTGGGCAGGAACATAACGCCGTCCGCGCCAGCGGGGGTGGTGCGCGCCAGCGCCTCCAAAGCGGCAAAGTCGCAGTCCTGCACGCGAGTGCCGGGGTATATGAGGTTCTCAATGGCCCAGTTGGAGGCCGCGGAGCCGCACTGCACGGTGCCGCAGACGTTGTAGTTGACGCCGTCCAGATCGTGATAGTTGAACAGCCTTGCTTCCCTGTCCAGCACGGGTGCAGGGCTCATGGCGCTGACCCAGGCGGAGGAGCCGATGTTCATGTAGGCGTCACCCGCCACGTGACGGCGCGCGCCGTGTGCCGCGCAGGCACCGTCACCGCCGCCGACTGCCACGGGCAGCCCCGCGGGCAGGTTCATCTGCGCGGCCAATTCGGGCAGCAGCCTGCCGCTGACATCGGTGGAAGACAGCAGCGTAGGCATTTTGCCGGTATCCACGCCCAGTGTGCGCAGAATGTCCCACGCCCAGTCGCCGGTGGACAGATCCAGACAGTTGCACAGTCCGGCGTCCGAGCGATCGGTGCAGCCGTGACGGCCTGTAAAATGACCGTACAGATAATCCTTGATGTTGACAAATTTCCACGCGCGGGCATAAACCTCGGGCTCATGCTCCTTGAGCCACATGTACTTGGGCAGGCCGGCGTGCACATCGATGCGGTTGCCTGTGACCCGGTAGAACTCCATCAGCGGAATGAGCCGGGCGGTACGGTCTGCCTGCTCGGCCGTGCGGTTGTCGGAATGGATGATGTTGGGGTACAGCGCGTTCCCCTCGGTGTCGATGGGGATGCAGCCGTTCATGGTGCCGGTCAGGCCAAGGGCCTGCGCCGCGGCGGGATCCAGCGCCTCCGTCAGCGCGCGAACAGCCCGAAGGGCAGCGCTGAGCTGCTCTTCGGGCTTCTGCTGGGCCCAACCGGGATGGGGATAATAGGTGTCATAGGCCTCGACACGGCTGAACAGCGCACGGCCATCCCGCGTGAAGGCGGAGCATTTGACGCCTGTTGTACCGGCATCCAGTGTAATGATATAGGGCTCTGTCATGGTATTGGATTAAAAGTTGGCGAGCAGGTACTTTTCGGCCTCGGCGCACCACAGACCCTTGTGAGCCTTGACGATCTTGTCCAGCTCGGCAAAGCGGGGATCGGTCTTGCCCTTCTCTTCAAAATCATCCAGGGCGGTCAGGGGCATATTGAGGTGGGTGTAGATCAGCTTTTTGCCGCCGGGAATCTTGGGCAGGTTCAGCGTGGTCTCGCCCGCGCAGTCCAGACCGCCGATGTGCGTGACCATGACGGCGGGGCGGATGCGGCCGGCCGCGGTCAGGCGCAGGGATTCCTTCATATCCTCGGTGTTGCCGCCGGTGGTGCCAATGACGTGCGTGGAGTTGTAATGCACATCGTAGTAGTTGAGGCGGGCGCTGAAGTGCTTGTCGGTGGGGCCGGCAAAGAAGCTCAGGCAGCCGTCGCGGCCCAGAATGTCAGAGGCCAGTTCCACCACGGAGGTGACGGGGGCATAGGCAAACACATCGTCATAACCGGTGCCGCCCACCAGATCCTTGAGGTAAGCCGCGGCATCTTCCACATTGGCGGTGTTGACAAACTGCAGGTCAACGCCCATCTTTTTGGCGTCTTCTTCATCAAACAGGGAGCGGGCCTTGGCCAGACGATCCTCGTTGATGTCGGTCACGATCAGGGTGCCGGGACGGCGGTCGCAGTGGATGATGTATTCCGCCATGCCCAGACCCATGGGGCCGGCGCCGGCGAGGATGATCATTTTACCGCCCTCTTTGATGCCCATGTCATGCTCATATACGCCCATGCGGGTGTGGAAAGCGGCATGCGCGGCACCGATGGAGCAGCTGTAGGGCTCGGCCAGGGAAGCCTCAAAGTAGGCATCACCGTCATACTGCAGGAAGCAGCCCAGCTCCATGACCTCCTGCGGAATGATGCAGTAGGTGCAATCGCCGCCAAAGTAGGGGTAGGAGTAACCGGGGCTCCACATGGTGCCCTTGTAGTTGAGGGCGGGCTGCAGGGTAAATTTGGTGCCGGGGAAGAACTGACCCTCGTACTTTTTGCCAACCTTCACGATATCGCCGGCAAACTCATGGCCCATGATGACGGGGTTCACGTCACAATCCTGCGGAACGCGCTTGTGCTCCTTGCCCAGGGTGGCGCACTTGTAGGTGGACATGCAGATGCTGTCGGACACGACCTTGACCAGGATCTCATCGTCCTTGATCTCCGGCAGTTCAAATTCTTCGGTTCTCAGGTCATTGGCGCCGTACAGGCGCAGCGCTTTGGTTTTCATGGCAATGCTCCTTTCGTATTATCAAAGTGTAATTTCTTCCAGTTGCACCTGGGGAATGAGCGTGTTGATGAGGGAAATCTCGGGGGCCTGTGTGCCGCTGCAGGTCACAGCCGCGGCGCTGACCGCCATGGCCAGACGGCAGGTGTCATAGAAACTCATGCCGCTGTGGATGCCGTGGCACAGGGCGGCAACCATGGAATCGCCCGCGCCGACAGTGGATTGCACCTGCACATGCAGACCGTGACCGCGCAGGATCTGGTTTTCACGTACAAACAGCGCGCCGTCGCCGCCGAGGGAGACAACGACCGTTTCTATGCCGCTCCTGACCAGTTCCATGGCCGCGGCGGCAATTTCGGGAATGCCGGACAGCTGCTTGCCCGTCAGACGGGCCAGCTCGGCATCGTTGGGCTTGACCAGAGCGGGCAGCGCCTTGACGCCCTCGCTCAGCAGCGCGGCGTCGGCATCCATGACTACCAGCACACCCTGCTCGCGGAAGCGGCGGGTCCACTCGGCAAAGATGGTGTCCCGTGTGCCTGCGGGCGCTTTGCCGGCCAGCACTACGATGTCGCTGGGCTGCAGCACGGCCTCGGCCTTGGCAAAGACATTTTCCAGCATATCATCGGGCACGGGAGCACCGGCTTCGTTAATATCGGTATTGGTATGATTGACGGGATCGATGACCTTCAGGTTGGTGCGGGTATCCTGCTGAACATAGATGCAGTCGCAGCGGATGCCCATCTCCTCCAGACTGTGCTGGATGAAGCGGCCGGTGGAACCGCCCAGCACGCCGGTGGCCATGCTGTCGGTGCCCAGAGCCTTCAGAACCTTGGAGACATTGATGCCCTTTCCGCCTGCGTCCAGACGCAGGGACTGAATGCGGTTGACCTTATCCACCCTGAAATCCGGCAGCGTAACGGTTTTATCCAGTGCCGGGGTCAGCGTAACGGTGACGATCATTGCTTTTCTCCTTGTGTGTTGATCGGTGATGTTTGAAACAAACAAACACCACCAGTATCATACCATAAACGAATGGAATGTCAAGAAAAATCCGTTGGAATAGCCAAATTTGTTCCAGATACGACAAACACAACACAACAAACAACGGTTAAACGTATCACCGGATGTTATTTTTCCACGCGCAGGGTGCAGCTTGACGATTTTGCCGGTTCTGCGTATAATAAAATCAAATCAATCATATGGAGGCGGATCTTATGGCGCACTATGTCATCGGCCGTGACCTGGACGGCGACGGATACTACGATTATATCAGTGACCTGCACACCATGACCCTGACGGAATACCCGCAGATGGCCATGCAGTTTGACGACCGCGACCTGGAGTACATCAATATGGCGTTTCTGGCGTCCCATGGGTTTGTGTCCATCGGCATCACTGCGCTGCGTCTGACCATTATGCCCACGCTCAAATTCCGGCGTCCTGCTTCTTTCCTGCAGACGCTGCTGGCTCCGCCCGCGCGTGCCCCGCGTGTGGCTCCCCGTCCGCATAACGGCCCACGCCCCGGCTACCGGGCGGCCCCTCATGCGGGTCCCCGTCCCGTGCCTGGCGCTCCTGTGCCGCCTCCTCCCCGTCCGGCGGCTCCCCGTGCTGCGGCGCCCAAGCCTGTAGCACCCAGACCGGCCGGCCCGGTTCGTCCCGCGGGTCCCAAGCCCGGCCCCGGCGGACGCGGCGGTCATGGCGGCCCCGGCGGTTTCGGCCCCGGTGGTTTTGGCCCCGGCGGACGCAGATAACCTGTTTTCACGTTAGACGGAGCATTTGCTCCGTCTTTTTGTTTTTGGAAAAAGTGGAGACTGCGGGACGCTGTATGCGAATTTTTTGGATTAATTTGCATTTGCCGTCCCAATTGACTTGCATTGAGTCATAGCAAGTGGTAGAATACTGTTTATCGAATAACAGAAGAAGGGGGAAAGCCCATGAACGGCATCGTCATCTTCGCAGCAGTGCTGGCTGCGGCCTCGGTTCATCTGCTTTTCTCCTATCATCGTGAAAAACAAAAGGAGATCTGGCGCATCCACCGCATGCGGTAGGGGGAGCTGTACGGACAGCTCCGGCCGATGGTGCACCGGGCCGCGCGGGTGGATATCGATCAGGTGCGCATCGAAAGCGGTCGTATTTCCATCACCACCGTGTATCCGCCGGGAACATTGGGCATGTTTGAGGTGGAGAGCGAGGGCTTCCGGTCATTGACCGCTACCGATACCCGTGTGCTGGCCGAACTGATGGCAGAGGAGCTTGCACCGCTGTCGGACCTTGGCCGCTACCGTCTGCGCCGTTATACGGTGCTGCGGCCGGATGGACGCCGCGAGAAGGCGTATGTGTACACCATCCGCAGCGGCTATAAGGACGTGCTGGTGCAGGCGCGCCAGAAGCGGGCACGGCTGGATCTGCAGTAATGGTTATTTATGGAGAGAAAAATACTTCTCTCCTTTCTTTGTTGCCGAAAGCGAAACCCTGTGGTATAATCTGACGGTTTCTCAATTTTTGTCAGGGGGCCAACCAAATGACTTTGAAGCCCATGGAAAACAAAACCGTCCGCAGCATTGGGCTGGGCATGCTGCTTTCTGCCTTCAGCCTGTTTGTAAACGGCTTTGGCGTATATCTGACCATGCATGCCGGCATCGGCGCCGCGCCGTGGGATGTGCTCAATCAGGGCGTATCCAGAACGCTGGGCATCCTGTACGGCGATGCGTCCATCGCCATTTCACTGATGATCCTGGCCATCGATATCGTTCTTAAGGAACCCATCGGGCTGTCGATGTTCATCGATGCCGTGGTGGTCGGAAAATCGGTCGATTTTTTCAACGCCATCCACATTGTGCCAAAGCCCGCATCGCTCCCTGCCAGCATCGGCGTGATGATCATCGGTCTGTTCATCATCGGCTATACGCAGATGACATACATGATCGCCTCGCTCGGCAGCGGACCGCGTGATACGCTGCTGGTGGGTCTGGGACGCAGATTGCGGCGTATCCCCATCGGTGCGGTCAGCATTGCCCTGCTCAGCACGGCCACCCTGATCGGCTGGCTGCTCGGCGGCGACGTCAACATCGGTACCCTCATCTGTGCCGGTCTGGCGGGTCCCATTATGCAGCTGTGCTTTATGTCCGCGCATTTTGACGCCACCAGGGTGCGCCATCAGCAGCTGAAGGAATCGTTCCGCATCTTTGCGGGCAGCCTCAAAAACAAATAAAAACATCCCCTTGCTCCGGTAACGGCATTGGCCGCTTCGGTGCAAGGGGATCGTTTTATCTTCTGTTACTTTTTACGGTCATCCAGCAGCTGGTTGAGCTCGCGCATGAAGGTGGGAATGTCGGTAAACTGACGGTATACGGAGGCAAAGCGCACATACGCGACCTCGTCCAGTTCACGCAGGGCCGACATGACGGTCTCACCGATCTGACGGGAGGTGATCTCCTGCTGCAGGTTGTTGTAGGCGATCTGTTCCACATCGGATACGATCTTTTCGATGTCAGCGGCGGTAATGGGGCGCTTGTGGCAAGCCTGAATGATGCCGCTGCGCAGCTTCTGCGGGTCAAACAGCTCGCGGGTGCCGTCTTTTTTGATGACAAGCAGCTGCGGCATCTCGATCTTCTCATAGGTAGTAAAGCGGCGGCCGCAGTTGATGCACTCTCTGCGGCGGCGGATGCTGGTGCCTTCATCGGTAGGACGGGAATCGACAACGCGGCTGTCGGGACAATTGCAGAAC
Organism: Clostridia bacterium; assembly: GCA_045599485.1. GTDB lineage: Bacteria > Bacillota > Clostridia > Christensenellales > Aristaeellaceae > SFMI01. Next base: position 24,556 of record JAZRWA010000048.1, on the reverse strand, counting down.
TGGCATTTCATGCGGCGTAGCCCCCAAAACAATCATTTGCTGTTTATTATAAAACGAAGATCAGCCGTTTGTCTACAGAAAATGCCGCAAAAACTCTGCCGTGGCCAGACCCAGCTTCTCGTATCCCTCGGGCTGCAGATGGCAGATATCCTTATAATAGCTTTCATCCCAGCTTTCAGCCACGGCGAACAGGTCGTTGACGGGGATGTTTTCGCCCTCGAGGGCGCTCAGCGCCGCGGCGTTGTAGCGGCGCACATCCGCGGAGGTACGGGGATTGACGGCTTCGGGCTGCGTGGGGTTGATGGGAGTGGTGGTGGCAAAGATCAGTTTGGCTTTGGGGAAAAGCTTGCGAATGTTCATGATGATACGCTTGATGTTTTTTCCATAGGCGTCCACCTCGGTCAGGGGATCGGGATCGCCGTTGAAATGCGCACAGTCCCATTGCCCGCAGTTGAACTGCACGATGTCCATGTGTTCACCGTCATACTCCTGCGACCAGGCGCGCAGGCGCGTCAGGATATACTGGCTGTTGCGGCAATTGTCATCGGGCCAGATGACGTGCGCTGTGCCGTTCAGGGCTTCGGCGGTGGTATTGCAGTAGCCCTTGCGGATAGAATCGCCGATCAGAAAAATATTCGGCAGATCATTTTCACAGATCCATTTGCGGCTGTCACTGCCGTTCTCAATATAAGCCATGCTTAGAGCCATCCTTTCAGAATGTCGTTCAGTTCTTCCGACAGGGAGTCGTGCATCCACGCGACCACTTCGGGCTCGTTCAGGGAAACGCCGTCCAACGCGGCTTTGAGCTCACGGGTATCAAAATCACTGCGCCCGCCAGGCGTGATACAGGTAAAGCAAAATTCGGGTTTATCGGGATTGGCGGAAGCCAGCGTGGTGACAGTGCCGGCAATGTCACCCAGCGGCAGACAGTCGATGCTGTCGCCGTGCAGCGTGACGGTCAGCAGCGTGCCGACGCCTACCTCGCTTTCAATGTGCAGATCGCCGCCGGTCAGCTGCGCGTTCTGCATCATCAGGGGGATGCCAAGCCCCACCTTGCGTGTGGTGCGTGTGGTGCCAAAGGGGCTGCTGACCCGGGCCAGCAGCTCGGCGTCCATGCCGCAGCCGTCATCGCGGATGGTCAGGGTGATGAGTTTGCTTTCATCAACGGTCAGCGTCACTTCCACCAGAGAGGCTCCGGCGCGGACGCTGTTTTCCGCAAGATCAAGCAAATGAAGGGAAAGATCGCGCATGAAAAATTCAGGCCTCCTTCGGGGTACGCATCCAGTCAAGCAGCGCCGAAACCGAAAGCTCCGGCAGGCGCAGGGCGCTTTCACGCTCCAGAATATCGCCCAGATAATGGGCGTCCGAGCTGTGCAGCACATGCTTGCCGCGCGTGGCGCTTTCTTCGCAGGGCAGGGCGGCGGAAATCTCCACTGTGGAAAAAACAGGCTCGGCGGGCATGAAGCCCTGATTGATGATCAGACCGTTGCTGCCGCGGTTGATGTGCGCGGGCACCGGCACACCGCCAAATTCCCTTACCAGCCGGGCGGCAGCGGTCAGGGGCAGGTCGGTCGCGCCGATGAGCAGCGCATCCTCTTCTTCCAGAATCTCGTCATCCGAGTTCATCACATACTGATGCCCGAAAAAATCGGGCTTGTTTTTCTTTTTGGGCAGGTGCTCTTTGAGCATGCGGGAAAACTCCAGTGCCGTTTCCACCGCATCAAAATAGCCCAGCATGTGCACTTCCTCACGGGTGGTGATCTCCATGCCGGGCAGCAAAAGAAGCCCGTAGGCATCGCAGCATTCCTGAGCCGCGGGCAGGTTGCGGGCGGTGTTGTGATCGGTCAGCGCAATGATGTCCAGCCCTTTTATTTTGGCCATGCCGCACAGGTTGGCGGGCGTCATGTCGTTATCGCCGCAGGGCGAAAGGCAGGAATGCATGTGCAGATCGGCAAAGCGCAGCATCAGGCGTGTTCCGGAATGCCGGCGGCGTGCAGACGGCCGCAGATCTCATATCCGGTCAGGGGGCTTTTGAGCACCGAGAGACCTTCGGCAGCGGCCTTGTCCAGGCTTTCCTTTTCCATCTGAATGTTTTCGGGCAGGATCACGCACGCCATGTCGGACAGAAGCGCCACGGCGATCACATTCATGTTGGTCTGTACGGTCACCCACGCCATGCCCTCATCGCCGTGCGCCATGACCCAGCTGAGCAGGTCGCAGGTGTAGCCGCAGGAGATCTCTTTGGTAAGGTCTGCGTCCGGAATCAAATTTTCCGCTTCAATGAGCGGGATCAGTTTGGCAATCGTCATGTTACGAACTCCTTTTTAAGTGCGTTTGGTCTGCGCCAGTTCGACCATCTGCTCGGCCATGATCTTGAGCTTTTCCTTCAGTTTGTGGATGCAGTCCAGCTCACCGCAGTAGCCCTCCACAATATCCTGCGCAAAGCTGCGGCAGGTGGGCGAACCGCAGGAGCCGCAGTCATAGCCCGGCAGCTCCTTGTTGATGGCGTTGACCTTCTCCAGCATGCGCATGGCCTTTGAGATGTCGCCGTCCAGCCGCATGGCGGTGTTGGCTTCGATAGGCTGATCGAGGTAGAGGGGATATTTGCTCATCAGGGACGGCGGCACATCCTCATTGGGGTGGGCCGTGTTTTCGTTTTTGATCTGTGCCACCAGGCGGTGGATGGTGTTGCGGGCAACATAATTGTTTTCGTAGGCCAGGGCGCCGCCCACGCAGCCGCCGATGCAGGCGTTGCCTTCAAAAAAGTCCAGGTCCATCAGACTGCCGTTTTCAATTTCCTCCAGAATGCGGATGCAATTCTGGATGCCGTCCACCGCCAGCGATTTTTCGGGACACACAGCCTGGCTTTCCCCGCTGGAGGAGGCCCAGCCGACCCCGTAGGAGGTGGAGGCGCAGGGTGTGGTGCTTGTAAACTGCGGGCGCACATGAGGGCGCAGGGCGGAATAGATATCCATCATGCTGATGGCGCCGTCCACCGCCGATTTTTCATGGCCGATGGGCGTACGGATGGCGGTCATCTTGGCGGGGCAGGGCGTGATGAAAAAGACGCCTACATCTTCCGGGGCACAGTCGTGCGCACGGACAAACTCATCCCTTGCAATGCTGGCGGCAATTTCCATGGGCTGCCGCACATCCATGATGTTGGGGATCAGGTCGGGAAAACGTACCTGGATCAGGCGCACCACCGCGGGGCAGGCGGAGGAGATGATGGGCTTGGGAATGGTATTATCCCGCATGCGCAGGGCAATGGCGCGGCTGACCACATCGGCGCCGCGGGCCACTTCAAACACATCGTCAAAGCCGATCTTTTTGAGCCCGTCCAGCACCACGCCGATGCTTTTGAGGTCACGAAACTGGCCGTACAGGCTGGGCGCCGGCAGGGCGATGCTGTAGCGGAAGCGTTTGATGTCGGACAGCTTGTCGGTAATGGCCACTTTGGCGTGATAATCGCAGATGCGGATGCATTCACCGCAGTCGATGCACTTTTCGGCAATGATGTGCGCGCGTCCGTTACGGACGCGGATGGCCTCGGTGGGGCAGTGCATCAGGCAGTTGGTGCAGCCGTGGCATTGATCCTTCATCAGCTGTACGGAATGATATCTTTTTTCCATATCCATGGGAGATGCTCCTTTATCGGGCACTCATCAGCCAAGCCGGAAGCTCATGCGGATGGTGGTACCCTTGCCTGCTTCGCTTTCTATGAAAAAATCATCGGCGTTGCGCTTCATGTTGGGCAGACCCATGCCGGCACCGAAGCCCAGGCTGCGGGCCTCCTCACTGGCGGTCGAATAGCCCTCGCGCATGGCCATGGAAATATCGGGAATGCCCGGTCCGCGGTCGGCGGAGGTGAGGGTGACGGCATCGGAATCGACATCCAGTGACAGCACGCCGCCATCGGAATGGATGACGAGGTTCAGCTCGACCTCATAGCAGGCTACGCCGATGCGGCGCAGCACCGAGCCGGAGATGCCCAGCTGCTTCAGGATCCGCTTGATGGAGGCAGAGGCTTCACCGGCACGCGTGTAATCGGATTTTTCAACGGGATATTCCTCATGCATTGCTGGTTGCCTCCCCGTTTTCCGGCCAGTCGATCTCTTCACCGCGCAGCCCCGCGGCATACAAAAGGCCGCAGGTGGTAAAAGCGGTCTCACGGGTCGCCAGCACCGTCATACCCAGCTCATCCGCGGCGTCCAGTATATCGTCGCCGGGGATCTTGCCGCGCACGAACACCAGACACTTGAGGTCCAGCATTTCGGAGGTGCGCACCACATGCTGGTTGCACAGACCGGTGACCAGCACCGTCTTGTCGTTGACAAAAGCGAGCACGTCACTCATCAGATCGGAACAGCAAACCTTGTGTACGGGTCGGTTGAGTCCTTTTTCACCGCGCAGTACGCGGGCATGCAGAATGGAGACCATATCGGCGATCGTCATATGCTTTTCATTCCTTTATGATTCGGTTGTTGAATAATAATCAGCACTTTTATTTTACCCTTTCCGTTTTGGCTTGTCAATTACGTAAACAGCATATTTGCACAGTATGGCAAAAATAAAACCTGAATGTGCAAAATAAGGATTGACAAAACGTGTTTCGTATGGTAAGGTGATTTTAACAACAATTGAATATGCCGCTCAGCGGCAAAGAAAGGAAGAACCATTATGAAGAAACTGTTGGCCCTTCTCCTGACTGCTATTATGTGCTTCGCCCTGTGCGGCGCCGTCCTGGCAGATGAGGAAGTCGTCGAGATCGAATTCTGGTACAGCTTCGAAGAGTTCATGCGTGAACCCATTCTGGCTGAGATCGCCAATTTCGAAGCCGCCAACCCCGGTGTGAAGGTCATCGCCTCCTATGCCGGTTCCTACTCCGAGTCCAACCAGAAGCTGCTGGCTGCCCACGCCGCCAACCAGGTGCCCGCCGTGCAGCAGACCGTCCAGACTGCCGTGGCGACCTTCGCCGCCAACGGCGTCATCTATCCCATCGATGAGTACATCGCTGCCAACGGCGATGACATGAGCAACTACGCCGCCGGCATGTATGCTGCTTTCAATTACGAAGGCAAGCAGTACGGTCTGCCCGCTTTCTGCTCTGTGTGCCCCACCTTCTACTACAACAAGACCTTTGCTGAGCAGGAAGGCATCGAGATTCCCAAGACCTGGGACGAGATGGACGCTTTCCTCCGCAAGGCCACCATTAAGAACGAAGACGGCACCACCGCCCGCTATGGTCTGTCCCTGGCCGGCTGGGGCACCGCTTACTTCGGACCCATCTGGTACGCCAACGGCGCTTCCGTGTATACCGATGACAGCATGACCGAGTGCGCTCTGAACAGCGAAGCTTCCATGGCCGTGATCAACAAGATCAAGGGCTGGGTGGATGAAGGCCTGGTCAAGTGGTACTATGGCTCCGGCGCTTCCGCTTCCATGCGTCAGGGCATCATCGACGGTATCTCCTTCGGTGGTTTCCATACCTGCGCCGTCTATGATGTGTACAAGTCCGGTCTGGGCGCCAATGGCTGGGAAGTCGGCACTGCCTTCAATCCCGCCGGTGTGACCACCATCGCTGACCTGGGCGGCTCCGGTCTGACCCTGATGGCCAAGGCTTCCGATAAGCAGCGTGAGTACGGCTACAAGCTGATCAAGTGGCTGTCTTCTCCCTCTGCCAACATGATCATCATCCGCGCCACCGGCTATCTGCCTGTGACCACCGACTGCCTGAACAGCGAAGCTTGCGCCCAGTGGCTGGAAGAGAACCCCTGCCTGAACGAGCTGTACGCCGGCCTGGATGCCGTGCAGGCTGTTCCCTCCAACACCCATTGGAACGATATCGGCACCAAGTGGCAGGATGCCATGGCTCAGATCTTCAACGAGGGCGCCGATGTGGAAGAAACCGTTGAATTCCTGTGCGAAGAAATCAACGAGCTGCTGGCTGACGATTGATCGGCAGTCACAACTCATCCTTAGGTGGGGGGACGCAGGCTCTCCTGCGTCCCCCGCCTTTTCATTTACAGCCGGGCTTTTTGTAAGAAAACAAAAAGCTTTTTTACAAAAGGTCCGGAAAACGGATCTGAAGGAGGTCGTACTATGAGCAATGCGATCAAGCCCAAAAAGCAAAGCGCATACAAGATTCGCGGCAAATTCTATGATTTTTCCTGCGCGGTGCCGGCACTGATTTTCTTTGTTGTATTTACGTATTATCCGCTGGTGGAGTTGTTCCGCTACAGCCTGACCGACTGGAACCTGATGAAGGATACCTACAACTATGTTGGTTTAAAAAACTATCAGTGGCTGTTTACTTCCTCGGTCGGCTGGAAAAAGATGTCCGCCACCTTGTCGACGACCTTTATTTATACGATCGGCGATGTGCTGGGCAGCTGCGTGCTGGGTATGCTCTTGGCGCTTCTGTTCAACCGCATGAGCAATACCTTCAAGGTGATGCGCACGCTGGTCATCCTGCCCCGCTACGTAACGGTCTCCGCTTCCGCTCTGGTCTTCCTGCTGATGTATAACGACAGCTACGGCCTGTTCAACCAGCTGCTGAAAGCGATGGGCATGGAGCCGGTCAAGTGGCTGACCAGTAAATCGGCAGCGCTGCCCTCGGTCATCTTCTTCTCTCTGTGGAGATCGGTAGGCTATTCCATGATGATCTATCTGTCCGCCATCAAGGGCCTGAGCCCGGATTATTTTGAGGCGGCTTCGCTGGACGGCGCTAACGGCGTGCAGAAGTTCCGTTACATCACCGTACCGCTGATCGCTCCCACCACGCTGTTCCTGGCGGTGACAGGTTTCCTGGCGGCCATGAAGGTCTATCAGACGGTGGATATCATGACCTCCGGCGGCCCCTATGAATCCACCAACGTGATCGTTTACTGGATCTACACCCTGGCGTTCCAGAACTACCGCGTGGATCGTGCCGCGGCAGTGGGCTTTATCTTCTTCCTGATCCTGCTCATCTGCACCGCGTTGACGATGAATGTTTCCGACCGCAAGGTCAACTATGACGCGTAAGGGGGAGGGAAAAAGATGGAAACGGTTAAGCTTCATATGACCGATGAACAATTGGCCCTGCACCGGGCCGCGCATCGCCGCAAGACTATTGGCGCTGTTCTTCAGTACACTTTTGCGATTCTCCTCACCCTGATCATGGTATTCCCGCTGTACTGGATGGTCATTTCCTCCTTCAAATCCAGCAACGAGCTGCTGCTGACCTACCCCACCTTCTGGCCGCAGGAGTGGCATCCCGAAAACTACAGCATTGTAATGGCTAAATTCCCCATCGGCACGTACATGATCAACTCGCTCATCTGCACGGTGGCGACCACACTGGGTCAGCTGCTGGTGGGTGTGTTCGCGGCGTATGCCTTCTCCAAGGGTGATTTCCCGGGCAAGGACATCCTGTTTCTGCTCATTCTGGGCGCGCTGATGGTGCCCACGCAGGTCACCTTCATTCCCACCTACATCATGGTTTCCCACCTGAACTGGATCAACACCTTCTGGGGTCTGATCGTTCCGGAATCCGTTTCGGCATATTTCATCTTCATGCTCCGTCAGAACTTCAAGGCGGTGGATGAAAGCTATCTGGATGCCGGTCGCGTGGACGGCATGGGGCGTATCGGCCTGATCCGTCATGTGCTGGTGCCCATGAACAAGCCCGCCGTCATCACCGTAACGGTCCTTGCCTTCATCAACGGCTGGAACAGCTACTTCTGGCCCAAGATGGTCACGACCCGTGACGAATTCCGTACGGTGTCCATCGCTCTGCAGCAGATGCTGCGCTCCTTCGCCGCGGATGAGATCCGCAGCTTCAACCAGCTGATGGCCGCTGCCCTGGTGTGCGTTATCCCCGTGGTGATACTGTTCCTGCTGTGCCAGAAGTACATTCTGACCGGTTTCTCCAAGGCAGCCATGAAGTAATTTACGAATAAGGTTGTTGGAGCGACCACGCTTTCAGAGCCTGAAAGCATGGTCGCCCCAAACCCCGCCCGGGAAAGGGCAGTATTTCATTTCATAATAAAAACACCTTTGCAATGATGACGGATGACTTTCATCAATGCAAAGGTGCTTTGATGTTTATTTCGAATTGCTTTTTCTCGGAAGGTTTGGAAACCCTGCTTTTTGGCACAAAAAGCGTGGTTTCCAAGATCCCCCGTCTTCGCCCGTTACCTCGTGACCACGTCGGTGACGATGTCGTCCATCAGGGCGATGACGGCGGGCTTGCCTTTGTCGGTCACGTTCTGCGGGGCGATCAATTCGCTGCTCAGGGGCGTCATCATGCCGCCGGATTGAATGACGGTCAATTGCGTGATGCCGTTCAGCAGGCACGCCGCGCCGATGAAGGCGCCGTTGCTGCCGTTTTTGTTGAAGGCAAACAGTTTCAGTCCCTTGCCGGCGCGGTTCTGCGGCGTCAGCATGGCACCGGGGATGCGTTTAGCATAACCGACTTCGCTGAACAGCACCAGCTCGTCGCTGTTGCCCAGCACAAAGCCGAAGCGCAGCGGGTCATCGGGCGTGCACTGAATGCCGCGCACACCGCCGGAGGCACGTCCCTGCGCGGGCACACTGTCGGCGGTAAAGCGGATGCCCATGCCGCTGTGGGTGATCATCATCAGGTCAGCCTTTTCCTTCAGCGGGACGAAGGCGACCACCTCGTCGCCTTCCTTGAGCGCCAGGGCGGCAAACTTCTGACGGCGTACGGCATATTCGGAGGCTTTGGAGCGCTTGACCTGACCGGAGCGTGTAAAGAAGATAAAGTCAGGCAGCTTGTCCATCTCCTTGTAGGAAACGTCCAGCAGCGCCACACAGCGCTCGTCCTTTTCGATGCCGGCCAGCAAGCCGGAAAGGGCGGTGCCGCGTTCCTTGACGCGCATGGATTCATTGACAGCGCTGACTGCCAGCGTGTGGCACTGGCCGCGGTTGGTAAAGAACAGCAGCGTGCGGTCGGTCTGCGTGCGCAGTACAAAGCGGGGCAGCTCCTCGGGAGCGGCAAACTCCAGCTTGTCAAACAGCCGCTGTGACATGCGGCGAAGCTGACCGCCGCGGTTGAACACCACCACGGTGTCTTCGGGCAGCGGGGCATCCTCGTCCTCTTCGGCGGTGTCGGCTTCCGCGGGCTCTTCCTTCATGATCTGCGTACGGCGGTCGCTGCCGTACTGTTTGCCGATCTCGTTCAGCTCTTTCTGAATGACCTTCAGAAGCTTCTTTTCGCTCTTCAGGACGGCGGTCAGCTCAGCAATGGTGCGCAGCAGCTGATCGTGCTCTTCGCGCAGGGCCAGAATCTCCAGACCGGTCAGACGCTGCAGACGCAGATCCAGAATGGCCTGAGCCTGAATCTCGGTAAAGCCAAACTGCCGGCACAGGTTTTCGCGGGCATCCCTGCCGTTTTTGCTGGCACGGATGGTCTTGATCACCTCATCCAGCACATCAACGGCACGGATCAGACCTTCCACGATGTGCGCACGTGCCTTTGCCTGCTCCAGGTCGTACTGGCTGCGGCGGGTAATGACGTTCTTTTGATGGTTGATGTAGGCATCCAGCAGCGCGATGAGGCCCAGCTGTACGGGCTTGCCGTCGGCAATGGCCACCATGTTGGCGCCAAAGGTCATCTGCAGATCGCTGTACTTGTACAGGCGCTGCAAGATCTTCTGCGCGTCAAAATCCTTTTTGATCTCAATGACGGCGCGCAGACCGGTGCGGTCGCTTTCGTCGCGGATGTCGTGAATGCCGCTGAACAGCGCCTTCTTTTCCTCACTGAGCTTCAAAATTTTGGACAGCATGTCCGCCTTGTTGACGCCGTAGGGAATCTCGGTGATGCAGATGAGCGTGCGTCCCAGCGGCCCCTTTTCCAGATGCACTTTGGCGCGCATGGTCAGCTTGGCACGCCCCGTGGCATAGGCCTATCGGATCTCCGGGGTGTCCAGCAGAATGCCGCCGGTGGGAAAATCGGGACCGGGCAGCACCTTCATAAAATCGTCCAGCCCGGCATCGGGACGGTCGATGCGCAGATTAACGGCGTCAATGACCTCCCGCAGGTTGTGCGGCGGGATGTTGGTCGCCAGACCCACCGCGATGCCCGATGTGCCGTTGACCAGCAGGTTGGGGAAGCGCGCGGGCAGAATATCCGGCTCCTTCAGCGTATCGTCAAAGTTCAGGTGGAAAGGCACGGTATCCTTGTCGATGTCCCGCAGCATTTCAAGTGCCAGCGGGGCCATGCGCGCTTCGGTATAACGCATGGCGGCGGCACTGTCGCCGTCCAGCGAACCGAAGTTGCCGTGACCGTCCACCAGCTGCTCACGCATGGAAAAGTCCTGTGCCATGCGTACCAGGGCATCATAGACAGAGCTGTCACCGTGGGGATGGTATTTACCCAGACAGTCACCCACGATACGGGCGCACTTGCGGTGCGGCTTATCGGGGGTGTTGCTGAGCTCCATCATGGTATACAGGATGCGGCGCTGTACGGGCTTGAGTCCGTCCTCCACACGCGGCAGGGCGCGTTCCAGGATGACGTGCTCGGCATAGGGCATCATGCTCATGTGCATGACGTCCTCCAGCGGCATTTGGATGATATCGGGGGTGATCGGCGGTGCCGGCGGTTTTACAGGCATTTCAGGCTCCTTTTACCGGGAAGGTTATTTCTGACCGATGTGATCGGCGTGCTGTTCAAAATTATCTTCTTTGTTGAATTCGGCGTGGCTGATGATGTATTCGCGGCGGGGATCGACCTTATCGCCCATCAGCACGGTGATGATCTCATCCTCGCGGGCGGCGTCCTCCAGCGTGACCTGCATCAGGCGGCGTCGGGCGGGGTCCATCGTGGTCTCCCACAACTGCTCGGGGTTCATTTCGCCCAGACCTTTGTAGCGTTGGATGGAGTAGTTCTTTTTACCGGCCGTCAGCTCACGCAGCGCTTTGTCATCATAGGCATATTCTTCGCTGCCGGGGCGCTTGACCAGATAAAGCGGCGGCATGCCGATGTACACATGCCCCTGCGCCACCAGCTCGCGCATGTAGCGGTAGAAGAAGGTGAGCAGAATGGCGCGGATGTGCGCGCCGTCCTGGTCAGCATCGGAAAGAATGATCACCTTGTGATATTTGAGGGAGCTGAGGTCAAAATCCTCATCGATGTTGGTGCCAAGGGCTGTGATGATGCTGCGGAATTCCTCGTTGGCCAGCACCTGATCCAAACGCTTCTTTTCGGCGTTCAGCGGCTTGCCGCGCAGCGGCAGAATGGCCTGGAAGCGGCGGTCACGGCCTTGCTTGGCGCTGCCGCCTGCCGAGTCGCCCTCCACGATGAACAATTCGTTTTCCTGCGGCTTGCGGCCGGTGCAGCTGGACAGCTTGCCCACCAGTGGCGCGGCCTCCAGGGAGTTGCGCACACGGGCGGCATCGCGCGCCTTGCGGGCCGCTTCGCGCACCTTGGCTGATTTGACGGCTTTTTCAATGATCTTCTGTGCCAGTTCGCCGTTTTTGAGGTTTTCGAGGAATTCGGCCAGCCGCAGGGACAAAACGGCTTCCACGGCGGGCTTGACCTCGCTGTTGCCCAGACGTCCCTTGGTCTGTCCCTCAAACTGGGGGTTTTTGACCATCACGGTCACCACGGCGGTCAGACCCTCACGGAAATCCTCACCGGCCAGATTATTGTCCTTTTCCTTGAGGGCCCCGATCTTGCGGGCATAATCGTTGAAGGCGCGGGTCATGGCGGTGCGGAAGCCCATTTCGTGCGTGCCGCCCTCGCCGGTGGGAATGTTGTTGACATAGCTGAACACCGATTCGGTGTAGCTGTCGGTGTACTGCATGGCCACGGAGCAGATGACATCGTCCTTCTTGCCTTCCAGCAGGATCGGCTCATCGTGCAGGGGCGATTTATCCCTGTTCAGGTATTTGACATAATCGCTGATGCCGCCGGCATAGCAGAATTCCATTTGCCGGTCTTTTTCTTCCTTGGCGCGCTCATCCACAAACAGGATCTTGAGCCCCTTGTTGAGGTACGCCAGCTCCCGCAGACGGCGGGAAACGGTCTCGCCGTTAAAACGGTGATCCTCGGTAAAGATGGTATCGTCGGGCATGAAGCGCACCAGGGTGCCGCGTTTGCGGGTGTTGCCGAGCTTCTGCAGCCCGGTCACGGGCCGGCCGCCGTGAAATTTCTTTTCTTTTTCATCCCACACGGTCTAAAAACGCATCTGATAGTGTGTCCAGTCGCGGTAGGAATCGACCACCATCCATTTGGACAGCGCGTTGACCACTGAGGCGCCCACACCGTGCAGACCGCCGGAATAGGCATAGTTGTCGTTGCCAAACTTGCCGCCCGCGTGCAGGCGGGTGTAGATCAGTTCAATGCCTGTGATGTGCAGCGTGGGATGCTCATCCACGGGCACGCCGCGGCCGTTATCCCACACAGAGGCGGAGCCGTCCTTATGCAGCGTTACCTGCACCTCGGTGGCATGGCCGGCCAACGCTTCATCGATGCCGTTGTCCACAATTTCCCATAGCAGGTGATGCAGACCGCGTACCGAGGTGGTGCCGATGTACATGCCGGGACGCATACGTACCGCGTCCAGACCTTCCAGAACTTGAATTTTTCCCGCGTTGTAAGAATTATCTGCCATTTTGATCCTCTCATTTGGGTTCGGTGATGATCTCGTGAGCGCTGTAGTAGATGTGGCCGCTTTCCAATGCGTAGCCGGCATCCATAAACAGGTCCTCGATGGTCACGGCCATCCAGCCGTTATCCTGCAGATGACGCAGCACACGGATGGAATAGTCCGCTACCAGATTGTTGATATCGTGCATCAGGATGATGCCGCCGTCCCGCACGTTGGCAATGATGCGGTTGGCGTATTTTTCATCGCTCCAGTTGTTGCCCACAGCGTCTGCCGCCGACCAGGACCAGTGGATGAGCGGCACATTGCCCTCGTACATATAGCTGTGGTCGTTGCCGCCCGGGGCACGCATGCACACCGGCGCTTTGCCGAAGATGCGCTGCATGCCGCTTGTCATTTTGGCCCAGTCATCCAGGCACCAGTCAATGGTCTTGCGGGTGACGATGTCGTGCGCGTAGGTATGGCTCGCCACCTGATGCCCGGCATCATGCTCGCGCTGCAGCGTGTTGGCATAGCCGAAGCGCTGACCGATGACAAAGAAGGTGCATTTGTAGCCGTAGTTGCGGTAATAATTGAGCAGACGCTTGGTGTAGACCGAGGGACCGTCATCATACGTCATGGCGACCATGCGGTAGCGGCTGTTATCCACGCTCCGGGCGGCGGCTTCGTTCATCAGCGGGCGCACATCCCTGTACCACAGGCGCACATGCATCAGCGTTTCCTTGCCTTCATAGAGTACATCCGCCGGGTAGTGCAGCTGCAGGGAAGCGGCTTCCAATGTAAAATCGGCCTTTTCCAGCGCTTCGCGGCTGCACAGGGCGTTCAAGGCGTCAGCATCGGGGGTGACTGCCTCGCCGAAATAGGCGGTCAGCTGGGCCCGCACCTCCTGCTCGAGCAGCGTCCAGAAATCAGACCCGGTGTCAAACAAGTCGGTCAGATAAAGCTGAGCACCGCTTTCCATGTCATAGACACGGGTGGTCATATCGGTGTTGACAAGCGTATTGTCGCTCGACAGGCGGCTGATGAGCAGAAAGCTCAAATACTTTTCGCCGGTGCGGCTGATTTCGGCACCGGTATCCAGCCAGGCTTCGTCCTCGCACTTGAGCGCTTTCAGGGCGTCCAGCTGAGCGGCGGTCATGTCGTCCACCAGGGAGGCGATGGCGGTGTTGACATCCTCACGGGCGGTTTTGGGATAGGTACAGGTGTACCAGCCCTTTTTGCCGACTGTTTTTTTCTCACTGATGGTCTGGGTAAAGCGAACCAGCTCCGGCGTCCGCAGGTAATAGTCCGTCTCTTCTTCCGCCTGCGCAGATACAGCGGTCAGCAGCAGAAGCAGAACGGCAAAAAGCAAGGCAAAGCGCTTCAAAACGGTCATCCTCCCGAAAAAGCATACTTTCATACCTTATATTATAGCCAAAACAGCCCCGGGATGCAAGCTTTTTGCCGGGAAAGCCCCTTTGTATTCCTGCATCGGGTGTGGTATAATAATAGGGTGGAGGTGCGACCTATGCGGGATGTACTGCTGATTGTGGACGGAAACAGTCTGATGTACCGGGCTTTTCATGCTCTGCCACTGATGGATCATGACGGGCTGTATACCAATGCCGTGCATGGCTTTTTGATGATGCTGCTGCGCTGTATCCGGGAGCGTCAGCCCCGCTGCTGTGCGGTGGCTTTTGACGAGCATGCGCCCACCTTCCGCCACACCGAGTACGCGGAATACAAGGCCGGGCGTGCCGCCACGCCGGAGGAGCTCAAGCCGCAGTTTGCCATCATCAAGGAGATCCTTTCCGCCATGGGGCTGGGGGTGCTCAGCCTCACCGGCTATGAAGCGGATGATATTCTGGGCACCCTGTCGCTGGATTGCCGTGCCCATGGCTTGGAAGCGCTCCTTCTGACCGGCGACCGTGATGCCCTGCAGCTGGTGGACGATGAGGTCACACTGCTGCTCACCCGCAAGGGTATTTCCGAAATCGAAGAGTGCACCCCCGCCCGCGTCAAGGAGCTGTTTGGTGTCACGCCCGCGCAGATCACCGACCTCAAGGGCTTGATGGGGGACAGCAGCGACCACATTCCCGGCATCGCCGGCATCGGCGAAAAAACGGCGGTCAAGCTGCTGACCGAATACGGCACGCTGGAAAACGTGCTTGAGCACGCGGGAGAGATCAAAGGTAAACTGGGCGAAAAGGTGAAAAACGGCGCCGAGAGCGGCCGCTTCTCAAAGCACCTTGCCACCATTTTGCGCAATATTCCCATCGTGCCGCACTATGATGACTATGATGTGCATCACATGGCGGATGCCGTGCCGCTGATGAAAAAATACGGTCTGATGCAGCTGGCGCAGCGTCTGGAAAAAGAGTTCGGCGCTTCTGCCGCCGCGGCGGAGACCGAAGCCGAATCCCCTGTGGAGCTGCCTGTTTTCGACGACTGGACCGAGCTGGATGCCGCTGCCGCGCAGAAGCTGTCGGAGGGCATCCCGGCGGTGCTGCTGGGCGATGAAACGCTTTCCGCAGCCCTTGGCACAAGCCGGGCACGCGTGCAGCTGGGCGGACAGATCGGGCTGTTTGACCTGCCGGGGCTTTAGAGCGATCCCCTTTCCGCCTGCGACGCGTTGTGGCAGGGAAAAGTGATCACGCACGACGGCAAGCGTCTTCTGCATCGCCTCGCGGCGGAAGGGAGACCGCTGCCGGAAATCGCTTTTGATACCATGCTGGCGGCGTATGTGCTCAACCCGCAGGAAAAAAGCTATCATTTGTCCGCCTTTGCCGATAATGACGCCTCCGGGGTGCTGACCCTGATGCAGCGCCAGCAGGCTGCTCTGCAAAAGGATAACCTGACCCGCGTGCTGAACGAGATCGAGCTGCCGCTGCTCGGCGTACTCCGCGATATGGAAAGCGTGGGCTTCTGTGCCGATGCGCAGGTACTGCGGGACATCGGCAGCCGCCTGTCCGCCCGGGAAAAAGAGCTGCAGGAAATGATCTATGCGGCTTCGGGCGAGACCTTCAACATCAATTCTCCCAAGCAGCTTGGCACGATCCTGTTTGAAAAGCTGGGACTTCGCGCCGGTAAAAAAACACAGAAGGGCTACAGCACCGATGCCGATACGCTGGAGGCACTGAAGGACGATCATCCCGTCATCGGCATGATTCTGGAATATCGTCAGGTCAGCAAGCTGAACAGCACCTACATCGAGGCTTTGATCCGCAAGATCGGGCCCGACGGGCGCATCCACACCAGCTTTGACCAGACCGGCACCGCCACGGGGCGCATTTCCAGTGCGGAACCCAACCTGCAGAACATCCCCGTGCGTACACCGCTGGGACGGGAAATTCGCCGCGCCTTTACCGCCGCGCCGGGGTGCGTGCTGGTGGACGCCGACTACAGCCAGATCGAGCTGCGCATCCTGGCGCATTTCTCCGGGGACGCCGCCATGCTGGACGCCTTCCGGAAGGGACAGGATATCCATGCCCGGACGGCGGCGGAGGTGGCGGGCATTCCCATCGAGGAGGTCACGCCGCAGCTGCGTTCCAATGCCAAGGCGGTCAATTTCGGTCTGGTGTACGGCATCAGCGGCTTTGGTCTGGCCCGCAACACGGGCATGAGCCGCCGGGAGGCGGACGCATTTATTCAAAAGTATTTTGAAACTTACCCGGGCGTGCAGCGATTTATGAAAAAAGCGGTGGCCGATGGCTATGCCGCAGGTGAGAGCCGCACGCTGTTCGGCCGTGTGCGCAGACTGCCCGAGCTCAAGGCGGCCAATGCCAATGTACGTTCCTTCGGCGAGCGCGCGGCCATGAACACGCCCGTGCAGGGTACCGCCGCTGATATCATCAAGCTGGCCATGGTCCGTGTACACAGTGCCCTGAAAGAAAAGGGACTCAAAGCCCGCCTTATTCTGCAGGTACACGATGAACTGATCATCGAATGTCCCGAGGAGGAAAGCGCCGCGGTGGAAACACTGCTGCGTGACTGTATGGAGCATGTGATGGAGCTGGATGTGCCGCTGACCGTGGAAGTGCACACCGGAAAGAGCTGGTATGAAACCAAATAAACCGTATGTGATCGGGCTGACAGGCGGCATTGCCTGCGGAAAAAGCACGGTGGCCCGCTATCTGCGGACATTGGGCATTCCTGTGCTGGATGCCGATGCCATTTCCCATGAGCTGACCGGAGAGCACGGCGAAGCGCTGCCGCAGATCCGCGCAGCGTTTGGCGATGGCGTGTTTGACGGCGAAAGGCTGAATCGCCGCGCACTGGGGCAAAGGGTGTTCGGACATCCGGAACTTCTGGAAAGGCTGAACGCCATCCTGCATCCGCTGGTCATCGGCCGTATGCAGCGGCTGACCGAAGAGAGCGGGGCGGCAGTGCTGCTGTGGGATGTACCGCTTCTGTTCGAAACGGGCATGGACCGCCTGTGTGATGAAACCTGGTGTGTCACGGTGAACCGGGGAACGCAGATCCGCCGTATTCATCGCCGCGATCAGCTGCCTGCCCGGGAGGCGGAGGCGCGCATCGACGCACAAATGCCGCTGCACGAAAAAGCACGCCGGGCGGATCATGTGATCCGCAATGACAGACCGCTCAGAGAAACACAAAAGCGCGCGCGGCGTCTGCTGCGCGCCGCGGAAAGGAGCTTGCGCCATGAGTGAAGATCAGACGGTACGCAGACGGCGTTCCGAACAGGAAAAAAAGCGCCCGGCACTTTTCTTTTCCATGAAAGCGCCTTTTCCGCTCAAAACGGTCATCGTGCTGAGCCTGCTTCTGATTTTGTCCATTCTGCTGCTGGGATTGATGAAGGGCAACCTCAAACAGCTGGAGGATGAACGGGCCCGGGAGGCTGCCGCCTACGAGACGCTCGTCAACCGCCATACGGTGCGCTACCGGGAGCTGATTGAAAAGTACGCCGCCGAAAACGGCATTCATCCCGCTTTTGTGGCGGCCATCATTTTGAGGGAGAGCAGCTATGATCCCAGGGCGGTCAGCAGCGTGGGCGCCCGCGGACTGATGCAAATCATGCAGGGAACCTTCACCGATATCTGCCGCTGGCTGCAGGAAGAGGGAAAGACCACCTTTGACGATATGTTCGATCCCGAGACCAACATCCGTTACGGCTGCTATTATCTGGGTCGGCTGAGCCGGGAATTCAACGGCGATCCCATCAAAATGGCCAGCGCCTATCACGCCGGGGCCAACAATGTCAAATACTGGATGATGAACCATTCCGAAGATGGGCACACGCTGACGATCGATACCATCCCCACCGACGATACCCGCTATTACGCAAGAAAGGTTTACGAAGCCTATGCGATCTATTTCCAGCATTTCTATCCGGACGCGGTTTAACAGCCTGCTGCTGCTTATTACGCTGCTGCTTTCCCTGCTGCCGCAGTCGGCAGGGGCGGATTATGTGTCCGACGCGCTGCACATCGGCATCATTTCGGTCGCCACCGAAAAGGTCAATCCACTGGTTCCGGTGGAACGCGAATTTATGAGCGTGACCGACCTGATGTACGAGGGCCTGCTGTAGCTGGATGATGACTATATGCCGCAGCCCTGTCTGTGCGAAAGCTACTCCTCCTCCGCGAACGGAAAAACATGGTATTTTTACCTGCGCAAGGGCGTTACCTTTCACGATGGCACACCGCTGACGGCCTATGATGTGGTGGCAACGGCACAGGAGATCCTGCGTCTGGCCAATGAAAACAAGACCGGACGCTATTCTACCCTGAAGTACTTCATCAACAGCATTCAGGCCAGTGACAATTCCACCGTGGTCGTCACGACCGACCGTGCCAACTTTGGCTTTCTGTACGCCATGACCTTCCCCGTGCTCAAAAGCAGCGAGGTACAGACGGATAATCCTGTGGGCACAGGCGCTTATTATCTGGACATCTATGATAAGGATTCCTATTTGCTTTTGTCGGCGTACAACGGCTGGTGGAAGCAGGCGCCCGACTATAAGCAGATCATGGTGATCTTCTATGATAAGAGCCGAAGCCTGATCTCCGACTATGAGTACAGCAATGTAGACGCCATCCTGACCCGCGCCATCACGGCGGCGCAGTACCGCAGCGGCGTCAACTCGTATAACATTGACTTCCGTACCACGCAGCTGGAAGTGCTCATGCTCAATAATGTGTCCCGGGAGCTGAGCGATGTGCGGGTGCGTCAAGCCATCCGTTACGCCATCAATATTGATGACATTGCCAACAATGTGTATTACGGCATGGTCACCCGTACCGATACGCCGCTCATTCCCAATACCTGGACGTACTGGGACGGCAGCACCAAACAGGAGACCAACCGTCAGAAGGCCATGGCGCTGCTTGAGGAAGCCGGCTGGACCGATACCGACGGCGATGGTGTGCGCGATACCATCATCAACGGCGGCAAAGCCAACCTGCATCTGCGCTTTTATGTGTATGAGGAGCAGGATAATTCCGTACGCGTGGAGACAGCCAACCGCATCGCAGATGATCTGGCGGCGGTGGGTATTGAATGCTCTGTGGTGACCTATACCTTCAAAAACGCGCAGGAAAAACTGAATGCTGCCAGCTACGACCTGTGCATCTGCGCCTACAACATCGATTTTACGCCCGACCCCGGCTACCTGCTCATGAGCGGCAATACCGGCAACTATGCCCGTTACAAAAACAGCTCCATGGATGCGCTGCACAAAAAGCTGCGCGCGGCGTTGGATTTTGATTCGTATAAAAGCACGCTCATCGACATCCAGAATCTGTTTTGGCAGGATTGCCCATTCATTTGCCTGTATTACCGCAACGGCGCTATCCTGACGCGTGAAATGTTTACCGATGCACGTGACGTGCGTGAACCGTAGGTACTGCGCGGTCTGGACAGTTTTCGGAAGTAACAAAAAAGAGAGGGCAGTGCCCTCTCACATAATAACACCCTTGCACAGAAAAGAATGAATTTCTAGTGCAAGGGTGTGTTTTTTAGGTTGATTTACGTTCCTTTGGCGTTGTAAACGTCCAGCAGCTTGAAGACCTCGCCAAAATACTCCTGCTTGGCGGCGGATTTGACGCCGAGCTTGGAGCAAATCTGATCGATCATCTTGCGCGGGCGAATGCGGGCATAATACATGCTGGCTTTCACATTGACGCGCCAGTCCTTGATGCTGTCAAAGTTGCGGAACTTGGTCAGATGCCGCGGCAGCAGCTCTTCCAGCCACGCGGACCATTTTTCATAGATGGGCTTGACCTGCTCGGAATAAAGGAAATTGCTCTTTACGATCTCAGCGGTGCGGCGCAGGAAGAGATCCTTGTATTCCTCCTGCTCCAATAGTGCCGCAAGAATGTAGTGCGGATAGTTGTTGGTCTTGCTGCTTTTGCTGCGGATGATGGAACCGAGAGGATCGGTCTTGTCGCCCATGCAGCCGGACTCAATATCGTGCAGCATGAACTTCCATTTGCCGCCGGGGAAACGATACACGCGGGTGTTTCCGATGTCGTAATTACCGATAATGATATTGAAGATGGCGTAGTTGTACAGGCTGTCGATGTCCACGCGGTCCAGCACGTACTGCAGCTTTTCGGGCGTATCCAGCTTGTTGCTTTTGCAATAGTTCATCAGCTCCACCCAGTCTGCGGAGCTGCCCTGCACCACATCGGTGGCATTCATGCCGGTGCCCATCAGGATATCCACACCCTTGATGGTATCGGGATCGGTAATGCCTTCCCATTGCGCCAGAGAATACTTGTTGGGCTTTTCACGCAGGTTGTAGTGGCCGTAGTATTCGCCGTTGATGTAAACCACTACGGCCCGCCCGGCCTGATAATAGAGCCCCAGCCCGTCGCTCATCTCGCCAAACACCGCGTCGCGCATGCGGCAGGATTTGAAGTCGGAAGCCGTTGATCGCAGCAGAATGGTGGAATAGCTGTCATAATCGCGGTTCTCAAAGAAGGCATAATCAAAGCTGTCGCTGCCGCCGTACATGCTGCGGGCGTAAATGGCCAGTGATTTTTGCCGAATCTGCCGGGAGGAGCCGCCGTTGACCTTGACACTGCCCGTCTGGGCGATCACGCGGGTCTTGTTTTCGTCAAAGTACTCGATCGTCACCGGGTATTCCCAGTTGCGGTTGTAATTGGGATTCTTGGCGTTTCCTTCTACTAGGATGCCCATTTTGTTGGAGAAGAAATAGTCACGGTCCGTGTAGACCGATACGACCGGCGTCGAAACCTTGGCGGAAGCGTCGTTGATAAAGAAGGTGCTGCCGACGGTCACGGAGCCAAGCAGGTCTTCCCCAAAGGCACGCGCCCGGAGCACGGTGGTCTTTTTGATCTCAATGGGTTCGGTGTACAGCTTGGAATCGCGGCCCGGTTCGCTGCTGTCGGTGGTGTAGCGGATCTCCTGCCCCTCGGCGCAGCGGAGAGTGACAAAGATGCTTTCGGAATAAAAACCAGCGGCGGTCTCGATCACGGGCGCTTCGGCCCGGGCGTCATAGGCGGCACTGCTGTTGGCGGCACCGGGGGTGGATTGCTCCAGATAGTGCCAGCCCTCGCCGCCGGCGGGGATGCCGCTGGAAACGTTGCCGTACTGCGCACCGAAGGTCACCTGGGTCGTGTTGCCCTCGGGGTCGGTCATATAGACCGATTCGCCCTTGGCGGACAGCTTGAAATCAGCATAGATCGTGCCCGAAGGACCGTTAGTGATCACCGTATCATCGGTACAGTAGATGACAAGGTAACCATCCTTTTTGATGGAAGTCTTGGCGGGAAAACTCCAACGATGCAGATTGAAGGGGTCGTTGCTCAGATACCATCCCTCCAGCGATACCTTGTCGCTGCCGTTATTGTATAACTCGATCCAGTCGTCATGGCGCTCGTTGAGGAACACGCCATTGCTGGCCATGGCTTCGTTGATGATGATTTCGGCATGAACACCCAGCGGTGCCAGCATCATCAGGAAAAGAAACAGGAGCAGCCCTTTTTTCATATTGTAAGCCTCCGGCGTTTTGTACATATCCATCGGTTCGGTACGCGGTGTTGAAAACAGATCTTCCAATCTGTAATTATAGCATAAGCTTCGCGGAATACGCAAACAAAAACGCTCTCCGCAAACGTAAAATCGCGGAGAGCATGAGAAATTAATTTTAAACCGGCGGCTGCTGCCCGATATCGGTAAACAGCGCGTCCGACAGCAGGTATTCGCCCAGCGTATAGGAAAAACGGATGATACCGGGCTGTACCGCGAGCGGGAAGCAGGCAGACAGGTTCTGAGTTTCAAAGGAGAAGTCATTCTGATAACCGATCTCCCGAAGGGCGCGGATCAGCTCCGGCCAGTCAATACTGCCCATGAAGGGGGAGACGTGCGCATCCCGGTCGCCTTTGTTGTCGGCAATGTGCGTGGCCTTGAGCCGGCTGCCCATCTGCCGCGCGCAGGCGGCGGGGTCATCTCCGGACAGGAACGCGTGGCCTGTATCCAGACAGGTTCCCACATGCGCCTCACCGATCTCGTCAACAAGCCGGCACAGACGGGAGACATCGGCCCAGATGCTGGGGTTTTCACTGCCGGGCTTGCCCACCATGTTTTCAATGGCCATTTCCGTGTTGTGCTGCTTGAAAAATGCCGCCCAACGGCTGAAATAGCGCAGGTTGTCAGCGTATCCCTCTTCCGCCAGCATCGTGTCGCCCCGGAAAACGGAATAGGGGTGCACCACCAGCTCCCGGATGCCCAGCTGCTCCGCGGCCAGTACGCTTCGGCGCATCATCTCTTCACCAAATTCACCGCCGGGGTTTTCTCCCTGCTGTACACCGTGCCCGATGGCCCACCAGGCGTGTCCCTGCAAAAGCGTGATGCCCAGCCGGTCCGCCAGCTGCCGCCACTCTTTTGCCTTCTCGGCCCAGTCCTCCTGTGTCAGAGGACTGACCTTTTTGCCGGGACGGGCCAGTCCGCACAGATTAGCGTCCAGATAACGGTACCCGGCCCCGGCACAGATGCGGAGGGCATCTTCAAATGACACCATGTAGGGCTGACCGCGATCAAAATTACAGATGTTGCTTGAAGTGGAAAGGCGCATGATGAACACCTTCTTTAATATATGATAATGGTTATTTGCGGATGCGCAGTGTAAACCTGTTGCGGGCGGGCGGATAGATGCTTTCGCACCAGTCCACCACCTTGCCGTTGCGGTCATAGCTGATGGTGCTGACCTTGAAGGCGGGCGCACCGGTGCTTTCACACAGAATGCGCGCTTCCTCCGTGGAGAGATAGTGCAGCGTGATCTCCTTTTCCATCTGCATGCGTTTCCAGCCGCACTGCTCAGTCACGGCGTGCAGCGACACATGTTCAAGATCGGTATCCTTCAGCACATTCCAGATCTTTTCATTCAGATAAGAAGTAGTCAACACCACCGGTCCCTTGGCAAATGCATCGCGCGCGTAGCAAAGACGACGCAGCAGGGCAACTTTACCGCTGGATGTCAGATGCATGTGCTTGCGCACCTCTTCGGGGGCGTCAATGAGCCGGCGGTCCAGCACCTCGGTCACCACATCCACATCTTCCTCTTCCAATTCTTTGTGGAAGGATTCGATGAAAAGCGTGGAGGAAGCAAGCGTACGCCATTCGCGTACCACAGTGCCCTTGCGTTTGATGCGCTGGATGTAGCCTTCCTGTACCAGCTTGCTCAGGGCAGTGCGTACAGTGGGACGGCTGACGCCGAATTGCTCACACAGTTCCACTTCCTTGGGCAATACGTCGCCGGGGGCCCATCGTCCGCTGTTGATACCGTCGCGCACATAGTTTTCGACCTGAGAATAGAGCGTAGCCATAATCAATCTCCCAACAGACCGGCCTCTTTGACGAGACGGCCGAAATTACGGTAGTCGTCCACCTTGATGAAGTTGAAGCCGGAGGCATAAACATCGTGATCGTTGCCGCCCTCGGCAAAGTCATCGCCGCAGTAGATCACCTGATCCTTGGTGTATCCGTGTTCTTCCATATAGCGGGTCAGCGCGTTCTTCTTGCCGAAGCGGCCGGGCACGATATCAAAGGAAGAGCTGCCGCCGATCATGACGTTGTAGTCATAGAAAAGTTCTTTAACAAAAGGATACATCACGGCGCGTTTGGATTTATCGGGATCATAACTCAGTTTGTCGGCAATCTGCGCCTTCGTTCCCAATACAGGGAAGGTAAGCATGCCGGTGGGATGGATCTCAATGGTTTCGCCGGCCCAATTGTAAAGACCGAATTTGTTCCGGAGGGCGGAGGCACGGCGCAGTACTTCTGCACGGTCCACAGAGGCATCCTCGCTGCGGATCAGCTCAAAGCCGTTCTCATCTGTATAACGGGCCTCCTGCATGCCATAGTTGCCGATAATATTAATGGGAAACTGCTGCATCTGATCAAAAATACGGCGGCTGGTGCCGGCCCCAACCATGAGCAGCTCGTAATGTTGCTTCAGCGTAGTCAAAACAGCACGGTTTTCCTCACCCAAAGGGGAACGATGCTGAGTCAGAGTGCCGTCAAGATCCATGGCGATAAGCTTAACGTTCTCATTCATCTTTTATAGAAGCCTCCGAAAAGATTGTGACTTATTCTATCATTAAAGATGAAAATTGACAAGTCCTCGGTGCTTGTTCATGGAAATTTGAATAAGGTTGCAAACGGCTGGGAATGCCGGTACGTTGCCCGTTGTGCCTTTGTAAAGGCGTGAACACTATATATTGATCAAAACACGAACGATGCCGTTTAGACGTCAAAACCCTGTTCGTTTCCCGAAAAAAGTTCAAAAAAAAGTGAAAAAAATGAAAAAAAGGTGTTGACAAGGGTATGGGGTGTGTGCTATTATACACAAGCACTCGGCGAGCGGCCCACAGGGCGGCTGACGAGGGCAAGGGACCTTGAAAACGATACAGATTAAGGAAGCGAAAAAACGACAGTTAATTCTGAAATGAGTTTTGACTTGGATCGCGGTAGCT
>JAZRWA010000047.1:0-2296 GCA_045599485.1 Clostridia bacterium | reverse complement strand
CGGGTCTGCCGGAGTTTATGAGCTTCTGGCAGTCCGTGCTGGAAGGGGCGAGCGTAAAATGAGCGCGCTGAAAGAAGCGCTGAACGCGCTGGAACTTGACTCGATGACCGAGCGCCTGACCGGCCTGTATGGTCAGGATGCTGGAGTGATCGCATATGAAAAAGCCCGCTTTCATCGGTTGCTGACCCGCTTTGGAGAGCTTTTCGGCGATGATAAAAGGCCTCTGCTGGTCTCTGCTCCCGGTCGCGTGGAACTTTGCGGCAACCATACCGATCACAACAACGGTGTTGTCATGGCAGCCGCCATCCATCTGGATACCGTAGCCGCCGTGACGCCCCGGGAGGATTTGCTGGTCTGCCTGAACAGCGAGGGCTATAAGCCGGTGCGTGTGGACTTGTCGAATCTGACGCCTGTCAAGGGGGAAGAGGGGAAGCCGGCTTCGATCATTCGCGGCATTGCCGCCATCATGCACAGGGAAGGATATACGATCCGCGGCTTCAATGCCGCCGCTGCCTCGGATGTGCTGAGCGGAAGCGGTATGTCTTCCTCTGCGGCTTTTGAGGTGATGGTCTGCACCATTTTTGATGCCCTATACAACAACATGACTGTTTCGTCCGCCCGGCGTGCCCGCATCGCGCAGGAGGCCGAAAACGTGTTTTTCGGCAAGCCCTGCGGCCTGATGGATCAGATGGCCTCCTCCGTGGGCGGTCTGGTGGGCATCGACTTCAAGGCAGAGCCGATCGTGACGCCGCTGCAGTTTGATTTTTCCGGCAAAGGCTATGACATTGTGGTATGCTCCACCGCTTCCAGCCATGCTGATTTGACTGATGCCTATGCTTCTATCCGTGCTGAGATGATCGACGTGGCAAAGTGCTTTGACAAAGATGTGCTGCGCGATGTGGATGAGAACGCATTCTGGGATCATCTGAGCGAGGTGCGCCGCAAGGCGGGGGACCGCGCGGTGCTTCGCGCCATCCATTTCTTCAACGAAAACAAGTTGGTGGAAAAGCTGACCGAGGCTGTACAGAAAGACGATATCGATGCTGTGCTGGCAGTGCTGAACGCCTCGGGACAAAGCAGCTGGATGCATCTGCAAAATGTGTATGCCTTTGAAAAGGTACAGCCGGTTTCGGTTGCATTAGCTGCGGCCGAGCATCTGCTGCATGGAAAAGGCGCTTTCCGGGTGCATGGCAGCGGCTTTGCCGGTACCATTCTCTGCATTGTTCCCACGGCTGACCGCGATGCTTTTGTGAAGGGTTATGAAAAAGAATTTGGCAAGGGTGCTTGCCGGATCCTTTCTGTTCGCCGGGAAGGCGCGGCAGTGATCCTCTGAATATTTGCATTCGGGGACGATCTGTGCTATAATGACCGGGCAAAGAAAGGAGGCCGTGTATGGCTAAGCAAAAAGGCGTCAAGCCTGTCGCAAGCAACCGTCGTGCGCGGCATGACTACTTTGTGGAGGAAACCTACGAGTGCGGCCTGGCGCTGCATGGAACGGAGGTTAAATCCATCCGGCTCGGGCATGTGAACCTGAAGGAAAGCTTTTGCCGTGTCAAGGACGGCGAGGTTTTTGCCGAGGCGCTGCACATCAGCCCTTACGAGCAGGGAAATATCTACAATACCGATCCCATGCGGCCCAAAAAGCTGCTGCTCCATAAGGCGGAAATCCGTAAACTGGGGCAGTTGGTACAGCGAAAGGGCTATACGCTGATCCCGCTGCAATTGTATCTCAAGGATGGCAGGGTCAAGCTGGAATTGGGCGTCTGTGTCGGTAAACAGCTGCACGATAAGCGTGCCGCTGCTGCCGAACAATCAGCCAAGATGGAAGCGGCCAGGGCCGTGCGCAATCAGCAGGCTGATTAACACGGGGGCGTACTGGTTTCGACGGGGATTGCGAAGGACAGGATAAGCGAGCCGAGGCCCCCGGCCTCGTTAAAACGGGGAAATTAAAAATTAACTGACAATAACAGTTACGCTTTCGCGGCCTAAGTGCTGCGCGTTGCCCCAAAGCGCTCACGGCTTTGGCAAGCAGCGTCATTGATGTGAGGAACTGGCCTGCTTAAGCTTTGCGGCAGTGCCCGAAAAATGAAGCTACCAAGACCGGCAGCCCGCCCGCAGGCGTCCGGACGAGGGAAATTCAAAATGCATGCTGCGCTCGGAGAAAATGCTGTACTTTGGTCTTCGGACAGGGGTTCGATTCCCCTCGCCTCCACCAAACAGGACACATACGAACCCTTGACCGTCACGGTCGGGGATCGTGGGGTCCTCATCACCAAGAAGCTCCCGGTCTGATCCG
>JAZRWA010000046.1:0-2931 GCA_045599485.1 Clostridia bacterium | reverse complement strand
GAAGCTGCCTGTCCTGAAGGCACGTGTTTTTTGATCAAGGATCTTTTCTACAACGCACCTGTTCGCCGCAAGTTCCTTAAAAAGCCATCAACAGAAGCCGGCTATATTTCCGAACTGATGATGCGTTTTATCCTCTCCCATCCGTAGATCTCTTTCCGTTATATCTCAGACGGAAAAAGCATCTATTTCAGTCCCGGGGATAATCATCTTTCAAGTGCTGTCATGAGCATTTATGGTCTGCAGACGCTCGATTCCCTGCGCAAAGTCCATGGCAGCATGAACGGTGTACTCATCGATGGTTTTGTCGGCATCGGTGAACTGTCCCGCGGTAACCGTGCGCATCAATCCTTTATCCTGAACGGACGCCTTATCAAAAGCCCTTTGCTTGCTTCCGCCTTGGAAGAAGCCTGCAAGCAGCGCGTCATGATTGGCCGTTTTCCCATGTGCATACTGCATTTGACCATGCCGTTCGAAGCCACGGACGTCAATGTTCACCCCAACAAATGGGAAGTTCGTTTTCAGAACGAAGCAGGCATCCGACAGGCTATGTTTACCCTCGTTTCCGAAGCACTTCAGGAGGACACTCCTCTGGCGCACCCCATCCCGCTCTTTCAGAGCACTCCTCCGTCAACTCCTGCAGTCGTCGTTACAGAGTACACACATATAGAGTCCTCTGCAACGCCTGCCATTCCAGCGATTCCTGGTCCCGATGAAAAAACTGCCGAAACTACTTATCGTTATCCATTGCATAGCACCGAACAGTCCCCGTCTGCCGGTGTGGCGACTGCCCATTCTCCATCCACGCCTGCTAAACCGTCTATTGCATCCGGTTTCATACCTCGCACCTCTACCGATGACATCCTCTATTCCGCTTCCTCCGGTGCTTCATCTGCCCAGAAACTGCAGACGCCTATTCTCAATCCGAAATAGCCGGCAGACCAACCGAACGCTTTTGCATCACAGGATGTACCACAACATACTTCTCCCCCAGCCATGCAGACCGAGAACGATCATCACATTGCTCACCTTCCGCCACAGGATGTGGAGCAAATCAGTATGCCTGTTGTTTAGCAGGCTGTTGAGCAAGCCCAACTTCGTTTCATCGGTGTCGTGTTTAACACCTATATCCTGTTGGAATACAAAGATAAACTGCTTCTTTGCGATCAGCACGCAGCTCACGAGCGACTTCTGTTTGAAAAATTTTCGCGAATACTCTCTGCAGACGAGGCTTCCCAGTTTTTGCTGACCCCCGTTCCTGTCAAGCTGACCTACCGTGAGTACTCTGCATTTCTGGAATACACTCATGAGCTCGAGCAGGCCGGTTTCTCCGTTTCGGATTTTGGTGATCTGACCGTGCAGCTACGCGCTGTGCCCATCATGCTTGGTCAGTCACAGGGACCCGATTGCCTTCGTGACGCGCTGGATGATCTCGCAGAAAGCGGTCGCATCTCTTCCGATCAGCGTACCGCCCGCATCATTCAAACCTCCTGTAAACATGCGGTCAAGGGCGGCGAAAAGGTGCCCGTGGAATCACTTGTCGATCTCATCCGCAAAATCCTGCAGGAAAACGCAACGCCTACCTGTCCTCACGGTCGTCCCTTGTTTGTTGAGGTCACAAAATATGAGCTTGAAAAACGTTTCCACCGCATTCAAGGCTGACAAGCCGCCTGTGATCGCGATTGTCGGTGCTACTGCCAGCGGTAAAACAGCCATTTCGCTACAGGTATCATAGAGTCTCAATTGCGAAATCGTTTGTCTTGACTCCATGCAGATCTATCGGCGAATGGATATTGGTACCGCCAAGCCCACTTTGGAAGAACAAGCGCTGGTCCCCCATCATATGCTCAATATCGTTGAACCGGACGCTTCCTTCAGTGTGGCGCAATATGTCGATCAAGCCCGTCAGGTCATCAGTCAGATCCATGAACGTGGTCGCTTGCCGCTTCTTGTAGGCGGAACAGGGCTCTATTTGCAAGGGTTGACTTTACCGCTTGATTACGGCGGTCTACCGGGAGATCCGGATGTCCGTAGCCGCCTCCATGCCGAATTGAATATCATTGGCGAATAGCGTCTTCATCAACGCCTTTCGAAGATCGATCCGGTTTCCGCCGCCAAATACCATCCGCATGATACTCGTCGTGTTATTCGCGCGCTTGAAGTCTTTGAGTTGACCGGCGTACCGATGTCAAAGCATACTCCGCCTTCTGAAGCTGATTCGCCTTACAACATGCAGATTTATGCCGTTGATTGGCCGCGTGGCGAGCTGCACCGTCGTATCAACCTGCGTGTCGATGAAATGATTCGGGCAGGGTTGACAGAAGAAGTTTCTGCTTTGCTCAATTCGGGTGTAACGCCCACTTCTCAAAGCATGCAGGGACTTGGATATAAAGAACTGATTCCCTATATCGAGGGGCATATTTCCCTTTCCGATGCTGTTGACGCAATCAAGACCGGTACCCGCAATTATGCCCGCCGTCAACTGACCTGGTTCCGAAGATACTCCACCTGCGTTTGGATTCAGGGTTCTTCTCCCACAGCCGCCAAAGAAACTATCCTTCAAAACTGGAGATTGCAAAATGGATATTAACACTTTGATTACCGCGTGTGAAGCAGACTGTGCGGAAATTTTCGCACAAATCGATCATACTTCCTTGCTTTGTACCGAAAGAGTCCTTCATTCTTTCGCCAAGCATCAGGTCGCTCTGCGCCATTTCGCCCCTACTACCGGCTATGGCTACGACGATATCGGTCGTGACACCCTGGAATCCATTATCGCCGATTTATTCCATGCAGAAGCCGCCATCGTTCGGCCACAAATTGCCTCCGGAACACATGCTTTGGCCATGACTTTGCTTGGTTTGATGAAGCCCGGTGAACACTTGCTGGCAGCCAGTGGTGTGCCATATGATACACTCAATGAGGTCATCGGAA
>JAZRWA010000045.1:0-17207 GCA_045599485.1 Clostridia bacterium | reverse complement strand
TTTGATATGATGAGTCAGACCTATGAGGCCGAACAGAAAGAACTGGAAGCTGAGGTCATCCGTCTGCAAAAGGAAATCGAAGTACAGGAAACACAGATTCAAAACATCGAGAAGTTTATTCAGAAGGCAAGCCAGTATGTTGGCATCGAGGAGCTTACGCCGTATGTCCTTCATGAGCTGGTAAAGGCCATTTATGTGGATGCACCGGATAAGTCCAGCGGCAAGCGCAGACAGCATATCCACATCCAGTACGATGGACTGGGATTTATCCCTCTGAATGAGCTTTTAACAAGTGAAAAGGCGTGACTCAAAGCCACGCCTTCCCATCTTTTTTCAATTCTTAAACATTTACTGTTTTACGACGCCCCGCCATTTTGAACGGTGGCTTTTTCGTGTCCGGGTATCAGACGGAGAAGGCGGGCTGCGGCGAAAAGCGGGGAAAGAGGGAAGAAAGAGCCTGCCTGTCGGGAGCGCTTTCCGCGCCCCAGAAGCTGCAAAAGGCTTGCGTCATCAGGGAATAGCCGGCCGTACTCGGGTGGATGCCGTCCCGGCACATGAGCGCTGAAAAGTCCCGCTGGTACAGAAAGATGCTGCGCAGGTCAAACACCTCGCAATTCATGCTGCTGGCCACCTGCTGCACAGCCAGCGCATAACGCTCCTGCCAGCGATAGATGTATTCGGTGTTGTGCAGATAACGCATCAGGGCGTCACGGTCAAGACCCTTGGAGAACGTTTCAAAATAGCGTTCTGCTGCTACGGGAAGGGGCGTGCAGACCACGGGCTGCATCTGTTTTTCACGGGCAAAGAGTATCAGCTCCCGCATGTTTTCCCTGAACTGTGCCAGAGAGACTTTGCCTTCGTGATAATGGTCGGGATCGGCCGCGACCTTTGCCCACTCCAGATCGGAATCGTTGCCGCCAAAAGAAATGAGGCACACAGCTCCGGGGAGCACATGCGCTTCATCCAGATGATCCAGCGCGATGTCGGTGGTGCAGCCGGGGCGGGCGTTGTTGCGGACAGTCACGCCCAGAGAACGAAGCTTCCTGTCAAAAGTGCTGCGGCAAAGGGTATAGCGTCCAAAGGTCTCATCAAAGGTGACACCGCAGTAAATGGAATCACCGAAAATACAAAGCTGATCGTTAAGCATGTTTTTTCCCTCCGTTCGTTGTAAAACCAGTATAGCAGGGAAAGACGTTTTTGTGTTCTACGGACTGCGGATTGGCTGTCTCCGCATCCAAGAACGCCATTTCTCTTGTCAAAAGAGAAAAAAACGGCACTCTACCGGCAGTAGAGTTACATAAATGGCAATACTTTTAACCGAATTAAACAAATAAGTGCCAGCGTGAGCAAAAAGTTGTTTTTCATCGTTGCTTGCGGTATAATGATGAAACTTACAGCGTGAAGGAGCGGACAAGAATGTCAACGATCGGTGAGCAGATGAAGGAAGCGCGCAAGGCAAAGCAGATGACCCAGGAGGAGCTGGCAGCAGCCCTGCATGTTGCCCGTTCCAGTGTAGCCAGCTGGGAGGTCGGCAGACGGATGCCTGATATTGAGATGGTCATGCAGTTGTCCCGGGTGCTGGATGTTCGTTTTGATGTGCAGTAGGCTGTTTCCACCAAAGACGATATCGAAACGGCGGTGCCGGAAGATGAAGTTCCTGATCAGCAATCCATGCCGGACGAACCGATACGATCTCAAAAGGGCAGGAACAAAAAGATTGCCATTTTTACAAGCGTGGGTCTGGCAATCTGCCTGATCGCCTGTGCGTTGCTTTTTCTGTGGCCAAGTATCCATAATAAAAGCTCAGCCAAACCTTACACGGCATCCGATGGAGAAATATATACCATTGAACGGTTTAAGCAGGCAGCGACCGTCAACACAGGTTGTGCGTATTTGCGTTTGAATCCGACGTTAACAGTCAGCAAAGGCGAAAATACGGATTACTGGCTGTTTTCTGTAGAATGTCACGAGATGAATGGTATTGGATTTACCATTGACCGGGTTGAACAGGTCTATTTCGCTAAAGAAAAAGCCAACGTTGAAATGATCATCACATCGGCAGATATGGCGGCTTACGGCATGGAAACAATGATTCAGCCCTATGGCGATTGGTCCTATACAGGCGGTCTGCCTGTACAGAATACCGTTTACGGTGTTGGTATTCTGATCAGGGGCATGGACGAGACAGGTGTTTCCCTTGCGTTCCCGGTATATATACCTTTTGCAGATTAATTCTGAGGCGAGGGGATCTTATTACGATCCCCTCGCTTCTTTGTGTCAGTATGACACACAAATGATCCATTGTGTCTTTGACCTCTGAAACTGCCGGGTTATATAATAATAAAGGAAATTGCCGGTTCATTTCGCTGCTGTACTGCAGCGTGTTGAAGAGGGGATTCCGGATCATTTCATATCGGAGGTTTAGATGAAGCGTTTTATTGTGCGTACTTTTCTGGTGCTGGTGACCGCCCTGGTGCTGATGGCCGCATCCGTCGGAGCGGAGGAAATTCAGGTCTCCTTTACAAAAGGACAGAATACCGAGCTGTTTGATATCAACGGGGTACACGTCTATCTGGATGGCACCGTTGATGATACCGGTATGATGTGGCTCGCCATGAATGCCGTGATTGAAAACAAATCAAGCAATACCATCGCCGTAAAATACGAGGGTGTTTGCAATGGATGGAGTGTCAATACCTGCTATATGGGCGGCAGCGGTACCTCCGTGCGCAAAGGAGCGAAGGCAAAAAGCTATGTCTGGCTCAGCTATAATGAACTGGAGCTGAAGCGTTTTGCGGACATTACCGATCTGACGCTTGATTTTATCATTGAGGATGCGAATTCCCACACGGAGCTTTTCCGCGTCAGCGATGTGGTTTTCAGCTTTGGCGACGGTGAAGAGACGGTGGTGGAACCGGAATACTATACGGATTGTCCGGTGCTGCCGACGGTTGAAAGCTATACAAATGTCTATCAATCGGGCTCCAACCGCAGCTCAAGTAATGGCAAAGTGACCAAGATCACTTACCGTTACCGCCTGCGCAACAGCAGCGACAGCCTGTCCGAGGCTTTCAATGAATATGTGGCAGCCGTTAAAACGGCAGGATTGTCAGTTACCGTATCCGGGAAAACCGCTACGATTTTGTACGGTTCCACCAAACTGGCGACTCTCGAAGCAAACACGGATGAACTGACCATGGCCATTGTGCCGGGCAACGAAAAACTGGGAGGCAATGCCGGTGCGGCTTCAAAGGATGTGACCGACACGGCTGTTCAGCCCGAGGAAGGCTTTTCGGCACAGGGTGATAAAATCGTAAAGCTGGGTGAGACGATTCAGGCGAAAACCTGCACGCTCAAGCCGGATAGTGTGAGTATCAGTGATAAAGTTTATTCCTATGCGAATAAGCCCATCACGAGCCGCCACTACTACTATGAGCCGGAAAAGGACGGAAATACGTTTATTATCATCCATGGCACCTTTACCAACAACGCCAAAAAGACGGTTGATATCCGGAATATCTACGCGACGGTTACGGTGGACGGATATACCTATACCGCCAAAGCGATTGGTGTTCAGGACGGCGGACGCGATTTCTTCAATGATGTTTCGCCGAAGGAAACAACGGGTGTTTACTTCTATGCGGAAGTACCGAAATCCATGGCGAAAACCAACGGGGCAACACTGCGGATCGGCTTTACCGATGACTTTGATTATAAAGTGACCATCAATCGTGAATACGACTTTACACGCTGCTCCGAAACCTATCAGATCGATCTTGGCAAAAAGGAAACCGGAAGCCAGACGGCTGTGCCGGGCAATACGACAAAAACAACGGGCATCAATCTGACTCCCGTAGTGACAGAGGCGCCCTTGACCGAACCGGAGGAGGGCGTGCTGGGCATCCGTTCGGTGGTACAGTTTGGCAGCTATGAGCAGGATAATGATAAAAAGAACGGCAAGGAACCGCTCGAATGGGTCGTACTTGATATTCAGGACGGCAAAGCCCTGCTGATGAGCGTAAAAATCATCGACTATGTCAAAAACAACATGACGGAGAAGATGCTGTGGTCCAAATGCAAGGTGCGTTCCTGGCTGAGTGATACCTTCTACGACACTGCCTTCAGCAAGACAGAAAAAAAGGCCATTGTTGTTACTCAGGTCCATACGGAAGATAACCCTTATTATCTTCGCGGCGGCTGCGACACCAAAGACCGCCTATTCTGTCTTTCCATGACGGAAGTGATGAAGTATTTTAACGCGCTGAATGAACTGGGGGCGGCGGTCATCGACCTTGGTGATCCTTTGGCTTTGGCGGAAATGACCGAAGTGACCCGCCTGAAGGCTATAAAGGCCGGTGATATCAACGCGTTTGATACGTACGTTCACTGGGTGCTTCGTGATGCGGGCGATACGTATTGCATGACCATGGTTTATCAGAGCAACACCTTTAAGGATGCTTCTGTTATGCAGGGCGGCTGCGGCAGCATCGGTGTGCGCCCGGTCATGTGGGTGGAAATTGACAAACTTCCTGCTGATCTGAAAATCATTTCTTCCGGAAATGCTTCTGTTTCCGGGAAAACCACTGCTGCCGCAAATACGTCAGCTGCAGCAGATGATGCTTTTCCGTCCACACTGAACGAACTGCTTTTGAAGGCAGACAGCGGCGAAATGCTGACGATGAACGTCATGCAAGCGGATGGCAGTTACGCACCGAATCTGGTCACTTTTGATCAGTTCTGTGCCGTTCTTGCGGAACTTGGAATGGGCTTACCGGAAAATGAAGACGAGTTCAGCGAAGTACGTGATCTTCTGACGGCCTTTGGATTCATTCAATAATCAGCCCTGATTTTATTTGCAGGCCTGTCCTCGCCGGGACAGGCCTGTTTCAATGCCGAACAAGGCATCTTTGCGCAAAAACGCAAATGATTCCTTTTGCATTATCAAAATGTCTTGCTCTGATTGACTTTTTGTGTTACAACAGAAGGGTACAGAGAATGTTACGGTTATTCTTTCCACGGAGGAGGGCTTTTTGATGGGCTTTTTTGATTCGATGGCGCAGGCGGCCGCCTCTTTTGTGATGACGGTAGGGCTGCAGCTTCTGGAAGCGGCGGTTGCCGTTTTTCTCGGCGTCCGCTTTGCCAGATGGCTGACCAAATGGGTCGGGGACGCCAAGTTTTTTGATAAACTGGATACCAATCTGAGGGGCTTTTTGCAAAGCAGCGTCAGCATTGTCGTATATACGCTGCTGATCATGATCGTTTGCAGCATCATCGGCGTGGATACCGCAAGCCTTATCACCGTACTGGCTTCCTGCGGCGTGGCCGTCGGTCTGGCCATGCAGGGCGCGCTGTCCAATGTCGCCGGCGGTCTGATGCTGCTGGCATTGCATCCGTTCCACGTGGGGGATTATGTTGAAGTAGCCGGCATCGGCGGTACAGTCAAAGGGATCGGCCTGTTTTCCACGATCATCAATACCCCGGATAACAAAACCATCACGGTGCCAAATGGCAGCATCACCAGTGCGACGATCACCAATTTTTCCAATAACGGCAACCGCCGTGTGGATATGACGTTCAGCGCCGGATACGATGTCCCGGTTCAGGTGGTCAAAGAGACCATCATGACCGTGGCCCTGAATCATAAAAAGGTACTGCGCGATCCGGCACCCTTTGTGCGCCTGTCCAAACAGGATAACAGCGCGTTGGTCTACACGCTGCGTGTGTGGGTCAAGACGGCGGACTATTGGGATGTGCACTTCGATTTACTGGAAGAGATGACAAAGACCTTCCAAAACAAGAATATCAACATTCCTTATCCGCAGATGGATGTGCATTTGGATAAGTAAAACAAGAATTGAAATAAAAACGCGTCCGGACTCTGAAACTTACAGAGTCCGGACGCGTTTTGTTTATTATGCCTTTCAGGCCATGACGACTTCCACCTGATGTTCTCCGGGAACGGCAGGCAGGATGTTGCCGTTGATGACGGCGCCGTCCATGGTCATGCTCATTTGCCCCTTGGTGTCGCCGGCTTTGTTGATAATGTGGACATGATACACACTGTCACGGAAGCGTCGTGTGATCGACACATCCGTCAGGTTCCCGGGCAGGCAGGGGTCGATCATCAGGCCGTCATAATCGGGCTTGATACCCAGGATGGACTGGCTGGCGGCGTAGAAGGTCCAGGCAGCGGTACCGGTCAGCCAGCTGTTCTTGGCCTGGCCGCTGCGCGGTGCGTAGGGACCGGCGACCATCTGGCTGTACACATACGGTTCGGTGTGGTGCAGCTTCTGATCGGTGATGAAGGCAGGGCAGGTACGTACATACACATCGTACGCGTTGCCGCCGCGGCCCAGTACCGTTTCGCCGATGACGATCCAGGGGTTGTTGTGGCAGAAGATGCCGCCGTTCTCCTTGTATCCCGGGGGATAGGAGCTGATCTCGCCCAGCTCCAAATGATACCGGGTGTAGGGAGGCGTCAGGATCGCCACACCATGCTCGCCAAGCAGGTGGTGACGGACGGAATCCATGGCGCGTACCGCATAGCCTTCCTGAAGGCCGACACCGGCCATGACCAGGAAGCCCTGCGGCTCGATGAAGATCTTACCTTCTTCACAGCTGTCGGAACCGATCTTGTTGCCGTACGCATCATAGGCGCGCAGGAACCATTCGCCGTCCCAGCCGTCCTTCAGAATGGCTTCGGTCATGGCTTTCTTCCAACCGGCGACCTGATCGGCTTCTTCGTTCCAGCCATAGAGACGGCACAGCTTTTCGTAGTCGGGACACACGCCGATGAACATGCCGGCGATGAAGAGGCTTTCGGCGATACCGCTTTCAAAGTTGGCGGTCGTCTGGAAGCTTTCACCCGGAGTGGCGGAGAAGCAGTTGAGGTTCAGGCAGTCATTCCAGTCAGCGCGGCCGATCAGCGGCAGCTTGTGCGGACCGAGATGCTCCAGTGTATAGTGGATGGAACGGCGCAGGTGCTCCATCAGCGGCTGGGCCAGAGACGCATCATTGTCAAAGGGGACGGATTCGTGCAGGATCGACAGATCACCGGTTTCCTTGATGTAAGCGGCGGCACCGAAGATGAGCCACAACGGGTCATCATTGAAGCCGGAGCCGACATCGAAGTTGCCGCGCTTGGTCAGCGGCTGATACTGGTGATAGGCACTGCCATCGGGGAACTGGGTTGCGGCAATGTCCAGCAGACGCTCCCGGGCACGGGCAGGAATCAGATGTACAAAACCGAGCAGATCCTGCGTGGAGTCACGGAAGCCCATGCCGCGGCCGATGCCGCTTTCATAGTAGCTGGCAGAGCGCGACATGTTGAAGGTGACCATGCACTGATACTGGTTCCAGATGCCGACCATGCGGTCAAAACGGGATTCGCCGGTCTGCACCTGATAGATAGAAAGCAGACCGCTCCAGTATTCTTTCATCTCAGCCAGTGCCGCTTCAAATTGCGCATCCGCGCGGAAGGTGTCCAGCAGCGCGGCGGCAGGAGCTTTGTTGATCACATTCGGGGCAATGAATTTTTCTTTCTCGGGGTTTTCACAATACCCCAGCACAAAGATGAAGGAGGCTTCTTCGCCGGGGGCCAGGGTGATGTTCAGCTGATGGCTGCCCACGGGTGCCCAACCGCTGGCCATGCTGTTTCCGGCCCCTTCTTTGACGGCACGGGGATCGTCGAAGCCGCGGTACGCGCCGAGGAAACTGTCCCGGTCGGTCTCAAAGCCGTTGATCGGGGCATTGACGGCGTATACGGCGTAATGATTGCGGCGCTCACGGTATTCCGTCTTGTGATAAATCGCGCTGCCTTCCACCTCGACTTCACCGGTGGAAAAATTGCGCTGGAAATTGGTGGAATCATCCTGCGCATTCCACAGACAGAATTCCACAAAGCTGGTCAGCGTAAAGCATTTTGCTTTGCCGGACAGGTTTTTCAGCTGCACCCGGGTGACCAGGGCATTTTTGCCGCGCGGAACAAGCGCGGTCTCTTTTACAAGCAGGCCGTTCTTTTCGCCGGTGATGCTGCTATAACCCAGACCGTGACGGCATTCATAAAAGTCCAGCGGCGTGCGTACGGGCATCCAGCCGGGTGTCCAGACAGTGCCGCCTTCATTGATGTAAAAATACTGGCCGCCGGCATCAAGAGGCACGTTGTTGTAGCGATAACGGGTGATCCGCAGCATACGGGCATCTTTATAGAAAGAATAACCGCCGCCAGTGTTGCTCATCAGGGTGAAAAAGGCTTCACTGCCCAGATAGTTGATCCAGGGAGAAGGTGTATCCGGCCGGGTGATGACATACTCCCGGGCGGCATCGTCAAAATGACCGTATTCCACGATAGTCTGACCTCCTGACAAGAGTAATAAACGCAGGAAACGAAGCTGAAATAGTGGTTTTCAACAAGAAAACGTTTTCGGATAAAATCAATATATCACATTGTCAAGCGAAAATCAACCATCTGAAACACAATTGTGACGGAAAATGTGGTCAAAATTTTATCAGAAAAAATAAAAAAAGTACTTGCATTCTGATTTTTGCTGTGGTATATTATTGCCATCGAAAACGATTTAGAAACTGAAAGCGGAATTCAGATGACTCTCAAGGAACTATCAGCTGCCTGTGGCTTATCGGTATCCACAGTCAGCAAAGCCCTGAACGGCTATTCCGATGTGAACGAAGAGACCCGCAAAACGGTAAGGGAAAAGGCAGCTGAGCTTGGCTATAAGCCCAACGCGGCGGCCCGGGGATTAAGAAGCGGCAGAACCTACACGCTTGGCGTGCTCTACGCGGTCGATTCTGACAGCGGTTTGACACACAGCTACTTCTCTCCGATCCTGCAGGCGTTTCGCATGGGGGCGGAAGCCCGCGGCTATGACATCACGTTCATTTCTCAACGCACCGGCGTGGATGGCAGCATCCTGGAACATTGCCGCAGCCGTAATTTCGACGGCATCTGCCTCGTGTGCTGCCACTTTGAGGATCCCGAGGTGCAGGAACTTCTGCACAGCTAGATCCCCCTGGTCACTGTCGACTATCTGTTTCAGGAACGCAGCTGTGTCCGCTCGGACAACCGTCAGGGCATGGAGCTGCTAATGCAGAACGTACTGGCAATGGGCCATAAAAAGATCGGTTTTGTCCACGGCGCGGAGGTATCGGTTTCCACCGCCCGCGTCAAGTGCTACCGCAAGGCCATGATGGATGCCGGTCTGGAGATCCCGGATGGCTACCTCATCGAAAGTGAGTATCACAATCCGGCTGTCACCCGGCTGCAGGTGAAAAAAATGCTGGAGCTGCCCGAACCGCCGACCTGCATACTCATGCCGGACGATTACGCGGCGCTTGGCGGCATTGACGCCATCCGTGAAAAGGGCTTGAGGATTCCGGAGGACATCTCCGTTGTCGGGTACGACGGTGTGCCGCTGCTGCAGCGTATGCATCCGGCACTGACCACCATTTGTCAGGATACCGAGACCATCGGTACCACCGCGGCGCAGGCGCTGATTGAGCTTGTGGAACGCCCGGATGTGACCTTCCCCGAGATCGTGACCGTTCCCTGCGGCTACCTGCAGGGGCAAACCCTTGCCGCACCCATACATGTATAATATCCCTCAAAAGGGATAATTATAAAAGGAGGAAAAACCATGAAGAAACTCATTTCCGCTCTCCTGATCGCCGCGATGATGCTCAGCCTGTGCGCTGTGGCCTTCGCCGACGAAGGAACCGTCCTGAACATTTATGTTTGGAACGACGAATGGAAGACCCGCTTCACCGATTACTACACTGTTCCCGAAGGCGTGACCGTCAACTGGATCGAAGAGCCCAACGCCGAGAACAACTACCAGAACAAGCTGGACGCTGCTCTGCAGGCTCAGGATTCCGCTCCCGCCGACAAGAAGGTCGACATCTTCCTGGTCGAAGCGGACTACGCCGTGAAGTACATGGATTACGCTTATGATATCGCCGATCTGGGCATCACCGCCGAAGACATCGCCGATATGTATAAGTACACCCTGGACATCATGACCGATGCCGAAGGCAAGGTCAAGGGTCTGTCCTGGCAGGCTTGCCCCGCCGGTCTGATCTATCGCCGTGACCTGGCTCTGGAAGTGCTGGGTACCGATGATCCCGACACCGTGCAGGAAATGCTGTGCGACTGGGAAGCCTTCGAGGCTGTTGCCGAAATGATGGCCGATGCCGGCATCAAGATGGTTTCCGGTTATGACGACACCTATCGTACCTTCACCGACAACATGAGCACCTCCTGGGTGGTGGACGGCAAGATTCAGAAGGACGCCGCTGTGGAAGCCTGGATCGCCCAGACCAAGAAGTTCACCGAGAACGGTTGGAACAACGGCACCAAGCTGTGGGATCCCGACTGGTCCGCTGACATGGCTCATGATTCCAAGGTCTTCTGCTACTTCGGACCCGCCTGGTTCTTCGACTACTCCATGGGCGCCGGTACCGCCGGTGACTGGGCTGTCTGCGAAGGCCCCGTCGGCTTCTCCTGGGGCGGCACCTGGATCTGCGCTGCCAAGGGCACCGATAACGAAGCGCTGGTTGCTGACATCATCAAGACCATGACCATCGACAAGGACGTTCTGACCACCATCGTTAAGGAAAAGTCCGACTTCACCAACAGCGTTTCCGTTATGGAAGGCTTCGCTACCGATCCCGCCTTCGGCGATGTGTTCCTGGGTGGCCAGAACTATGTGAGCGTGCTGCTGGCCAATGCTCAGAACATCAACCGCGCCAAGTCCACCATGTATGATCAGACCTGCACCGAGCAGATCCAGAACGCCATGCATGACTACTTCAACGGTATCGTTGATCTGGACACCGCCTGGAACAACTTCTACACCGTGATGGTCGAAAAGCATCCCGAACTGACCTTCTGATCATCAGAGGATTCACTCCGATAACTGAATCACTCCATACGGGGAGCCGCGGGTACCGCGGCTCCCCCACGGAGAAAAAACGGCCTCTCGCCGGAGCTTCCGCATGCGGGAGTTGCGGTGAGAGGCTGAACATTTCAGCCTGAAGAACGGAATTTGACAAACACGAAGAGAAGGTGGCTAATGGCATGTCAAAACTAACCCGAAAAAGAAAATCAGTCAGCTACGCAAAATGGGGATACATCTTCCTGATCCCATTCTTTGCGACATTTGCGGTATTCACGCTGATCCCGCTGCTGAAAACCTTCTATTACTCCTTCTTTGAATACTATTTCGAAGGCGGACTGAAGGCAGTAGGCCCCAACTTTGTGGGCATTCAGAACTTTGTTGATATCTTCACCCGTTATGACCTGCTGAAGTTTATCAGCAATACCGCCGTGATGTGGCTGATCGGCTTCGTTCCGCAGCTGGTTATTTCCATGCTGCTGGCGGTGTGGTTTACCGATCTGACCCTCAAGATCAAGGGACAGGCCTTCTTTAAAACGGTGATCTACCTGCCGAACATGATCATGGCCTCGGCCTTTGCCATGCTCTTCTTCGCGCTTTTCTCCGATCGCGGACCAGTGAACAGTGTGCTCAACTCGGTGGGTATCGACAGTGTGCGCTTCCTCAGCTTTACCGGTACGGTGCGCGGTCTGGTCGGCTCCATGAACTTCATGATGTGGTTTGGCAATACCACCATCATTCTGATGGCCGGTGTGATGGGTATTGATAACAGCATGTTTGAAGCGGCCCAGATCGATGGCGCGAATGCCTGGGATACCTTCTGGCGCATCACCGTGCCGATGATCAAGCCCATTCTCAGCTATATGCTGATCACCTCCATGATCGGCGGCCTGCAGATGTTTGACGTACCGCAGATCTTGACCAACGGCGTTGGCAATCCCAACCGTGAGAGCATGACGCTGATCATGCTGCTGAACAACTACATCAGCAAGTCCAAGAACTACGGCATGGGCGGCGCGCTGTCGGTGATCCTGTTTGTGATCACTGCTGTCATCAGTCTCTTCATGTTCAATTATCTCAATAAGGATTCCCGTCAAATGCAGAAACAGCGTCAGCTGACATCCAAGAAAGGAGGAAACAAATAATGGGCAGACTTACAGATGTCGTTTCCTCCTCCGCACAGGCAGAACGCAAACGCGTACGCTCCTGCCGGGCCGTACTGGCGGTCGTTGCTGTATTGATGCTGGTCAGCGCGGTGATTGCCGGTGTCAATGTGCGCAACCTCTTTGCGGGTGAAACCACCGATTTTCTGACGAATCTGGCGCTGTTTAGTGATGCGCGCAATGACAGCGATGCGGCAGCCTATCGGGCCACGATCGAATTCAACAATGGTAAAATAGCCGCTGAGAATGCACTGCTTCAGTTGTATGCCGATCGTGACGCTGCTGCGACAGAGGAAGAAAAGAACGGTTTTGCTGCAGCCATTGCGGAAGCGGAGCAAGCGGTTCGCGGCTTCTTTGAAAACGACCAGGACGCCGAAGCCGCCTTCGGCAACCTGGCGGGCGTGATCAAGAAGGACAACAGTGCCCTGACCATTGCTACCAACAAGCTGAAAAAGATTGAAGAAAGCAGCGTATCCTTCAAACAGTTCGGGGAAGAAAACCGGACTGAAAAACAGGATAGCAGCAACAAGGTCGTCATCATGGCGGCAGTTGCGGCGGTGCTGGCTGCTTTGCTGGGACTGTCGGTGTTCTGTGTCGGCAAAGCGGATGAGAAAAAACGAAAAGTCATTGCAGCTCTGCAGATCGTCATCGCCGTTGCGGCTCTTGCGGCATTTATCACTGCGGTAGTGTATGCAAACGCCGCCGGTTTCACCAAGAGCGATCGTGATGTCGGTATCACCACCTCCTATACTTCCATGGCCAAACAGGCGGACAAAGCGGATCTGACCGTGGTGACGGCTGTTGAATCCGGTAAAAAGGCAGCTGAAGCCCTCGATCTGATCAAAAGTAAAAAAGGAGTGGAAAGCTATTCTGAAGTCTTTGCTGCTTTGGATGAGAGTGTTTCCGCAAGCGCAACCACCGTTTCCACGCTTCTCATCGGCGGCCTGATCCTGAGCATCGTAGCGGTCATGACAGGCATTACGCTGCTGGCGGGCTTTATCCACGTTCGCCGCATTCTGGCCTATACTGTGCTTGGTATTCTGTCCTTCCTGTGTCTGTTCTTCTTCTATCTGCTGATGATCAACTGCACCCGTACCAATAACGAGATCATCGGCGGCATCAGCCTTCTGCCCGGCACCAATTTCAAAGCCAACTGGGACAAGCTCATGGCTCAGCAGGATCTGCCGGTCTGGAACGGCATGCTGAACAGCCTGATCATTTCATTGAGCGTAGCTGGCCTGTCGACGTACGTTTCCGCTCTGACAGCCTATGCCATCCATGCGTACGACTTCAAGCTCAAGAACTTTGTGTTCAGCTTCATTCTGCTGGTGATGATGATCCCCACGCAGGTCAGCACCCTTGGTTTCATCGATCTGGTCCGCGGCTTTGGCTGGACGGAGGGTTACTCCTCGTATCTGGCGCTGATTCTGCCCTCCATGGCGGCTCCGACGGTGTTCTTCTTCATGAAGCAATACATGGATTCCGCTTTACCGATGGCGATCATCGAGGCGTCACGCATTGACGGCTGCAGCGAGTTTGGCACCTTCAACCGCATTGTGTTGCCCATTACCAAACCCGCCATTGCCGTGCAGGCCATCTTCAGCTTTGTCAACTCCTGGAATAACTACTTTGTTCCCGCCATTGTCATTCCCGGTTCCGACCCGACTAAGAAGACCCTGCCGATCCTGATCGCCACGCTGCGCGGCAAGGACCCTGCCAGCCTGGACCAGGGCATGACCTATATGATGATCGCGCTGTCCATTCTGCCTGTGATCATCGTGTATCTGTGCCTGAGCAAATTCATCATCCGCGGTGTTGCACTCGGCGGTGTAAAAGAGTAAAATAGTACCAAGTGCCGGCAGGAAGCATCTGTGTTTCAGGGCTTCCTGCCTTTTATATCGAAGGGAGAATAACAGCATGGGTTTTCGAAATGATTTTATCTGGGGTACAGCCACAGCTTCTTATCAAATCGAGGGCGCTTCGAATGAAGGTGGCCGCGGCCGTTCCATTTGGGATGATTTTTCGCATACGCCGGGCAAAATCTTTCAGGATCATAACGGTGATATTGCCTGCGATCACTATCACAGGGTGGAAGAAGATGTAAAGCTGATGCACGATCTGGGCATCCGCAATTATCGCTTCTCCGTGGCCTGGTCCCGCATCTTTCCGGATGGAACGGGACGAATGGAGCACCGCGGTTTTGCGTTTTATGACAGGCTGGTCAATGAACTGCTGAAGTGGAACATTCGTCCGTTCATGACCCTGTTCCATTGGGATTATCCCTCTGCCCTGCAGGCCAAGGGTGCCTGGGAGAACCCCGACAGCACCAAGTGGTTCTGCGATTATGTGGACGCGGTGACCAGACATTTCGGGGACCGTGTGAAAGATTATATTACGTTCAACGAGCCACAGTGCTTTATCGGGCTGGGCTACGGCATCGGCGCGCATGCGCCGGGACTGAAGTTGTATGATGCCTCCCTGGTGCCCATGAGCCACCACGTCTTGCTTTCGCATGGGCGCGCTGTTCAGATCATCCGTGCCAATGTGCCCGATGCGCGGGTCAGTTATGCGCCGTGCGGAAACGCGGCCATTCCCGCAAGCAACAGCGCGGAAGATATTGCCGCTGCACGCCGTCGGTACTTCAATGCGGGTTCCGGTGATTGGACATGGTCG
Source organism: Clostridia bacterium (assembly GCA_045599485.1). GTDB lineage: Bacteria > Bacillota > Clostridia > Christensenellales > Aristaeellaceae > SFMI01. The sequence continues at coordinate 2,464 of JAZRWA010000045.1, read as the reverse complement.
ACTTCCTGGTGGAGCGATCCCGCGCTGCTTGGCCGCTATCCCGAGGATGGACTGCGCCGTCTTGAACGCTTCCTGCCCCGTGGCTGGGAAAAAAATCTGCAGGAGATCTGTCAGCCGCTGGATTATTATTGCCAGAACATTTATAACGGTGATATCATCCGTGCCGCCGATAACGCGGAGGGCTGGGAAACGGTGCTGCCGCACCGCGGCCATCCCAAAACGGCCATTCAATGGTCGGTGCAGCCGGACGCGCTTTATTGGGGTCCTTATTTCCTGTATGAGCGCTATCATACGCCGATCGTCATCAGTGAAAACGGCATGTCCTGCCATGATGCCATCTCGCTGGATGGAAAGGTACATGACCCGAACCGTCAGGACTATATGAACCGTTATCTGCTGGCACTTCGGCGCGCTGCGGATGATGGCGTGGATATTCGCGGTTATTTCGCCTGGAGCCTGATGGATAACTACGAGTGGGCAAACGGCTACAGCGACCGCTTTGGACTGGTCTATGTGGATTATGAGGACAATTGCCGCCGCATTCCCAAGGACAGCGCAGCATGGTACCGCACGGTGATGGAAAGCAACGGCGCATCCCTGTAAGCGGCAGAAAGGGCAAAAAATGTTTCTGGAAAGAATGAATTATCCGGATGTGGAAGCGTACCTTGCAAAGAAGGATACTGTGGTGATTCCGGTCGGCAGCCTTGAAAATCATGGCAAACACATGCCTTTGGGGACGGACACGATCATTCCCAACCGTATTGCCGAATTACTGGAGGAGCGTTTTCCGGAAGTGGTGATCGCCCCGACCCTGCCTTATGGTGCGACGGAGGACCTGCGCGGTTTTGCCGGTACCGTGTCATTGGGCGTGGAAGGCTTGCGGTTGGCACTGCAGGCGATCTGCGACCAGCTGTTTGATTACGGCTTCCGCCGTTTTATCATTCTGAACGGTCACGGCGGCAATGTCAAATCCATTGAACAGGTGGGTCTGCGTCTGTTTGAGCGCGGCGGCTATCTGGCAATCATCAATTGGTGGCTGATTGCCGGTCAGCTCCGCCCGGAATGGAAGGGCGGTCATGGCGGTGCCGAAGAAGCGGCGGGTGTAATGGCAGTCGATCCCACACTCATTCACAGCGAATACCTGACCTTGGGGGAAGAAATCCGCAACGATGTATCCGATGAACTGCCCAGCGCTTCCTGGACAGGGGTAGCATTCAAGGGCGGCACGATCACCATTCCGAGGCACATCAACAGCATCACGGAAAACGGCTGGCTGGCACACGGGATGGGCAATGACGTTCCGACCCGCGCGACCCGTGAATGGGGCGTGGAAATGCTGGATGCGATGGCGGATTATGTTCGCGATTTTATCGGTGCGCTGGAGAGAGCACCGCTGCCGAAGGCTCAAGGGGAAAAGTGAATTTTTTGCTTTCCTTCGAAACGACAGCTAAGGGCGTAAAGGAATATTATTGAAGGTTGGAAGAAAAGAAGGAGGAGTTCGGTGCCTTTTCAGATTATCCGAAATGATATTACCAAAGTAAAGGCCGATGTGATCGTCAACACCGCAAACCCGGAACCCATCTATGCCGGCGGTACCGACTGTGCGGTGTATGAAGCCGCCGGTGCAGAAGAGCTGCTGGCCGAACGGAAAAAAATCGGGGTTATCAGGCGCGGAGAGATCGCGGTGACAGACGCCTTCGAGTTGAAAGCCCGATACATTATTCACGCTGTCGGTCCGGTATGGAAGAATGGAAAAACGGGCGAGTTTGATGTTCTGGCATCCTGCTATCGAAAATCATTGAATAAAGCATTTGAGCTGGGATGCAGGAGCATCGCTTTCCCCTTACTGGCAACAGGGGTTTATGGTTTTCCGAAGGATAAAGCACTACAGATCGCTATCCGGGAAATCAGCTCCTTCCTGCTGAGGCATGATATGACAGTCACCCTGGTGGTGTTTGACAGGGCGTCCTTTGAACTTTCCGGTAAGGTGTTTGAGGATGTTGCCGCACTGATCGATGATACCTCGGTACTCAAACAGCGTGATTTTGAGTATGGGGACGCATTCCCGGAAGATGAGCGGAGCCTGCAACGCTTTGAGATGCGCCGGCATCAGGAACTTGTGGAGCGGGAAAGGGCGAAACAATCGCCCTGTATGCCGGGCGCGTCTTCAAAAACAGACAGGATGCCGCCGGCTCCCTGCTGCAGCAGGAAGGAGCCGGACCTGGAAGAACTGCTTGGTCAGAAGAATGAGTCTTTCCAATAGTGTCTGTTCCGCATGATCGATGAGCGCGGGCTGAAGGACTCTGACGTATATACCAAGGCAAACATTGACAGAAAGCACTTTTCAAAGATTCGATGCAATCCGGATTACCATCCGAAAAAGAAAACCGCGGTGGCGCTTGCGATTGCTTTGGAACTGAATATGGAAGAGACCGTGGAGCTTTTATCCAAGGCAGAATGGGCA
>JAZRWA010000044.1:0-2224 GCA_045599485.1 Clostridia bacterium | reverse complement strand
CAAATCCTCCATTGAACCGGCTCCTTTCTTCTGATAAAAAAAGCATCCGCCGCTCAGCCTTAATAAGCGGTGGATGCTGCTGTGAAGGATCTGCCCTCAGCCATCCATCGCGGTGATAAAATAAAAGTAACCTTCCGGATGACGCACAGCAGTATCCTTCCTTTCTTCAAGCATTCACAGAATACAGTATACTTGTACTACAGCGCAATGTCAACGCGTTTTCCCATTCAGAACACACAAAATACATTTTCAACGTCTTTCGCCGGCATTGTTAAGATTGTGCTTCAACTCTTTACGAAATCATAACAATGTGCTATAATAATTACGCGTTCCCATTTTGGCACGCAAAAAGGAGGCTTTTTTGATGAGCTATTCCCATCAGAGAGGGTATAATGAACCAAATTATAAGGTGATCAACCGCGTTTTGATGCTAATCGTCGTGCTGGCCGTGGTCGCCGCCGGCGTGCTCGGGCTCAAGTACGCCGACAGCGCTTCCAAAGCAGCCGGTACCCGCGCACAGCTGGTCACCCGCATCCGCAGCAACTGCTCCAACGCCAAGCTGCTGGCCGATAAGCTGCCCAACTCTGTGCAGCAGGATACCGCCACCAAGCTGAGTCAGATCCGTCAGTATGTATATGCCATGGGTCAGCTGAACGATATGGCCATTGCCGTCGGCGGCGAAAGCGCCCGTCTGGTCTCCGAGGAAGCCATGACGGCTCTCAATCAGGATCTGGAAGAGTATTTTGCCATCACCCAATCCAACACCACCTCGGTGCTGTAGATCCGCACCCTGCTGATCAACCACCTGACCGCGCTTCAAACGCTGCTCAGCCAGGTCAACTGATATCATACACGCTTTCCGGAGGGATTTCCCCTCCGGTTTTTTATTTTTCTATTGACATTCTGCTGCGGCCGTGTATAATATTTCCTGAAGGTCAAAGTTAGTCAAACTCGTCCTTCAGGAGGTACAAACCATGAAAGAAAATCAATACACGCAAAAAAGTCTGGAAGCTATCCGTGCTGCCCAGTCCATTGCCGCCCAATACGGCAACCAATAGATCGCACCCTGCCACCTGCTGACCGGTCTCACCCAGGAGCCGCAGGGGCTCATTTGCCAGCTGCTGCAAAAAATGAACATCGACGCCGCCCGCGTGCATGCCGCCGCTTTGGAGATCGTAGAAAAACAACCGCGCGTTTCCGGCAGCGGTCGTGAAGCCGGCAAGGTCTATGTCACCGCCGAAACCGACAAGGCGCTGCGAAACGCCATGCAGGAAGCGGAGGCCATGAAGGACGAATATGTCTCGGTGGAACACCTGTTCCTGGGTCTGCTGTCCGCTCCGGACCGCGACACTGCCGCGCTGTTCAAGCGTTTCGGCATCGAAAAAAACGCCTTTCTCTCGGCCCTGTCCACGGTGCGCGGCTCTGCCCGCGTGACGGGTGACAACCCTGAGGAGACCTACGACGCGCTGGCCAAATACGGCAGCGATCTGACCAAAATGGCCGCGGACAATAAACTCGATCCTGTCATCGGCCGTGACCGTTAGATCCGCGATGTCGTGCGCATCCTTTCCCGCAAAAGCAAAAACAACCCTGTGCTCATCGGTGAGCCCGGTGTAGGCAAAACCGCCATTGCCGAAGGTCTGGCGCAGCGCATCGTGCGCGGCGATGTACCCGAAAGTCTGCGGGGCCGCACGGTCTTTTCGTTGGACATGGGTGCCCTGATCGCCGGTGCCAAATTCCGCGGCGAGTTTGAAGAGCGTCTCAAGGCCGTGCTGGCAGAGATCAAAAAGAGCGAAGGCCGCATTCTGCTGTTCATCGATGAGCTCCACACCATTGTGGGCGCCGGTCGTACAGAAGGCAGTATGGACGCGGGCAACCTGCTCAAGCCCATGCTGGCGCGCGGCGAACTGCACTGCATCGGTGCCACCACGCTGGACGAATACCGCAAATATGTGGAAAAGGACGCTGCCCTGGAGCGCCGTTTCCAGCCCGTCATGGTCGAAGAGCCCACGGTGGAGGACACGATCTCCATCCTTCGCGGCCTCAAGGAACGCTACGAGGTCTTCCACGGCGTCAAAATTCACGATGCCGCGCTGATCGCCGCCGCCACACTCTCCAACCGCTACATTACCGATCGCTTTCTGCCCGACAAGGCCATCGATCTGGTGGATGAAGCCTGCGCCATGATCCGTACCGAAATGGACAGCATGCCGCAGGAACTGGA
>JAZRWA010000043.1:0-19722 GCA_045599485.1 Clostridia bacterium | reverse complement strand
CTTCAGGTACGGCTTCCTTACGACTCCGCACTCTCTTTGAGAAGCCGGATATACTGCTGCAGACGGATGTGATATGCCGCCGAAAGCAGTGCCGAACGCAGCAGCTCCTTTTCCACCGTGCTGTCATGCCCCACCGGGTCGGGCTGCTGTTTCAGACCAAAGGCAACGGCCAGCAGATTTTCAAATTCCTCGCAAAAATAATCATACGCCACCCGAAGCTCATAGCTGCGCTGCTGCATGCGAAACATGAAGCGAACCTCTTCCAGGGGCATGGTGGTCTTCATCAGACAGACAAACAGAAGGTGCCCCAGCGCGTCCCGGCTGTAGGTTTTGCCCTTGGGGCCCGGAATGATATGGTGCTTGACATAATTGGAGATCATACTGGCCGTAACCTCATTTTCGGAAAAAATGGGGGTGTAACGGTTGATCCAGCGCACCGCCTGCTCCAGATATAGACCGATATCGGGGATCTCCGTATAGCGCGGCAGATGAAACCCCTCCACCGTCTGCCGCAGGCGGCTTTCAAATGCTTCGTTCATACAATGCTCCTTCCACGGGTCTATTGTATAACATCCACGCCCGCATTGCAAACAGGTTTTTGAAAAGCTTGTTTACAATTTTCAAAAACCGTGATATAATCCCGTCAACGGTTATTCAAAAACCGATGAAAGTGTTTTTGACTCTGAGCATTTGTTTCATGGAGGCATTATGATTACACGCATCGTCAGTGACTCTTCCTGTGATCTCACGCATCTGGACAATGCCGATTTTGTTTCCGTCCCGCTGACCATCAGCGCCGGTGAAAATGAATGGACAGACAACGCCGACCTGAACGTCAACGATATGCTGGATACCCTGGCTGCTTTCAAGGGGCCCTCCCACACCGCCTGCCCCGGTACCGGTCTGTGGCTGAATGCCTTTGAGGGGGCAGACGAGATCTATGTGCCCGTGCTGACCGGCACCATCTCCGGCACCTACAACGCCGCGATGAATGCCCGTGAGATCTATCTGGAATCCCACCCGAACTGCCGCATCCATGTATTCGATTCGCTGACGACCGGCCCCGCCCTGCGGCTCATTGTTGAAAAGATCAACGAGCTGAAACAAAAAAGGCTTCCGTTCGAGCACATCTGTGCCGAAGTGGAAGCCTATATGAAGAAGACCAGGATCTTCTTTATTTTCCGTTCCCTGCATAATTTTGCGCAAAACGGCCGTGTCAGCAAGGCGGTCGCCGCCGCCGTGGGCGTGCTGGGCATCCGCATCATGGGCATGGCGTCGGCGGAAGGCACCCTTCAGCCGCTGTCCAAATGCCGCAACGATAAGGGCGCCATTGCCGAGATCCTGCGTCAGCTGGAAAAACAGGCGCTGACGCCCAAAAAGCTGCTGGTGACCCACACCTGCAACGAGGATCTTGCCCGCACGGTGCTGGATGCCCTGAGAAGCCGCTTCCCCGCCGCGGAGGGCCGCATCGCCGAGGCGCGCGGCCTGACCAGCTATTACGGAGAGCGCAATGCCGTGTTTATCGGCATGGAAACTTAAAGATTCTGTGCGATCAGCACCACACCGGAAATGATCAGCAGCACATAGATGAGCAGCTTTGCCTTCTTTTCATCCAGTTTTTTTGCCATCAGCATGCCGGCAGCCAGTCCCAGGAACGATACGGGCAGCAGCACCGCGCCTTTCAGCAGTACCCCGGCGGTCATCAGTCCGGATACCGCATAAGTCACCAGCCGTACCACGTTTTCGATCGCAAACACAAAGCACATATTGGCCTTGAAGCTGGCGGTATCCTCCGTCACACGGCTGAAATACGCGCTCATCATCGCCCCGACGCCATACAGGCCGCACAACAGGCCGGACAAAAGTCCAACACCGTACAGAAAAAGCTTCCCCGGCTTTTTCTGTTCTTTTTTATTGCGTTTCAGCAGCATACTGCAGCCCATCGCCGCAATAAAAAAGCCAAAGATCATTTTGATGATACGCGCATCACCGTTTTTCAAAGCCATGGCGCCAAGAAAGCTGCCGATCAGGATCAGCAGCACCGGAAGCGCCACCAGCTCCTTGCGGATCAGCTTCCGTCCCTTCCAGCTGAGCACCATATTGGTGGGTGCGCCGATCAGCAGGCACACCGGTGAGATCTCCACCGGGTTATTGGCAAAGTTCAGCATGGCATTGAATACGATCGCGTTTGCAAAGCCGCACAGCCCCTTCACCATGGAAGACAAAAAGGTCGCGGCAACCCAGATCAGCATTTGCTTTCCTCTCCGCGCAAAAACAGCGCTTCCTTGCGTTCCGCCATTTCGTCCACACGTTCCACGTATTGACGGATATCCGACACATTGAAGGCACGGCGAATGACGCCTTTTTCATTGGAGACCCGTTTGCTGGCGGCACCGGCCCCCATGGCCAGCACCGAGCAGGTCTCCTCCATCATGTCCACATTGTAAATGCAGCTGTGATCCTTCAAAGCATAGCCCACGTTTTCCTGATTGCCGGCCATGTACTTCTGGCGATACAGATAATAGGGCTGCATCTCCATGCTTCGCGCCGCTTCATAGCCCGCTCGCACCATGTGCGAGACCATGTCGCCGTCGGGCAGCTCCGCCTCCCACAAATGCAGCAGGCTGCTGCGCTTGATGGACAGCGTATGCACCGTCATGCTTTCGGGTGCCAGACGTTTGATCCATGCCAGCGTCTGCTCAAAGTCGTCGGCGTTCTCCCCGGGCAGGCCGGCGATCAGATCCATATTGATGTGATGAAAGCCCATGCCGCGTGCCAGCAGGTATGCCTGCTCCGTCTGTGCCACGGTATGACGCCGACCGATCCTCTCCAGCGTGCGGTCGTGTCCCGTCTGCGGATTGACCGAAATGCGGGTCACCCCATGGTCAAGCAGCACCTGCAGCTTTTCCCGGTCAATGGTATCGGGACGTCCCGCTTCCACCGTTACCTCGCCGCAGCGCTCCATGAGCGGTCTCGCCGCGGTCAGCACCCTGTCCAGCAGCGATGCCGGCAGTGCCGTAGGCGTTCCGCCGCCCATATAAAAGGCACGCAGGCGATAACCCGCCTCGTCCGCCAGACGAATGCCCCGGGCGATCTCCTTTTCAAGAGCGGCGGTATAGGGCTCCAGCTGTGTACCTTTGCCCACCTCGCCGGATAAAAAGCTGCAGTAGGCACAGCGGGAAACGCAGAAGGGAATGCCGATATAGATATCCGCCATGTCCGTGTCCGGCATCGGAATCTCCCGCTGCTGCACCTGAACGATCTCGTGCATCAGCGCCAGCTTTTCCTCGCTCACGTCAAAGGTACGCCGCACCTCGTCCGCCGCCGCCTCCATGGACAGTCCTTTTTCCAGCCCGGCATACAGCAGCCGGGTGGGACGGATCCCCGTCAGGCTGCCCCACGGCGGAGCATAACCAAAGCGGCGCTTCATCAGGCTGTATACCCCCAGCTTGGCCTGACGGCGACGCAGCCGTTTATCCACCACCGCGTCCCCGGTGATCGCTTCCCGGGTCTCCGCTGCCTGTTCTCCGTCCGTCACACGAACGGTACGCACATTGTCCGCAATGCTTTCCTCATGGCGCAGGGTGATCTCGCCGCCCGCTTCGTTGACAAGCAGCTCAATGCTGCCCATAAACAGGCGCAGCACCTCCGCCATATCGTTGGAAAGCGCCGTCTATGCGGTAAATAGGGATACTGTTTTCATTCTTTCCCCCTGATGCAGGCCAGCGTGGTGCCGGCACCATGACCGGGCAGCACACGCAGTTTGGCTGGCAGCCGCAGCAGGCGCCGCAGCGATTTCATCATCGCCGCCTCATCACCGCCGGGCAGGTCGGTACGCCCCCAGCCTGTGGCAAACAATGTATCGCCGCTGAAAAGCGTATCGCCGCACTGATAGCACACACTTCCGGGCGTATGCCCCGGCGTATGCAGCACCGTAAACTCCAGCCCGCCGAGGGAGATCGTATCCCCCTCATGCACGGTATCGGTCGCCGGCACACGGTTCACACGGCCATAACCAGCCGCCGCCGTTTCATTGCACAGCGATTCCGCATCCGCTTCATGCACATAGACGGGCGCGCCTGTGAGCGCTTCCAGCCCCAGAATATGGTCAAAATGAGCGTGCGTGATCAGCACGCCCGCCACCGGACGCTGCCCGATGGTCTGACGCAGGCGGCTCGCATCATCCCCGGGATCGATCACCACCAGCGGACTCGTTTCATCGCGGGCTACCAGATAGCAGTTGGTCATCAGTTCCCCCAGGGAAAGCTTTTCAATCAGCATGTTTGTGTTTCCTTAAAATGTTTTTTCACTGTCCACCAGAATGGTGATGGGGCCGTCATTGACCAGCGCCACCTTCATATCGGTCCGGAAAATGCCCGTTTCCACGGTCACATCCTGTTCGCGCATGCGGGCACAGACACGCTCATACAGCTCGTTGGCCCTCTCCGGCGCCTCTGCCTGCGTAAAGCCCGGGCGGTTCTGACCGCGGCAGTCCCCCAGCAGCGTAAACTGGCTCACGCACAGCACACTGCCGCCGATATCTTTCAGCGAACGGTTCATTTTGCCGTTCTCATCTTCAAAGATGCGCAGCTTGAGAATTTTGTCCGCCATATACAGGGCGTCCTTTTCGGTATCCCCCGTCTTGACGCCCAGCAGCACCATCAGCCCCTGACCGATGCTGCCCACGACCTCGCCGTTCACCTTTACGGATGCCTCGGTGACACGTTGTACTACTGCGCGCATACTCAGCCTCCGATGCGGAACGCCTCGATGACGTCCGGCCGCTTCTGCAGCCGGCGGAGCACGGCGTCCACCTGTTCTCTGCTCTCGACCTGAATGACCATGGTGATGGAGCAGGTCTTGTTGGGATTGACCTTGACGTTGACCGCGCTGATGGGGGCACCGCTATCCTGCACATAAACGGTCATTTCGCCCAGCAGCCCCTCGTGGTCGTAGGCGATCACGCTGAGCGTGGTATTGAACCGTCCGGTATTCTGATGCGCCCACGACACATTGACCCGACGTTCCGGCTCGTTATTGGCGTTGACGCAGTCGCACTTGTGCACCGTCACACCGCGTCCGCGCGTGATATAGCCCACAATGTCATCGCCGGGTACAGGACTGCAGCAGCGGGCAAAGCGCACCAGCAAGCCGGAATCGCCTTCCACGTAAATGCCCTGTGTGGGCTTACCCTGCTGCAATTGCGCCTGCTTTTCCTCGGTCAGCTGAGGCGGCAGCTTGACTTCCTGCGCCTCCTGACTCTTGTGCTGTTCCTCAAACAGTCGGGAGATCACATAAGCCGAAGCCACCATGCCGGAGCCCACCGCGCCGTAAATATCTTCAATATCGGCAAAGCAGTAGCGCTGCAGCAGCGGCTGCACATATTCGTCCTTGAGCAGCGAACCCAGCACCAGTCCGCGGCGCTTGGCCTCGCGGTCCAGCAGATCCTTGCCCTTTTCCACGTTCTCGCCGCGCAGCTCCCTGCGGAAATACTGGCGGATCTTGCTGCGGGCAGCCTGCGTTTTAACGATCTTGAGCCAGTCCATGCTGGGGCCTTTGGAGCTGGAGGAGGTCATGATCTCCACGCGGTCGCCCGTTTCCAGCGGGGTATCCAGCGGCACGATGCGGCCGTTGATCTTGGCGCCCACGCAGCTGTTGCCCACGGCGCTGTGCACACGATAGGCAAAGTCCAGCGGGGTGGCACCGCGGGGCATATCGATGATGTCGCCCTTGGGCGTAAAGATAAATACCTGCTCGGAAAACAGATCCGTCTTCAGGCCGTCCAGGAACTCCTGACTGTCCCGGGTCTCGTTCTGCCAGTCAAGGATCTGACGCAGCCAGAACAGCTTTTTGTCAAAGCCGTCCTCCGCGCCGCCGCCCTCCTTGTAGCGCCAGTGCGCGGCGATGCCGTATTCCGCCACATGGTGCATTTCATAGGTACGGATCTGAATTTCAAAGGGGAAGGGCATGCGGCGGCCGCCCACCACCGTGGTATGCAGCGACTGATACATGTTGTTCTTGGGCACCGAGATATAATCCTTGAAGCGTCCCGGCACCTGCGACCACAGCGTATGGCACACGCCCAGCACGGTATAGCATTCGGGAATGGAGCGCACCAGCACGCGGATGGCAATCAGATCGTAGATCTGCTCAAACGGCTTGTTATGCAGCACCATCTTGCGGTAAATGCTGTACAAATGCTTGGGGCGGCCGGCGATGTCATGCTTGATGCCCATCTCCGTCAGCTTCTGCGACAGCTCCTCCATTACGATCTGGATGTTGGCCTCGCGTTCAGCCCGCTTCATGCCCACCTTGCGCGCCACTTCCTGATAGCCTTCCGGATCGATGTAGCGCAGCGACAGGTCCTAAAGCTCCGCCTTGATGGTGTAAACGCCAAGGCGGTGCGCCAGCGGCGCATAAATATCCAGCGTTTCGTGGGCAATGGCCACCTGCCGTTCAGGCGATTTGAATTTGAGGGTGCGCATGTTGTGCAGGCGGTCCGCCAGCTTGATCAGCACCACACGGATATCCTTGCCCATGGCCAGGATCATTTTGCGCAGCGTCTCCGCCTGCTGCTCCTCACGGTTGGTAAAGTCCAGCTTGCTCAGCTTGGTCACGCCGTCCACCAGACGCGCGACCTCGGGACCGAATTCGCTCTCGATGGTCTCCAGCGTCACATCCTTGCAGTCCTCCACCGTGTCGTGCAAAAGACCCGCCGCTACCGTCGGGGCGTCAATGCCGATCTCGGTCAGGATGCTGGCTACATAAACGGGATGCACAATATAGGGTTCGCCGCTCAAACGGCGCTGACCGCCGTGTACCTTTTCGGCAAAGGCATAGGCCTTTTCGATCAGCGCGGCATCGGCGTTCGGATGAAAGTGACGCATGCGCGCCACCATTTGTTCCAGCGACATGCATTCATAAGCGGTACTCATTTTCAATCACTCTCCGGGTTCAACAAACGATACAGGCCGTCCTGTGCGGGATCGGCTTTTTTTATTTCTTTCAGCGTCAGCGATTTCACGTTGATCAGGCCCATATGACCCAGTATCTCCGCCGCCATGCGCTTTTTCATCGTGTCCAGACGCGCCCTGTTTTCTTTTATTTCAACATAGAGCGCTCTCATTTCATCTTTGGTGGGCCGCAGGCTGTCCAACAGCAGCTTCAGGTTCTGCGATTGCGGCAGCACGGTCAGCTTCGCCTCGGGATACAGGCTGTGCAGACGGAAGATCTCCTCCGGCGCCACAGCGCCGTCCGCCAGCACGATGTGCTCATACGGTCCCTGCTTTTCGAAGCGGTCGCAGAGCCAGATACGGCTGTACGCTCTCGGATCGGGGATGGATGCCGCTTCCGCATCCAGATGCGGATACAGCTGTTTCAGCGCACGCGCTGTCTCCACCGTATGGCAGACCAGCAATGTGCCCTGGTCGGCTATGGTTTCGGGCAGTTCCCCCGGGTCCGCCTTCATGGCGGGGCCCTGGCACAGTTCCTTGAGCAGCCTGATCATCCGCTCCCCTTCCATCGACCGGGTCAGATGAAAGCCACCGCCTGCCGTAATGGCCTGCACCATGCACTGCAGCGTGTTGCTGCCGCGGAAGCTGTTGACTGTTGGCACACAGATGAACCCGGCGCCGTCGCCCAAACGATCTGCCCACTCCGCCATACCAAAGGCGACCGCACCCATCTGCAGTCCGTCCTCCTCGAGGGTCATGCGCAGATGGCTGCGTTTCGCGCCCATGATCTCTGTTTTGATCACATTGACGTCCTGCATTAAAAACGCCGGGGAAGGATTGCCCGTTCCGCAGGGCTCCAGCTGTGCCAGCTCCTCGATCAGCGTTTCGCTGATCTCATTCAGGCGCAGCTCACAGTCATATTCCAGCACCGGCATGGGCGCCCGTCCGTTCAGCTGCTTTCGTACGGCTTCGTTGAGCCGCTCCCTCAGCAGCGGCACATTTTCTTCCCGAAGGGTCATGCCCGCTGCCGCCGGATGGCCGCCAAACTTGACAAAGATATCGCCGCACTCCGTCAGGGCCCGATAGATATCCACCCCGCTGGCGGCACGGGCACTGCCCTCCGCCAGTCCATCGTGCAGGCTCAGTGCTACCGTCGGGTAGCCATAATTGTTGCTGATGCGTCCGGCCGCCAGCCCCACCACGCCCTTGGGCCACTCCTTGCCCGCAATAACCACCGCCTGCTCCCGGCACAGGTTCAGCTGCCGCAATTGGCTTTCCGCCTGTTGCAGAATGCTTTCTTCCGCGTCTTTGCGTTCGGTGTTGAGCCGGTTTGCTTCTTCGGCACGGGCTCTGCCCACGGCAGTATCCTGCGTGGTGAGCATTTCAAAGGCAATGTCCGCCGATTTTAACCGTCCGCAGGCATTGATCCGCGGTCCCAGCTTAAAGCCGGTATCCGTTCCGCTGATGGGCTTATCAAAGGGCACCTTGGAAATTTCCATCAAGGCCTTCAGCCCCGGGCGTTCGGTGTGCGCAGCCTTTTCCAGACCCAAAGCGGCAATGACGCGGTTTTCTCCCCGCAGCGGCACCATATCCGCCACGGTCGCCAGCGCCGCCAGTTCGATCTGATCCCAAGCAATGTGCCCGAGCAGCGCGCAGCCGAGTTTCCAGGCCGTACCCGCTCCGCACAGGAAGGGACAGCCGTATCCCTCCAGCGCGCTGTGCACAATGGCATCTGCCTCCGGCACCGGATCGGGAATGGTATGATGATCGGTGATGATGACCTCCATGCCCAGGCTTTTTGCCAAAGCCGTCTCGGTCACGCTGGTGATGCCGCAGTCCACGGTGATGAGCAGTCCGCCGGTCGTGGCGATCTTTTCCACCGCAGCGCAGTTGAGGCCATAGCCTTCCTCCTCGCGGGAGGGGATGTACTTGCGCACGTCCCCGGCCCCCGCCTGCGTCAAAATCTCCGTCAGCAGGGCCGTGGCACAGACGCCGTCGCAATCATAATCGCCGTAGACGGTGATGCGGCTGCCATCGGCAATGTGGCGGCGAATGATCTCCACCGCCTGTGCCGCCCCGGGCAGCGTCATAGGATCCAGCAGCTGTTCGGTCGAGGGATGCAAAAATCGCTGCGCCTCCTCAGGCGTTTCGATTCCGCGCGCGAAAAGCAGCCGGGACAGAACATCTTTCCTCCCAGGAATACTTCCCGTTCTTCCTCTTTGAATCAGCTGCTGCATAGAACTCCTTTGATTGAAAAGAAGGCAAAACGCCCTTTCGAACGCCTTGCCTCAAGAGGTTTCCCCGGGGAGCGGCCCCGGGGAAACGAAAATCACTTACGCAGAGACTTGATGCAGGCGGTTACCACCGGCAGGAAAATGAACACCATGACCAGGGTCACCAGCGCATCGGCGGCCACGACACGGCCCATGATGCCCACGGCGTTTCTCTGGAAGGCAAACATCAGGATAAGACCGATGGCCATCAGAATGCCGTTCACCATAGCCACCAGCTTGCCGTTCTTGCCGATGGCGGCAGAAACGGAGGCAGCGGTCTCACGGCCGGCACGGACGAAGCCGGCAGCCTTATTGACCACCATCACCACGCTAACGGCCATCACAACCAGGCACAGGAACACCACGATGCCGCTCAGCACGGTGACGACCCAGATGGTATCCACCACGATGAGCGCATTCAGCAGAGCCGCCAGCACCACGCCGGCGATGAGCGCCCAGGTGCCCAGCAGACCCGCCTTGACGCTGCGGGCGATCATGTACACGCAAGCCAGCAGCAGCAGGCAGGCAAACACGATGATGCCCACATTCATCAGGGAGGAGGACGCCGCCGCCGCACCATCAGAGATCATCGTCAGCACGCAGGGCAGGGCGCCGCCGCGCATCGTGACCGCGGTCACAAAAGCACTGCTGGCATCGGGAGACGCAAAGTCCACGGTGCTGCCTTCGGTAATGATGCCGTCATACAGGGGGCTGTAGCCAACGGGTTCGCCATCCAGCAGCAGGTACAGGTATTCAAAGCTGTGTTCGGCAATGACCTGACGCAGGGCAGCGGCGCCCTTCGCACTCAGGTGCAGCTGAATGTTGTAGCCATTTTCGCCCCGGTAGTAGTAGGTGCCGTCCGCGATGCTGCCATCCAGCAGAGAGTCGCCGAACAGGCCGGTATCATCGTCATACAGGGCAAAGGTCGCCTGACCGGTGGGCTGCAGCACAGCGGCGATGGAGGTGTCATAGTCCTTGCCGGGCACGGTCAGGGTCAGAGTGCTGCCCTCCACCTTGGTCACGGCACCGCCGACCAGCATGTCGGCACGGGCACGGATCACCTGTGCGGCCTTGTTCATGTCTTCGGCCTTCACGCCGTCGGGAGCAGTCAGCACATAGCTGTAGCCGCCGCCCAAAGTGGTATCGGGCTGAACGACTTCCTGCCAGCTGTTGTTCAGGGTGTTGGGAATGAACGACACGATGCGGTACAGAGCCTTCTGCACATCGGTGCCATTCTCACGGACGGTCACCATCTGGGTATTCAGACCCATCAGGCCGGCATATGCGCCAAACACCGTGGCGCCCAGCAGAGCCACCAGCACCACGATGCTGATGATCTTGTTGACAGCATTGTTTTTCATTTTGATTTTTCTCCTCATGTAATGTATTGAAATGCTTTTACGGAACCGCATCGCCGTTACCCGGCTTTATCCTGCAGATGGAACACACCGTACGCCATACGATAGAAGGGCATGCGCAGCTGCGGGATGGTACAGGCCGTGCTCCGCTGCGGTGCCGTAACAGGCACAGCGCCCCGCACCTCCGTAACGGTCACCTCGGGGCTGCTTTCGGGCAAGGCCGCGGCAGGCGCGCATCGGTTGGATACCCGAAGCAGCAGCGGCGCTTTGACCTCGCCTGTCTTGGGCAGGGCACGCACGCCCAACAGGATCAGGGCACAGAAAGCCAGGGCAAACAGCAGTCTTCCCTTCATTCCGTGTCCCTCCCTTCCAAACAAAAACAGTGATATTATAACGCTTTTTTACGTGCTTGGCAAGTTCAGTTGCGCAGCTGATCCACCAGCCAGTATGCCCCGTTCGTCGCCAGATGCAGCGGACCCCACGCGGCAATGCCATAGCGGATGCGGTAATCATTCAGCCGGTCCCTCGCCACCGCGGAGCAGCTGTAGTTGTGGGTGATGATCGCGTACTAAGGGGCGATGGCACGGATGAAATCATGATACATGGGTTGGAGCCCGTGATGCGGATGCTTGACGATCTCCGCCCGGATGTCATGCCCGCTCTGTGCCAGCTCCCGCTGCACCTCATCAATAAAATCCCCTGTCATCAGCACGCGCCTCTCGCCGTACTCGATCATCAGCACCGCGCTCATGTAATTGCAGACGGGAACATCCAGGATCTGATACACCGTGCAATGGCAGGACGCAAATTCAAAGGTATCCATATCCCCCACGCGGCGGATGGGCACATTCTTTTCCCGCAGGAATGAAATGGTCTCCGCCTGATCGCAGAAGCCGTCATCATAATCCTCATCAAAAGCCGTCAGGAACAGCCCCACCGGATAGTCCTCGGCAATGTGTATCATGCTGCCCAGATGGTCATCATGCGGATGGCTGTTGAAGGCGATATCCACTTTATCAATTCCCAGCCGTTCAAACTCCGACTTGATGGTCTCGTACTCGTTCTCCTTGCCCATGTCCACCAGCATCACCTGTCCGTCGCAGCGCAGGATCAGGCAGTCGCCGCCGATCATGGGCACCACGTGGATGTCCAGCGTAGGCGTTCCTTTCTCAAAATCCGGTGCCTTCCCCTTGTCAAACACCAGCTGCTCCGCGATGCCGCCGCATGGCAGCAAAAGCACGAATACCAGCAGCAGGGCGATCCACCGATTACTCCTCCGGTTCATGCTTGTCCCCCTCCGTTTTCAGCACATCGCGGATGAAGCATTGCGCCTCCTCCACGCTGTCCAGCCTTGCTGTGTACATTCTGTTGCCCATGGTACGCACCATCATGGGCGGCATCTCCTCGCACATTGTGATCTTACCGCCCCAGCGGTTCCATATTTCCTCATCACTGAGCAGATACCTTTTGCTGTTCTTTCGCCCCGCGTAGGCGCAGCAGTATTCCCGGTCGGCCGGCTGCCATTCCGTGCGATCAAAGGTCACCATGTCCGCCCAGATACGGTACACGTCGGTGCTGTGCGCATAGTTGATCATATCGGGCGTGTAGCCGCCCGCGGGGCGCATATTGACCTCCAGGGCAACAAAATCGCCCTGCCTGCCCAGCCCTTCCCGGTCATGGGTCAACCTGAAAAACTCCAGATGAACGAAGCGGCTGAACACATGGAAGGCCTTGACGGTACGCCGTCCCAGCGTCCGCAGGCTGTCCGGCATCGTGGGGCTGACATAATAGCTCAGGTCCAGATCGAGGTTGACGATATCGGCACTGGAAGGCGGCCACACCGTCATTGATTCAAACAGCGGCTCGCCCCGGCTGTCCACGATGGCATCATAGGAGCAGATATCGCCCTCAATGAACTCCTCGCACACGCAGGGCCCCTCGGGCTGGTCTTCAAAAAACGCCTGCAGCTCCGATTCATTATGGATCTTGTAGGTGTCCGCCGCGCCCACGCCGTTTTCCGGTTTGATAATGACCGGCCAACCAACCGAAGTGATAAATTCCCGGGTATCCGCTTCCGTTTCGATCACATGGCTGCGGGCGGTCGGGATCTGTCCCAGAGCATATTTTTCCTTCATGGCGGCTTTGCTCTTGAAATAGCGGATATCCTTCGCATTCACACCGCTTTGAATGTTAAAATCACTTCGAAGCATGGCGTCCTGCTACAGCCAGTACTCGTTGTTGGATTCGATCCAGTCGATCCGCCCGTATTTGAACGCAAAGAACGCCACCGCCCGGTACACCGCGTCATAGTTTTCCAGGCTCGGCAGATAATAGTATTCGTTCAGGCTGTCCCGTACATTCGGATCCAGCGCGTCATAGGGCGCGTCGCCGATGCCCAGCACAGTTACCCCGTTTCTCTTCAACCGTTCGCAAAACTGCCACGTTCTGCGCGGAAAATGGGGCGAAATAAAAATAAAATTCATACCGTCATTCCTTTTGCACCGCTTTTTTTCATTATAACAGGGAACCGGGCAGCGGCACAACTGTTTTTGCTGTACAGAAAGACGAATATTTTGTAAAAACAGGCAAAATACATCCGTAATGCTTGACGTATCTATCATCCATATGGTAAGATAATTCTACCTTATTTCGGAAGGAGGCAGACATCATGGTCAATCGCACCGCGTCCGGCAAGATGATGCGTTGGGGCATGTACATGTGCATGTGCCGTTATTTGCCGTGTGTCTGCTGCCGGAACTGAAACCCCGGCATTCCTGAAATAAGGGACAGCACACGCTGATCCCTTATTTTTTACGAAAGAAAGGAGGAAGACCCGATGAAGCAGCACTTTGGCCGCGCGACGGACCGAATGCGCCGCATCCCGTTTTCCGTCATTCACACCGCGCATCCCAAACGATAAATCATATTAAAGGAGCAAAACATCATGAAGCGTTTTCTGACCCTTGCCCTGGCTCTGGTACTGATCCTGAGCACCGCTGCCGCTTCTGCCCAGACCCTGCAGATCGCCGCGCCCGATGACGCCACCAACCTCGCCCGCGCCATCAAGCTGCTGGAGACCGCCGGCTTCATCGAGGTCGATCCCGCCGCCGGTTACAACCCCGAGATCAAGGACATCACCAATTACATCTACGATATCGAAGTGGTTCCCGTGGCGGCCAACACCCTGACCTCCACCCTGCGCGACTACGCCGGCGCCGTCATCAACGGCACCTGGGCCACCACCGTGGGCCTGATCCCCTCCAAGGATGGTCTGATCGTGGAACAGCAGGCTGAAGGCGGCGAGAACCCCTACGTCAACATCCTGGTGGCCCGCACCGAGGATGCCGAAAACGAGATCTATCAGAAGATCGTTGACGCCTACCACACCCAGCTGGTGGCCGAGTTCATGCTGCTGGAGTACAACGAAGCCTACTATCCCGCCTTCGAGTACGAAGCGGATCCCAACCTGGTGGTGGACGCCGCCAAGGTGGCTGAGCTGAAGGATTACTACTACAACGTGGCCTCCCCCGCCGGCAAGACCGTTGTCAAGGTCGGTGTGTGCGGCACCAAGAACGATATGTTCGCCGCCGTGCAGTGGATCCTGGATCAGGAAGATGCCGGCATCTATGTCGAGCTGGTCGTGCTGGACAACTACAACCTGCCCAACGACGCCCTGAACAACCGTGTTGCCAAGGATCTGGACCTGAACGCTTTCCAGCACAAGGCCTATCTGGCCAAGGAAATGGCCTCCTTCGGCTATGACCTGACCGTCATCGCCGATACCCTGATCGCCCCCCTGACCCTGTACAGCAACAACTACGCTTCCATCGACGCCATCAAGGATGCCGCCGGTCTGATGAAGTAATTTTGATCGCGCCGGTGCCGACACAAAGCCGTCGGCACCGGTTTTTCATGGGTCCGGCGGGGTCACTCCCCCAGGGGCTCACTCAAGAAATCGTGACGGAGCAACAGCATGATCGAGATTAAAAACATGAACAAGACCTTCCACCTCAAGACGGGCGATGTCCGTGCTTTGGAGGATGTGTCTGTCAGCATTGCCGATGGCACCATTTACGGTGTCATCGGTTATTCCGGTGCCGGAAAATCCACCCTGGTGCGCTGCATCAACCTGCTTGAAGTGCCGGACAGCGGCACGCTCAAGGTAGGCAGCAACGCCGAGATCACCATGAAGAACGGTGTCGCCATGCAGGGCGGCAAGCCGATGGGAGAAAAGCAGCTCAACACCCTGCGCCGCGGCATCGGCATGATCTTCCAGCATTTCAACCTGCTGGATCGTTCCACCGTTTTTGATAATGTCGCCTATCCCCTCAAATTTACCGGCATGAGCAAAAAGCAGATCGCCGCCCGTGTGCGGGAGCTGCTGGAGCTGGTCGGTCTGAGCGATAAGATCAATGTGTATCCTTCCCAGCTCTCCGGCGGTCAGAAGCAGCGTGTCGCCATCGCCCGCGCTTTGGCCAACAACCCAGCGGTATTGCTTTCCGACGAGGCCACCAGCGCTCTTGACCCCGAAGCGACCGAAGCCATTCTGGCGCTGCTCAAGGATCTGAACCGCAAGCTTGGTTTGACCATTGTGCTCATCACGCATGAGATGGCGGTCATCAAGTCCATCTGCCAGCGTGTCGCTGTCATGGAAAAAGGCCGTGTGGTGGAAGAAGGCGAAGTGTACGATGTGTTTGCCGATCCGCAAACCGACATCGCCGCCCGTTTTGTGGCCTCCGCTTCCCCGCTCAGCCGCATCGACAAGGTGCTGAAGGAGGATTCCCAGTTCACCGGTTCCCACGGCAAACTGGTCCGTCTCACCTTCCGCAAGGATTGCGCCGGCGAGCCGCTCATCACCATGGCAGCCCGCAAATTTGATATCAATTTCAACGTGGTTCTGGCCAATGTGGAGATCCTGCAGGGGGCCTCTCTTGGCGGCATGATCGGTCTGCTGGAGGGTTCGCCCGAAAACATCGCCGCCGCCATCGCGTACCTGACCGAAAACCATGTGATTACGGAGGAAATTGCCGATGGACGCCTTCATTAAACAAATTGCCCCCAACCTGTATGCCTACCGCACCCGTTTCTGGTCCAGCCTTTCGGCCACCGGTGAAATGTTCTTCAAGGCGGGCGCCATCGCCTTTGTGCTGGGTCTGCTGTTTGGCATCATGCTGGTGGTGTTCCGCAAGGGCGGCATCCGCCAGAATATGATCATCTATCAGATCACCAACTTTGTCATCAACGTGTTCCGCTCCATTCCCTTCGTCATTCTGCTCATCTTCCTCATCCCGCTGACCCGCAGTATCGTGGGCACCGCCATCGGCGTCAAGGGCGCCATCATTCCCCTGGTATTCGGCTGTGTTCCCTTCTATACCCGTCAGGTGGAAGTGGCGCTGAGCAGCATCAATGAGGGCAAGATCGAAGCGGCCCGCAGCATGGGCAGCAGCACCTTCGGCATCATCTTCCGCGTTTATCTGCACGAAGCCGTGCCTGAGCTGATCCGTGTAACCACCGTGACCGCCATCAGCCTCATCGGTCTGACCACCATGGCTGGTGCCGTCGGTGCAGGCGGTATCGGCAGCTTTGCCATCAACTACGGTCAGAATCAAAACCATCAGGACATCGTGGATGCCTGCGTGCTGATCCTGCTGGTCATTGTTTTCATCATGCAGTCCCTGGGCAACCTGCTCAGCCGCCGCGCCACCAACCGCGGCCTGATCACCATCAAGCACTGATACGAAAGGAATCCTCTGCCATGACGCTGCGTGACCGCATCCTTCAATGCGCTGAAGAAAAATTTCCCGTCTATCGCCGGATCGCGTTGGACCTCCACGCGCATCCCGAAACCAGCAATCACGAGTATTTTGCCTGCAACCTCCTGTCGGAGCAGCTGAAGACCGAAGGCTTTGCCGTAACGACCGATGTCGCCGGTCATCCCACCGGCTTCACTGCTGTTTACAAGGCACAAAAGCCCGGTCCCGTGCTGGTTTTTCTGGCGGAATACGATGCCCTGGCCGGTCTGGGACACGGCTGCGGACACAACCTTTTCGGTGCCACCTCTCTGCTTGCCGCCGTGTGCCTCAAGCAGGTCATTGACGAGATTGGCGGCGAAGTGCGTGTGTACGGCACCCCCGGCGAGGAGGGCGGCGAAAATGGCAGCGCCAAGGGCAGTTTTGTTCGCGAGGGCTTTTTCAAGGATGTGGATGCCGCCCTGTGCGTGCATCCCGGCTCCAGCGAGCATGAGCTGACGCATGAGGAGATCGCCTGTGCCCCCTTCCGTGTGGAATTCAAAGGCCGTGCCTCCCATGCCGCCGCCAACCCGCAGGAGGGCATCAACGCCCTTGACGCGCTCATCATGGTCTTCAACGCCATCGGTCTTCTGCGCCAACAGCTGCCTCAGGATGTACGCATCCACGGCATTGTCACCAAAGGCGGAGACGCCCCCAACATCATTCCCGATTACACCGAGGGCCGCTTCTATGTACGTGCCGCCAATGTGAAGCGCATGATGGCGGTGTACCGCAAACTGGAGCACATCGTGGAAGGCGCGGCGCTTCAAACGGGCTGCACCGGGCTCATGGAGCTGACGCAGAACGTGGTGGATAACATTCTGCCCACGCCCTCCTTTGACGCGGTGTACCTCAAAAACCTGCTTTCCCTGGGCGAGGAGTACCACAACCCCAAGCACGCGCCGCTGGGCTCCTCCGATGTCGGCAATGTCAGCCAGTGCATTCCCGTCATTCAGCCCATGATCCGCATCAGTGAAGTATCTCTGGCCGGTCACACCCTTGAAAAGCGCGAAGCCTGCCGTTCCGAGATGGGGCTGCGCTCCATTCTGACCGGCAGTGAAGCATTGGCGCTGACGGCGCTCGACCTGATCCTCGACCCCGCGCTGCTGGAGAGCATCAAGCACGAGCACGCCGCCGTTGTCGCCGCACAGGAGTCGTAAGGTTTTTTCAGGGGGAGAGGTACGCTTTTCGAAGCCGAGAAGCATCCCTCTCCCCCTTTCACCACCTCTTGGAGAAAAGGCTGATTTTTATATTCCAAATAACAACCTTGTTGAGATGGCAGGATTCCATCACAGCAAGGTTGTTTGCTTTTTTGAGGACCATAGAAGGCCATGCAGGGCCATGTGCAAAAAAGGTCCATCGTGTTATGATGGAGCGCAGCTGCCCAAGAGGAACAAAACCGCTTTTTCTCGGAAGGCTTGGAAATCCTGCTTTGAACATCAAAAAGCGTGATTTTTTCAATTGCTCGTCCCTCTCACGTAAAAACCCCGGTTCCTTGCGGAACCGGGGCAAATATTCAGGCGGTGTTCAGCACGCGCGCTGAATGATTTGAATTACATTTCCTTGATCGCGGCCTGGGCAGCAGCCAGACGGGCGATCGGCACACGGAAGGGAGAGCAGGACACATAGTCCAGGCCGATCTTGTGGCAGAACTCGACGGAGGAAGGATCGCCGCCATGCTCGCCGCAGATACCCACGTGCAGCTTGTTGTTGACGGGACGGCCCAGCTTGATGGCCATATCCATCAGCTTGCCAACGCCGGTCTGGTCCAGCTTGGCGAAGGGATCGGACTCATAGATCTTGGCATCATAGTAGGCGCCCAGGAACTTGCCGGCGTCGTCACGGCTGAAGCCGAAGGTCATCTGGGTCAGGTCGTTGGTGCCGAAGCAGAAGAAGTCAGCTTCCTTGGCGATATCATCCGCGGTCAGAGCGGCACGCGGGATCTCGATCATGGTACCCACTTCGTATTCCATCTCAACACCGGCGGCCTTGATCTCGGCATCGGCGGTCTCAACGACGAAGTTCTTGACGTACTTCAGTTCCTTGATTTCGCCAACGAGGGGGATCATGATCTCGGGCTTGATGTCCCAATCGGGATGCTCAGCCTTGACTTCGATCGCGGCGCGGATGACGGCCTTGGTCTGCATCTTGGCGATTTCGGGATAGGTAACAGCCAGACGGCAGCCACGATGACCCATCATGGGGTTGAATTCATGCAGACCCTGGATGATGGCCTTGATGGATTCAACGCTCTTGCCCTGAGCAGCAGCCAGCTTTTCGATGTCGGCTTCTTCGGTGGGCACGAACTCATGCAGCGGGGGATCCAGGAAGCGGATGCAAACGGGAGTGCCTTCCAGGGCCTCGTAGAGGGCCTTGAAGTCGCTCTGCTGATAGGGCAGGATCTTGTCGAGGGCGGCCTCGCGCTCTTCAACGGTGTCAGCGCAGATCATCTCGCGGAAAGCGGCGATGCGCTCCTCATCGAAGAACATATGCTCGGTACGGCACAGACCGATACCTTCGGCGCCCAGCTCGCGGGCCTTCTTGGCGTCGCGGGGGGTATCCGCATTGGTGCGAACCTTCAGGCGGCGATACTTGTCGGCCCAAGCCATGATGCGGCCGAACTCACCGGCGATGGTGGCGTCCTTGGTGGGGATGATGCCCTGATAGATCTTACCGGTGGTACCATCGATGGAGATCTCGTCGCCCTCGTGGAACTCGATGCCGGCCAGAGTGAACTTCTTGTTCTCCTCATCCATCACGATGTCGCCGCAGCCGGAAACGCAGCAGGTGCCCATGCCGCGGGCCACAACGGCCGCGTGGGAGGTCATGCCGCCGCGCACGGTCAGGATGCCCTGAGCGGACTTCATGCCGGTGATGTCTTCGGGAGAGGTCTCCAGACGAACCAGAACGACCTTTTCGCCGCGAGCCTTCCATTCCACAGCGTCATCGGCAGTGAAGACGATCTTACCGCAGGCAGCGCCGGGGGAAGCACCCAGGCCCTTGCCGATGGCTTCGGCCTTCTTCAGGGCAGCCACGTCGAACTGGGGATGCAGCAGGGTGTCCAGGTTACGGGGATCGATCATGGCAACGGCTTCGGCTTCGGTCTTCATGCCTTCATCCACCAGATCGCAGGCGATCTTCAGAGCGGCCTGAGCGGTGCGCTTGCCGTTACGGCACTGCAGCATGTAGAGCTTGCCGTTTTCAACGGTGAACTCCATGTCCTGCATGTCATGATAGTGGGCTTCCAGCTTGTCGCACACGGCGATGAACTGGGCATAAGCCTCGGGGAACTTCTCAGCCATTTCAGCAATGGGCTGGGGAGTACGAACGCCGGCCACGACGTCTTCGC
>JAZRWA010000042.1:0-14323 GCA_045599485.1 Clostridia bacterium | reverse complement strand
ACGCTGCCGCCGGTGGAGATCAGGTCTTCCACCACGACGACCTTCTGGCCCTTTTCCAGCTTGCCTTCGATCTGGTTCTGACGGCCATGGTCCTTGGCGCTGCCGCGCACATAGCCCATCGGCAGGCCCATCAGGTGAGCGGTGATCGCGGCATGGGCAATACCGGCGGTAGAGGTGCCCATCAGCACTTCAACGTCAGGATAGTTTTCACGGATGATCTCCGCCAGACCGTTCTCCACATCACAGCGCACGTTCGGAGCGGTCAGTGTCAGACGGTTATCGCAGTAAACAGGGCTCTTGATGCCGCTGGCCCAGGTAAAGGGCTGATCGGGTCTGAAAAACACGGCACCGATGGAGAGAAGATCCTTGGCAATCTTGCGTTTCATAATACGATTCCTCCTATATAATCAATCGGCAAAGTCCTGCATGCACTGACGGTACGCCGCCACGGGATCGGCCGCGGCCGTGATGGGACGACCCACCACAATGTAGTCAGAGCCCAGTTCCTTCGCTTTGGCGGGAGTGGTCACACGCTGCTGGTCGCCCTTGGTGGCATCGGAGAAGCGGATGCCCGGCGTCACCGTCAGGAACTTTTCGCCGCACACTTCATGCACTTTGCCGGCTTCCAAAGGAGAGCAGACCACGCCGTCCAGACCGGCTTCCATGGCATTGTGCGCATACTTCATCACTACTTCGGGCAGCGGGCGATTGATCAGCAGCTCGTTTTCCATCATTTCCTGATTGATGGAGGTCAGCTGCGTCACGGCGATCAGCAGCGGACGGGTGCCGTCCGCGCGGGTCAGTCCTTCCACGGCTGCCTTCATCATTTCCACACCGCCGGCGGCATGCAGGTTGCACACGTCCACATCCAGGTTGGACAGCACCGCCATGGCTTTTTTGACGGTATTGGGAATATCATGCAGCTTCAAATCCAGAAAGATCTTGTGCCCTCTTTTTTTGATCTGACGAACAATTTCAGGGCCTTCGGCATAGAACAGCTCCATACCGATCTTTACAAAGGGCTTTTCCTCCTGAAAATGATCCAGGAAAGCATAGGTCGCTTCGGCGCTGGCAAAGTCGCAGGCAATGATCACATCTCTTTT
Source organism: Clostridia bacterium (assembly GCA_045599485.1). Taxonomy (GTDB): domain Bacteria; phylum Bacillota; class Clostridia; order Christensenellales; family Aristaeellaceae; genus SFMI01. Next base: position 13,220 of record JAZRWA010000042.1, on the reverse strand, counting down.
CATCACAGGGCACCTCCAATAATTTCTTTCAGATTTTTGATTCCGTAACGATCCATCACTTGGGGCAGATCGTCAATGATATTCTTGCAGGCATAGGGATCGACCAGGTTGGCAGCGCCCACTTCCACCGCCGTGGCGCCCGCCAGCATCAGCTCGATCACGTTTTCCGCGCTGGAAACGCCGCCGAGACCCACCACGGGAACGCTGACGGCTTTGGCCACCTGATACACCATCCTCACCGCCAGCGGAAAAATGGCATCACCGGAAAGTCCTCCGGTCGTATTGGCCAGCAGCGGTCTGCGCCGTGCAAGATCGATACGCATGGCCAGCACCGTGTTGATCAGGCTGATGCCGTCCGCACCCGCATCCTCACAGGCTCTGGCAATGTCCACAATGCTGGTCACATTGGGTGACAGTTTCATTATGACCGGTTTGGCCGTCACTTTCTTTACCGCAGCCGTCACTTCCGCCGCCGCTTTTGGGTCGGTGCCAAAGCTCATGCCGCCGCCGTGCACATTGGGGCAGCTGATGTTGACCTCCAGCCAGCCCACCTGTTCTTCTTTATCCAGCTTGCTGCACACTTCCACATATTCGTCCACCGAGAAGCCGCTGACATTCGCCATCACAGGCTTATGAAAGCACTGCTTCAGCCTGGGCAGTTCTTCGGAGATCACCTTATCCACGCCGGGGTTCTGCAGCCCCACAGCGTTGAGCATTCCCGCAGGCGCCTCCGCAATGCGCGGGGAGGCGTTGCCAAAGCGAGGTAAACGAGTGGTGCCCTTGAAGGAGAAGGTTCCCAGCATGTTGATGTCGTAATACTCGTTGAATTCATAGCCGTAGCCAAATGTGCCGGACGCCGGAATGATCGGGTTATCCATTTCAATGCCGCACAGGCTGACACTCAGTCTTCCCACTTGATCTCCTCCTTCTTCATCACCGGACCCTCACGGCAAATGCGCTTGTAGCCGGTAATGGTCTTGCAGCTGCAGCCCATGCAAGCGCCGAAGCCGCAGCCCATGCGTCTCTCAAAGCTGAACTGTCCTTCCGTTTTGCAGGTCTTATACACAGCCTTCAGCATGGGCTCGGGACCGCAGGTATAAAAATAGGTGTAATCCACATCACTGATGGCGTCCGTCACAAAGCCCTTCACGCCGGCAGAGCCGTCCGCGGTAGCCACAATGACCTGTGCGCCCAGCTTTTTGAATTCCTCTTCATAGAAAACTTCGTCCGCTCGGTTGAAGCCCAGCACCACCGTGACCTGCTTGCCTTCGGCGATGAGCTTACGCGCCAGTCCATACAGAGGCGGCACGCCAACGCCGCCGCCCAGCAGCAGCGGCTTTACACCGCTCAGCGCCGTGTCATATCCATTGCCCAGTCCCAGCAGTACATCCAGCTTCTCGCCGGGCTTCATGCCGGCCATCTGCTCCGTTCCGTGACCAACCACCTTGTAGATCAGCGTCAGTTCCTTCTCATCCCAGTCACAAACCGAAATGGGACGGCGCAGATACAATCCGTCAAGGCGGATATTGACAAACTGACCGGGCCGGGTGACAGCGCTCATATCACCTTCCAGCTTCATCCGCCACACGTTGGCGGTCAAAGGGGTATTTTCCGTAATCGTCAGGATCTCCTGTTTCATGCCAGCACCTCCTTCAATGCGTCATCACGGTATACAGTTTTGCCGCGGCACACCGTCATCAGGCAGCGTCCATCCACCGTCCGTCCGGCAAAGGGCGTGCTCTTGCCCATGGAAACAAATTCCTTGGGATCGATCACCGTCTGCACGCCCACATCAAACACTGCGTAATCTTCTTCGGTATCGATTGAAAAACGCTCACAGGGCGCGTCATGCATCAGCCGCACCAGATCCTTCAGCGTCAGCACACCTGTTTTGACAAGCCCTGTGTACATCAGAAGGAACGAAGTCTCCAGCCCCACAACGCCCATAGCGCTCTTTTCCAGTCCGCGGCTCTTCTCCTCGGCACTGTGTGGCGCGTGGTCCGTCACGATCATATCGATCGTGCCATCCAGCAGACCTGCAATCAGCGCTTCCCGGTCGCTCTTGTCGCGCAGCGGCGGATTCATCTTGAAGCGGGCATCCTCCTGCAGACAGCTGTCATCCAGCAGCAGATAATGCGGTCCCGACTCGCAGGTCACATTGATGCCTTCCGCCTTCGCCCGGCGGATGACCTCCACACTTTCCTTGGCGGAGACATGGCACACATGATACGCACAGCCTGTCTCCCCCGCGAGCTTCACATCACGGGCGATGGGGGCCCATTCGGATTCGGAGCAGATGCCCCTGTGTCCATGTGCCTTCGCGTACGCACCGTCATGGATGTATCCGCCCCGCAGCAGGCTGTTCTCCTCGCAGTGAGCTGCGATGATGTGCCCCATCTTTGCGGCTTTTTCCATGGCCGCGCGCATCATTTCTTCATTCTGCACACCCTTGCCATCATCGGAGAAAGCGATCACGCTCTCCTTCAATCCCTCCATGTCGGAAAGCTCCTGTCCCATCTCCCCCATCGTGATGGTGCCATAGGGATACACTCTCACCGCCGCATCCCGATCGATCAGGTCCTGCTGCACTTTGAGATGCTCCGGTGTATCCGGCGTAGGGTTCAGGTTGGGCATGGCACAGATGGCGGTCACGCCGCCCCTTGCCGCCGCCCGTGTCTCGGTGGCAATGGTCGCCTTATATGAAAAACCCGGTTCACGCAGATGCACATGCACATCCACCAAACCGGGTACGATCAGATAACGGTCGGAAAGAGAAAACGCCTCCCGCAAAACAGGAAAAAAGCCGTCCTCCGTGCAAAGGCGCTTCAGTTCGTCCGCGTTGCAGAAACCATACCGCATCGGCTGTCCTCCCACAAAAAAAGCTTTTCCCATCATCAAGGAAAAGCTAAAAAAGCTTACTTCAAGCCATCGGCATTGCTGCCGCTGCCGTCCTTGATGGTTTCACAGAACCATCTTAAAGGTTCGGTATATTGTATCCCAGCAAAGGCATTTTTGTCAAGACCGTCCAACGCATTTGTTCCCCAACGACAGCCTGTGCAAAAGCCTGTTCACCCCCGGTCAAACCTCCTTCCTCATCGCATCAAGTTTGAAAGGCAGCAAAAAAGCCTTTGGATTTCTCCAAAGGCTTTACTGGAGCTGATGGGCGGATTCGAACCGCCGACCTCATCCTTACCAAGGATGCGCTCTACCGGCTGAGCTACATCAGCAACGATAATTATTATATACGACTTCCATCAAAAAAGCAATACCCTGTGCGAAAAAAATTTCATCTTTTTTCAAAAGGCCTTAATTTATGTTTTTATAAAAATTTTCTCGGTTTTTCTGTTTTTTCTGAAACAAAAATGCCCGTCATTGCGTTATAATAGATGAAACAAACAAATGGAGGCCTGCGCCCATGAAGAAAGCCCTTGCCCTGTTCCTTTGCATTCTTTGCTGCCTGACGCTTTGCGGCACCGCTCTGGCGGATGTCCCGGTATACCGTATCATCAACAACAATGCCACACAGAACGGCACCGCCGTATATACCCTGCCCAGTGAAAGCTCCCAGCGGCTGGCGGTCTATTACAATGGCGTCATCGTGCAGCAGACCGCCGAAGTCAGCAGCGACTGGGCGCTTGTCACCATCGGCGAAGGCACCGGCGCACAGCAGGGCTATATCCTCAAAAAATATCTGGCCAACCCGGCCACCAGCATGATCATCAGCCGTGTTGAAACCGCTACCATCAATCACAGCGGATCTGTCATGGAGCCGCTTGTCAGCCGAGACGGCAACCGCATCATGTACCTGCCCAACGGCACCACCGTGCAGGTTCTGGGCGTGGTCTCTTCCATGACGGTGGGTACCATGACCGAGGCTTATCTGCATGTCATGTACTGCGGTCTGGCCGGCTATGTCCCCCAGCGCTATGTACAGACAGCTTCCAGCCAGCCTACTGCTTTCCCCGTGGTACCCGTTGTTACCGCCACGCCCTACTGTCCCGTAGTGACCTCCACGCCTATCCCTACCGAGGCGCCCTGGAACGGCCCTGCCTACGGTACCCATCCCATCAGTCAGTGGCCTTTGGAAAAACCCTCATTTGGGACCGTAGCCTATGTCAACAATCCCAACCCCATGGATCGCCTCCATCTGCGCAAAAACCCCAAATCGGGCGCTACCTCCTTTGGCAAGTACTATAACGGCACGCAGGTTCTGGTGCTCGATTATGTAGACGCCGAATGGGTGCATGTGGCCATCGGCAATCTGGAAGGCTACATGAACACTTCCTTCCTCGTATTTGACGAAGCTTTTGCCCCCGCTTCCGTGCTGCCGATCATGACCGTCAACATCAACAACCTCAACCTGCGCGAAGGTCAGTCCACCTCTTCCCACTCTCTGGGTCAGTATCCCAAGGGCACGCAGGTGGTGCTGCTGGGCTTCAATGATACCTGGGCACATGTAGCCGTCAACGGCATCACCGGCTTCATGATGGGCAAGTACCTCAAATAATTTTCTTCCTTAATAAAGTATCAATTTTCGGGGGAAGCGCACCTGCTGCAGGGCACGCTTCCCCCCGACTTGTTTTTCTCCCCTCGTTTTGACAAAGCCCCTTCCCCGCGGTATAATAAGAAAGATACGGAAAGGAACACACGCCATGCGTAAACTGATCCTGTTGTTTGTTATGCTGCTGATGTTCGTCAGCAGTGCCCGGGCCCAGGTCTTCACCGGGACGGACCAGCTGCCTCATGCCGAAAGCCCCACATTGAACGTTTTGATACAGGAAGCCCTTTCACCCGTGACCGAGCCGCTCGAAACCACCGTCTGGCAGCTGCCCGGCACGCCTGTATTCAGTGTCTATGTCACCTACAGCGCCGGGTTCCGCGCCGGTCACGATCAAATTGCCGGCATCTCCCTGCTGATCGACGCTGACAACGAATGCCTGCTTTCCCCTGCCGATCTGTTTGAAGATTGGGATGGCTTCACCGCGTGGTTGGAAAACGACACCGAAGAAAACATCGAACCCGCCCTGTCGGATTATCAGGATACCGAAGGGCTCCTTCCTCTGCCGCTGCAAACGGCCTCCTTCGGCCCCTGCGGCATGACCCTGCATTATGATGTCGAAGCCTACAGCCTGCTGTCCGGCCGCGTAGGCGAACTGATGTGGCGCTGGGATGAACTTGTGCCCTGGCTTCATGCCGTATATCGTCCCCTCCCGCAAAATTCTGAAATGTTTATGGCTGCCGCTGCCGAAGGCCGCCTGCCGCTGGTCCCGATACAGATCGGTGCTGATCTGGCCGAGGTGCTGGAAAACAGCGCCCTGCTTGCCGGCCCCGACTACATGACTGACGGAGAACTGTACGAAACAGAAAATGCCGACACGCGGGATATCCTGCTGATTGCTCCCCGCGGAGCAGACGGCAGCGGCCCAATCACCGGCATTCGCACCCTGCACCCTGTCCTCGGTGAATGGAACAAGGGTGCCGTTGCGGAAGACATCCGTGCTTTTCTCGGTCAGCCGCAGGCTTCCGTCACTCTGGACGCCGCCGCGGCGGATTATCTTCGGCTCTCCGGAGCCGAACTGATGGACCGCTATCCCTGTGGAAATTTTCTTCTTGAATTGTTCTACGACGGCGATCACACCCTTCTTGCCGCACAGCTGCGGCAAAATTGACCCTTGAATTTTTTGAACGGAGAACACAATGGCAAAAAGCAGAACCACCGTTGAAACCACCGAACGGTCGGGCCCGGCCCGGCTGGTTTTCGGCTGCCTGTTTATTGCGCTCGGCCTTCTTTGGCTGATGGGCATCACCTTCCGTGACGCGACCCAGTTCAATCTGCTTCGCTTGTTCCGGGACAATGCTCACGGTCTTTGCGGTGTGCTGAACAGCCTGCTGCCCGTTTTCAGCATCTTCGGCGGCGCCATCCTGGCGATCTCTTCACGCCATCCTGTCCGCAGCCGCTTTTTCTGGATTCCCGCTGCCATGTTTGTGCTGCTGTGCGGCATTCTGACTTTGACTGCCCGGGTCAGCACTACCGGACTTGTGGATTATGTGCGTGTCACCATTGGCCGTGAAATGCGCATGATGAACCCCGATTCGCTGCCCGCATGCCTGATCGGCGCGTACAATGTGCGCTCCTTCAACAACGGCATGCTGGCCGGCGGCGGCCTGCTCGGCATGGCAGTGGCGTACCCGCTCTATACCATCCTCAACACGGCCACTGGCATCGTAGTACTGATCATTGCCGAAATAGCCCTTTTCCTGTGGCTGATCCGTTTTGATGTTTCCGCCGCGCTGGCACTGATCAGCAAAACCTTTGCCAATGCCGCCGCCCGCCGCAAGGAACGGCTGCGTCCCGAGCCGGAAGCGGTCGAAGAAGCTGAGCCCGAGCCCATGACCGATGTTGAACCACCGCGCGTTTTCATTCCCACACAGCAGGTGCGTTTCACCACCACCGTGGGCAGCGACCCTATTGCAGAGTATCTGGTGCCGGAAGCTGATCCGCAATCCTATCGGGAACAGATCATCGAGCAGCAAAACATGTTCTCCGCCCGGCAGGAGATGCCTTTTGAGCCGGTCATTTCCATCGAAAAGCCCGATCCGCAGCCCCGTGTCCAGGAAGAGACGGTGTTCGAGCCCCTCATTGCCGTCACCGATATGCCTGCACGCGAGGAAGTACAGCAGCCTGTTGAAACGACCGAATCTCAGCCGGCCGCGGAAGCCGATCCCTTCCCTGTCGTTGAAGCAGCTCCCGAACAGTCTGTTGAGCCGCCCGTCGACCCGCCGCAGCGGCGCCGCCGTTCTTCCCGCGTGAAGGAAACGCCGCCCACGGAACCGGCTGTGCAGCCCATCATCACCCGCGCCGTGCAGGAAGAAGAACCCGTCCCCGCAATACAGATGCCCGTTTTCCGTCAGGAACAGCCCGTCATTACCGAAGTACTTCCGCAGGACGACGCCGAGCCGCGCCGCAGACGGTCCGCCGCAGCCGACCTGCCTTCGGAAGAACCCGCCGCCCCCCTTGCATCGCCCGAAATGCCCGAAGCAGAAGATCTGCCCTGGGAGGAAGAGCCGGTCCGACCGGCACGGCCCGACCGCCACAGCGAGCCTGTACGCACCACCACAGTGCATACTGACGCGGCCGTTTCACTGGACGGTCATCGCACCTCTATCCCGCAGAATTCGCCTTTCGCCAAGCTGGTTAAGGAAGAGGAAGAAGACGCGCTGGCCCGCAAGCACACGCGTGCGCCGATGGTGCAGCCATCTGCCGATTATTGCCGTCCGCCCATGAATCTGCTCAAGATGGGACAAGCCGCGCAGGAAGACACCCATGTAGAGGACGAGGAGCGGGCCCGTCTGCTGGAACAGACCCTTGATTCCTTCTCCATCAGCGCTCATGTGGTCAAAACCGAGCACGGCCCGGCCATCACCCGCTTTGCCATTGAGCTTGGAAAAGGCGTCAATGTCAACAAGCTGAACGGTATCTCCAACAACCTTGCCCTGGCCATGAAGGCCAATGGGCTGCGTATCGAAGTGCCCATCCCCGGCACCAGCTATGTGGGCATCGAAGTGCCCAACAGCAAGCGCCAGATGGTCACGCTGCGTGAGGTACTGGACAGCCCTGAGATGCGTGCCCAGACCAGCCCCACCGTGGTGGCCATGGGCAAGGACATCACCGGCAAGCCCGTCCTCTGTGATTTGAAAAAGATGCCGCATCTGCTCATTGCCGGCGCTACGGGCAGCGGTAAATCCGTCTGCATCAACACCATTGTACAAAGCATCATGTACCGTGCCACGCCGAAGCAGGTGCGCCTCATGATGGTCGACCCCAAGGTAGTCGAACTGCAGCCCTACAATGGGATCCCTCATCTGCTCACCCCCGTCATCACCGATCCAAAGAAGGCTGCCGCCGCCCTGGACTGGGCCTTGGAGGAGATGCGTGACCGCTATAACCGCTTTGAGCGGGCAGGCGTCAACCGTATCGACCGTTACAACGCCGTCATCACCGATGACAGCGACTACATGTCCGAAATCGTCATCATCATCGATGAGTTCTACGATTTGATGCAGCAGTGCCGCAAAAACGTGGAAGCCACCATACAGAGCCTCGCCTCTCTGGCGCGTGCCGCCGGCATTTATATGGTCATTGCCACACAGCGTCCCTCGGTCGATGTCATCACCGGCGTCATCAAGGCCAACATTCCCGGCCGCATCGCCTTTGCCGTCTCCAACAACACCGACAGCCGCACCATCATTGACCGTATCGGTGCCGAAAAGCTGCTCCGTCAGGGCGATATGCTCTATATGCCCAGTGGCAACCCCAATCCCATGCGCGTGCAGGGCTGCTATGTTTCCGATGAGGAATCGGAAGAGATCATCAACTTTGTCCGGGACTATAACGATTCCGTATATGATGACCGTGTGGATGAACACATCGCCAATGTGCTCCATGAGGAAGAAGAGGAAGCCGCCGCCAAGGAACGCAGCCGCAGCAACCGCGGACGCGACAGTGAAAACTGGGAGGATGACTACGCCAACGATCCCGTCGGGGAAAACGATCTGCTGCAAAAGGCCATCGCACTGGCAGTGGAAAGCGGACAGACTTCCATCAGCCTGCTGCGCCGTCGCTTCAGTCTGGGGCACTCCAAGGCCGGCAAGCTGATCGACACCATGGAGCAGATGGGCATCATCTCTGCCGATGAAGGCCCCAAGCCCCGCCGCACGCTGATCACCCGTGAAGAATGGGCCAAGCGTCAAGGCGAGATCCTGGATGAATAATCATAACCGTGTCGCGGGTCACAACACCCCGGCACGGTTTTTTTAGGCAAAAGCATTGACAAAACGCCCTTCAGGCATTATAATAATTTTGTTGTTTAGGGGCATGGTGTAATGGTAACACGTGGGTCTCCAAAACCTTTGTTGTGGGTTCGAATCCTACTGCCCCTGCCACAAAAAAGCACTTCCATTGGAGGTGCTTTTTCTCTTCTCATATGGCATTATAGGATTCTATCTGATTGGGTTTATCCTTTCCTGTAATCAAACAATCATGGAGGATGATGATATGTCCGTTACCGCAAAAATCCATTTGTCACTATGCCTGGCAATCGTTCTTCTTTGTAATGCTCTTCCTGTATTCGCCGAAGATTGGACGTGTTTGGCTTGCGGAAATGCGGCAAGCAACAACTTCTGCAATCAATGCGGTGCCGCGAAGCCCATTGATGAAAAGTGGCTATGCACAAACTGCGGAGCAGAATGTACGGGCAATTTCTGTTCTATCTGCGGCGCCGCTAAAGAATACGTTTCCGGTCAGACGCCTTCGCAAGATAACTCTTCAAATGAAGAAGTCTCCGACTCTTTCATGACATTATCGGCAAACCGGATTCTTATGGAGGGTTTTTCTATGTACCCAACGATTCATAATGGAGAAGAGCTGATTTTTGAAACGTTCGATAACAATGCTGCGATTCGTCGTTTTGATGTGATCGTATGTCATTTTCCCAACCATGGCGATGACAATTTCATCAAGCGGGTGGTCGGTCTTCCGGGGGATACCATTTCCGTGGAGGACGGCTATCTGTATGTAAACGGCGATCGCTATGAGGAGGATTATCTGGTCAAACGCCCCAATTACAATATTTCCATGTACACTGTGCCGGAGGGGACTTATTACTTGTTGGGCGATAACCGCTCAAATTCCAACGACAGCCATTTGCTTGGTCCATTCAGTCGGGATTTGATCGTTGGTCGCGTGATTGAGGTGGTAGTTCCAACAGCAGGAGAAACATGCCGTCCTATCCCGAACGGACTGGAAGATACTCATCCTCGTATATTGGAACCGCGTTTATAAGCTGACCGAAAGGTCCGCTTTTTTTGTGCTCATCGGGGCATACGGGCGTCATAGCGTTTTTCGAAGCCATCACCGTAAAATGAATGCAAAGGTTATATCCCGATTGTTTTCTGCACAGGTGTCTGATATAATGCAGAAGCTACTTCGTCGTCCGGAATGAACATACGAGGTTAACTATGAAAAAAGATGATTTTTCCCGACAGCTCCGTAAACTTGTGATCCCCATTGCTGTACAGAGCTTTATGCTGGCCTTGGTCGGTGTCACGGATGCGATCATGCTCGGCGGCATCGCACAGGATGCCATGTCCGCCGCTTCCTATGCGGGTCAGGTGCAGTTCTTTCTCAGTCTGATTGTCACCTCCTTCAGTACCGGTGTAGGCATCATGACCGCACAGTATTGGGGCAAGCAGGATGTAACCACCATCGAGCGTATCGCTCCTATCAGTTTGAGGATGATCCTCGCCATCGGCGGCGGCATGATGCTTGCCGCATGGGTCATTCCCTCGCAGTTGATGTGGCTGCTCACCAGCGATGCCAATTTGATCCGTCTGGGCGTGGAATATCTGCTCATGGTCGCACCCTCTTATTTGTTGATGGGTATCACCCAGGTATATTTTGCCCTGCTCAAAAACACAGGCCATGCCAGAGAAGCATCTGCCATAGGGTCTTCTGCTGTTATCATCAACATTGTGCTCAATGGCGTGCTGATCTTCGGCTGGCTGGGGTTGCCTGCCATGGGCATTCGCGGTGCAGCATTGGCCACCAGCATCACCCGCGGTATTGAGCTGCTGCTGGCCGCTGTAGTCACCCATCGCCGCAGCCCCGTTCAGATCCGCTGGTCACGCTTGTTTGAGCATTCTCCCCGTGAATTGCGCAGGGATTTCTACTTCTACACCGTGCCCATCATCGGTGCCGGACTTGTCTGGGGTGTGGCCTACATTGCCTACTCCGCTATTCTCGGCCATGTAAACAGCGACGCAGTGGCTGCTAATTCCATCACAAGTATCGCACGCAATTTGCTGAGCTGCCTCATCCGCGGTGTGGGCGGCGGCGCCGGAATCATGATCGGCAATCTGCTTGGTGCAAATCTGTTGGAAAAGGCACGCGATTACGCCCGTCGTCTCACCATCACTGCGGCTGTCACAGGTGCGCTTACCGGCGGCTTGCTGATGGTGCTGTCCCCATTCATCGTGCGATGGGCCTCCCTGACAGAGATTGCTGCAGACTATCTGCAATGGATGCTGCTATTCTGTGGCTTGAACCTGGCGGCCCAATCCGTCAATTATACAGTGCTGGATGGTATCTTCTGCGCAGGCGGGGATTCAAAGTTCGACATGGACACCAACCTGATCTTCATGTGGTGCATCAGCCTGCCGCTTGGTGTGCTTGGGGCCTTTGTGTTTCATTTGCCCGCGCCGGTCATCTACTGCCTGCTGAACATGGATGAGATCATCAAGCTGCCGGTGATTTTCCGCCGCTACGGCAAGTATATCTGGCTGAAAAATATAACACGCTGATTCGATGCGGGAACGTTTCCATAGCACGTCACCTGATCCATGGTGTATCTGTGCGAGTCGCCCAAGCCTTCGTTATCGTTCGAAACTCAACGGTCAGCATTTTGTTTTTTTGCTCTCGCGTGATACGTACCCCCAATACCGGTTTCGTCCGGTGTTGGGGGTACATCTCATTATCAGGGTCAATGTATTCTACTGTTTCTGTTTGTCCCTGCCGTGTTTGCCGAGTGACGCCCCGTCCCGAAAAACAGCGAGAGCATTTCCTTCGGAAGTGTCAGCGCCTCCCCCCAGGGATTGATGACAATGCCTTCGACCCGGTCATTCCGGAGCGTCGCGTCAAAAATCCAATCGATAAACTGCGAAAGCACCCCATTGACGCTTTCCCCTTTCCGGTACTCCCGCTCGGATGTAAACGCTACCATCCACTGCTTTCCGTCCGGCGACTGAACTGTACAAAACTCAAATGCAAGCGGTTCATTGTTTGTCACAACATCGCCTACCTTCACCTTGCCGAGATCAACGAAGTCATGAATATCAAATTTCATGCGGGTCGGAAGCAGAAAGTGCCCATTTCGTAGCATCCGCCGATGGATCGCGTCCAGAACCGCCGCCATCGATTCGCGTGTTCCTTCCATGCCCAGACGGCTGATTGCCGCTTCGATTTTTTCATTGCCCTTCAAAAAGCAGTCATGTTCTCCTCCCTGACGGTTCAGTATCCGATCAAAGCGATCCAGTACTGCGAGCATATCGGGTTTCACGCGGTTTCTCACTTCCGCCCGAAGGATGGCCGGTATACCGTAAAAGGCTTCCGCCATCGCACCGGCAATGTCCGTCAGCGTATCGCAGTCGCCGCCGAGAGAAACAGCAGTACGAATAACGTCTTCAAAATCCTCTCCCTCCATAAAAGCCGTGATGGCTTCGGGAACGGTTTCCTGACAGCTTTCAACATGATGATAGTACGGACGGATCTCGTCAATCGTACGATCCAGCCTGTAGTGAAACTCCCGGCGCACATACTCCCTGATTTCTTCTTTCCTTTTGCCGTTTCGTGCCAGATAGATAACGCTCGCGACCGCTTCAGCGCCTTTGATCCCTTCCCGGTGATTGTGCGTTACCTCAGCGGTCGCCCGGGCCACAGCACGTGTGCGTTCCAGGGAGTCGTACAGCCATCCAGCCGCCGAGACACGCATCGCGGAGCCGTTTCCATAGCTCCCATACGGCCGCGGAATAGGCGCCTGCAGCCAGTATCTGAAACGACCTCCATAGCCGGCGTTGGGATATTTGCGCCCCCAGTGCTGCATCGCTTGGACAACATTCTGGCGAATCGTTTCCAGGTCCGCATCCTTTCCTGCATTCAAAAACGCCTCTGCCACAGCCACCGTCATCACAGTATCGTCTGTAAATGCAGCGCCCGAAGCAAACAAATCAAATTCCTTCTTCTTTTGCCCGCGGTTAAACTCATAAGGACTTCCGATGATATCTCCGACAATTGCTCCATACATGAACATGTACTTCCTTTCCTGATTTACGAAAGCAGTGTACCATATTCCGATGTGCATCAGGTCGCCTCTCGGGCGACAAATAATAAAACGCCGGAGGCATTATGCTCCCAGCGTCGGTTGATTGTATTTGAACAAAACCGGATTGATCTACCAGAGGATGTCATAGTTTTTGTTTTGAATAAAATAGGAAACGATGATGTCAAACTTGCTCGATGAAGACAGTGCCCATTCTGCCTTGGATAAAAGCTCCACGGTCTCTTCCATATTCAGTTCCAAAGCAATCGCAAGCGCCACCGCGGTTTTCTTTTTCGGATGGTAATCCGGATTGCATCGAATCTTTGAAAAGTGCTTTCTGTCAATGTT
>JAZRWA010000041.1:0-4997 GCA_045599485.1 Clostridia bacterium | reverse complement strand
GAGCAAAATGCTGCGGCAGCTGGAGGGCAAGGATTTTGCCATTGACTGCATTGCCAAAAACTTTGAAACACTGGAGCCCGGCTCCTCCTTCCGCATCCTGCGCAAGGCGCTGGCTGAAAAGTACAGCCCCGAGGAGGCGGCAAGCCGTGTCATCTGCACCGGTACTTACGGCAGCTCGCTGGAAAAACTGTGTCAGGACAACGGGTACACTTTTGTGCCCTTCCCGACCAACATCGGCGGGCGCTATTCGGCGATGAGCTATGTCGGCCTGCTGCCTATGGCCTGTGCCGGCATTGACATCCGTGCGCTGGTGAAGGGCGCCTCCGAGATGGAAGCACGGCTGCACCGCGAGGGCTGCGAGGACAACCTGGCGCTGCGCTATGCCGCCCTGCGTAACCTGTACAACGAAAAGGGCTATCAGTTGGAGATGCTCTCCTGCTTTGAGCCCCGTCTGCGCTGGTTTTTCAAGTGGTGGACGCAGCTGTTTGCCGAGAGCGAGGGCAAGGACGGCAAGGGTCTGTTCCCGGTCTGCGCGGAGTATTCCGAATAGCTGCATGCCGTGGGACAGTACATTCAGGACGGCGCGCCGCTGATGTTTGAGACCTTTATGGACGTGAAGGATCCCGGCGCGTCGCTGGTCATTGAGCCCGACGGCAAGAAGGATTATTTTGACTATCTGAACGGCGTGGACTTTGCCGATGTCAACCGCGCGGCCTTTGATGCGACGGTGACCGCGCACAGTGAAAAGCTGCCCTGCCTGATCTTTGAGGTGGAAAAGCTGGATGCTCATGCCTTTGGCAGCCTGTTCTACTTCTTCCAGTTTGCCTGCTATGTTTCCGGCGGGATCCTGGGCATCAACCCCTTTGACCAGCCCGGTGTGGAGGCTTATAAGGGCTGGATGTTCAAGGCTCTGGGCAAGTAACGGGAGAGACGGAGATGCTGTTGTTTTTTGTCGTAAGTCTTCTGGCCTCTGTGGCGGGCGCCATCTGCGGCATCGGCGGCGGCGTGGTGATCAAGCCCACGCTGGATATGTTCCACCTGGCGAGCGTATCCACCATCAGCTTTCTGTCGGGCTGCACGGTGCTTTCCATGAGCTGCTATTCGGTCGGCCGCGGCATGCTGTCCGGTGACAGCAAGGTGGACCTGAAAACGGGCACCCCCCTGGCCATCGGCGCCGCGGTGGGCGGTGTGGTCGGTCAGAACCTGTTCAGCGCCGTCAAGGCCATGTTTGCAAACGCCAACATGGTGGGCTCGGTGCAGGCCGTCTGCCTGTTTCTGATCACGCTGGGCACGTTTGTGTACACGATCCTGAAGGATCGCATCAGGACCCATCAGATCACAAACGCCGCGGTGTGCGTCATCATCGGCCTGCTGCTGGGGATCATGTCCAGCTTTCTTGGCATCGGCGGCGGCCCCATCAATCTGGTGGTGCTGGGCTTCTTCTTCTCCATGAAGACCAAGACCGCTGCCCAGAACAGCCTGTACATCATCCTCTTCAGCCAGATCACCAGCCTGATCACCACCCTCATCAAGGGGACGGTGCCGGAGTTTGACCTGCTGGTGCTCATCCTGATGGTGGCGGGCGGCATCGGCGGCGGAATGATCGGCCGCGTCCTGAATAAAAAGATGGACAACAAAGCCGTTGATAAGCTCTTTCTGGCCCTGATGCTGGTGATCATGTTCATCAGCCTGACCAACGCCTGGCGGTACGCGCAGGCATAAGGTTTTTCAATCAAAAGGCCCTGTCTTCGGACAGGGCTTTTTGCGTGCGCGGACAGAGAAGAGCGGTGCAGGCTGTTATCTATAGTGGACAGCAGGAGCTCAAATGTGTGATACGCTTTTTGCGGCACTGATATCAGGGCGGAAAGGCGGTTTTTATATGATGAAACGCAGAGTACTTCTTGTGTGTATCACGGTGATGCTGCTGCTGGGCGCTGTGACGGCGCAGGCGGCACTCCCGGATCTGAAGGGGATGACCGACGGTGAGATCGTGGAGCTGCTGGCGGAGGTGAACCGGGAGGTGGCCTCCCGCGGCATTCAAAAGACGGCACGGCTGGCCAAGGGCACCTATATCGTCGGGCGCGATCTGCCTGCCGGCAGCTATGTGTATACCTGCCTGGCGACCGGGAGCGACTGGGGCAATGTCACCGTTCGGACGGAGGAAGGCACCGGGAAGCAGATCCTTTGGGAAGTGGTGGGCGCCGCCGGTGAAGGAGAAGCGCCCGAGACGATCTTTATGCGGCTGAATGAGGGGGATGAGCTGAAATCCGGCGTGAATTTCAGCCTGACGATCATCGGCGGTGTGCTGTTTCAGTAACAACGAAAAAAACGGCCGCGGGGGCGCTGTGAGACGCAGCGCCCTTTTAAGGTTCCGCGAAATAAACAAGGCCTGTTATAGGAACACAACAAGGAGGTAAATACCCAATGTTCTATAACAGCAAAGCCTTTGGAACGGTCATCAGCCGTCTGCGGACGCGCCGGGGCATGACACAGGAACGCTTTTCCGCCTTTGCCGGCATTGCCCGAAGCCACCTGACCATGCTGGAAAACGGCAAAAAAGGGGTGCGGCTGGATACCTTTTGCCGCATCGCCGACGCGCTGGAACTGTCGCCGTCAGAACTGATGCGGCTGGTGGAGCAGGAAATGGAACGGCAGAAAGAAACCTGAAAACAAGGGGAAGAAAACAGCCGCGGTTCTGAGGGGACCATATCGGCAACGGCTATCGGGAGATACGTTTCATTCCGACTGTACGGTAAAGCAGTTCCCTTCCTGAATAAGTTTGAAGCTATATGTCATCCCAAACCGGGCAGGGAAATACATGGTGCCTGCCGAAAGATCAGCTCCGTTTTCGTCCGTTACTCTCAACTGAAAGCCGAATCGATCCAGATCGGGATTCTCGGGAAAATCCTCCTTCATCATCACGAACGTTACCGCATCATCGGTAACATGCCCGCCGGAGGCCTCTTTCATACCGATGCTTCCCACCGCGCGATCTCCCAGATAGCAGGTCAAACCCATCCCTGAAACAGGGATATCCGCTTTCAGAATACGAATACAGAGATTATCGCTGTCCTGACCGGCGAGTGGTGCCTTGTGATGTGCGCAGCCTGTCAGTGCAAAACACAGGACAGCCGAGGCGAGAATGGAAATAATTCTTTTCATAATAAGTTCCCTTCATAAGATCCAGTCTTCGGATGTTACGGATTCGTTGTCTTTCCTGTCATGAACCTTGCGGCGGCGAAGCAAAGGAGGGCCGGCACCAGCAGCTTGATTGCTCTTTCTGTCACATACAGATAAAAGGGCGCTGAACCAAATGGGTAGCGCACCGCGGCATCCTGCCGCAGCAGGAGCCCGAAGCAGATCACAAGCAGGAGGGCAATTGAATAAAAAATGGCCGTGAGGACTTGGCGCTTACGCATGATGATCCTTCTCCGATTCATTCCCGTCCGTGTTTTTCGGCTCCGCCTTGCGTTGCCGCTGCGAACGGAGGAGAAGCAACAGATTGGATAAGCAAACAGCCGCAAGAGCAGGGTTCAATGCCCAATGATTCTCAGTTTCATCCAAGATGGAAAGCAGCAAAAGGATCAGCCCGCCCGTGGCCAGTGCTCCGCCGGCAAGGGTCAGCAGCATATTGGATGTTTTTGTGTTCATGATGGGGACTCCTTTTGTGTATGGACAAAATGGAAGACCATGTTGCAAACGCCAAGCAGCGTCTGACAAGGATCAACACAGCGGAATTATAGCATACTACCGTTCGTTAGTCAATGAGCAAATGATCGACCGCATAAAAGAGATTGCGCGTGGAATGAACCTTCCGTGTGATAAAAAACGGCAGTCTCGTGAAAGACAGCCGTTTGAGCATCAATCGGAATCAAACCCGCGGATTTGAGTTTTGTCAATTCGTCCGAATGCAATATCCGGCCCTGTGTGCAGAGGCAGACGGTATGCGCGGGGAGGGATGGGCCGGTTTTGCAGTTGCCCAGGCGGCTTTGGCGGGGACGGCAAGGGATGAAAGCAGCAAAAAAGCGCGGAAGATGTCTTCCGCGCTTTACAGGGTGGTGGTTTTATTTGTTTTCGGCCTGCGGTGATTCTGCCTCCAGAGCAAGGGTCCAGGCGGCCAGCTGGGACAGGATGGGCAGCAGCTTTCGGGTCGCGTCGGTGATCTCATATTCAACGCGCACGGGAATTTCCAGATATTCATGACGGGTGATCAGTCCCGCACTTTCCATTTCACGCAGGGACTTGGCGAGCATGGTGTTGGAGATGCCGCCGATGCGCCGGAGCAGCTCGTTGTATCGGGTGGCACCGTCGGCGGACAGGGAGCAAAGAATGGAAAGCTTCCATTTGCCGCCCAGAATATCGGCCACTTTTTGCATCGGGCAGGGCGACATGCAGGGACAGGCGGACCGGCTGCAAAGGGTGGTTGTTTCCATGAAAGAACCTCCGTAAGTAAGGTTTATCTTACCTGCTCCCTATTTTTTGCGTAATTGACAGGCAGCGGGTGCACTGCTATGATTATACCTGCTACGGAATAAAGAGTAAAGAGCAAAATCAAGGCTTTTTGGGGGACCTGATGAACGACAATACGACATTTGATTTACAGGATTACCTGACCCGGGGCGTGGAGCGTGTGGTGACGGACGCCATCAAGGCAACGCTGAAAAACCCGCGGGAAAGCGCTTTTATGGTAAAGTTAGCCGCGGCCAGCAAGGCCGCCTCCCTCAAACGCAGAAAAGCGGAGGACGCGGGGGAGCACCGCCCGCCGTTTTTGATCGCCAGCATCACCAGCAAGTGCAATCTCCACTGCGCAGGCTGCTACTCCCGCTGCAACAACGCAACCGTTGATGCCGAGCCCGTAAGCCAGCTTACAAGCGAGGAATGGCTGCGCATTTTTGAAGAGGCCGCAGACATGGGCATCAGCTTTATTCTGCTGGCAGGCGGCGAGCCCATGCTGCGCCGTGACATTATTGAGGCGGCAGGCAAAAAGAGCGAAATTC
>JAZRWA010000040.1:0-32516 GCA_045599485.1 Clostridia bacterium | reverse complement strand
AAAACGCTCGGTTGTGGTTTCGGCTTCCAGCTCCGCAGCACGCAGCTCACGAGTGACATCCATTTCGTACTGGATGTTCTGGTACTCCTCATAGGACATGACCACCATATCACCATATCCATTCTTCGTGAGAATGACAGGACTTCTGGTTTCATGAACGGTGCGGGATATATCTGCAAAGTTGTTGCGCAGGTCAGACACAGGTCGAATCTGAGACATGCAATCACTCCTCTCATAATTATTGCCCTTATTTTAGCACAATTATGCTAAATGTGCAATGCCAAGTTCCGTTAAACCCGGAGACCAATAAGGACGTTTCTGCGTTTACACGCCCGAAATGGGCAGTTTAATGAGATTTTTATGTCAGTACCTCCTATGAAAGCAAGGGTTTCGTGGTATAATTCATCGAACCATTATGAGAAAGGGGCTGTATGCGTGAACAGGGTTTTTAAGAAAGTTCTCGCTGTAGTGGGAATTGCTGCTATCGGAGGACTGATCCCAAAAATAAAAAACATGCCTCCGGAAAAATACAGCCTCGAATGGATCAAAGGTTTATCGGATAGCATGTGGGAGAAAGAACGTGAAAGCGTTCGGCAGGATATGTGCAGCCCGAAACTTGGAGCGGATGTGCAGGCTAAATGCCAGAATATTCTCCGCCTGTTTGATAAAGTCAAAAGTGAAAGAGATTGGGCAGGAAAGACCCCGAAAGGGCCTTCCTGTTCAAGAGAACATGGCTTTCATCTGTACAAACCCGACTGATTACTTAGTCGGAACGACCAATCAGATCATCCATGGTAGTGCGGAGTTCTTCGCCACCCATGAGTACGGTTGGTTTCTTCTTTCCGGACATACGATCACTTCCTTCGGGTGGCGAGCTTAGTTCTGAAAGGAGCAGAAGTCAAGTCGCTTTCTGTGATGGGTACGGGTGAACCTGCGGCGGATTGTATCAATATCAATCTGTTGTGCCAAAACAAAAGACCGCCGAAGGGCGGTTTTTTGTTGCGCATTTTTGCGTTTACGGCGCGCCTTCAATGCGGCTTCGCAGCTTCCGGGCAGCGGTCATCAGGCGGTCCAAATGTTCCTCATGCGAGAGCGCGGCGTAGAAACGGTACCTGCCGCAGCCGATCTCCGTCAGACGTTCATCGTTGAGGATGGCGATGCGGCGCATGCTGTCCCGAAGCCCTTCTGCATTGCAGCGCGTCTGCTTCTCGCCGGTGCCGCACACCTCAAACGTCAGCCGCGGAATGCGCTTCAGGTCGGGGGCAATCGCGTCAAAATCGGCGCAGCCGTCAAAGGGGATCAGGTGCAGGTCATGCCGTCCGTCGTTGTCATCCAGATGCGTGACGGCAAGCCGGTCCCGATAGCGGTGCAAAATATCGCTGCCCGGTGAAAATACATGGTTGTGGCCGCTGTCATAGCAAAAGCGGGCGGCGGGGGAGTCGATGTTGTCCAGGAGAGTGCAGAGGTTCTCCACTCCCGCGGAGTTTTCAAATGCGATGGTAAAGCCCGCCTTTTCCGCGCAGCGCACCATGTGCTCGTAGCGGCGCAGCCCCGTTTCGGAGGGCGGCGGCGTGACAAAGCCCCAGGTGGCATGCACAATGCCCACGCGCACGCCCAGACGGGCCGCGGTCTCAATTTCACAGCAGTATCGGTCCAGCACCTCGTCTCCGAGTACACCTTCCAGCCAGAGCGCGTTGGTGTTGTCGCCCGTCAGATGAATGTTGTCAATGGGCAGCCCCTCCCGCTCCGCCGCGGCGCGGAAGCTCTGCGGCCCTTCCGCGGTCAGATGCGCCATTTTGTGAACACAAACATAATCAAACCCCGCCGTCCTGACAATGTGCAGGTTTTCGGCGATGGACAGCCCCTCCCGCTCGATGGGATACAGTCCCAGCTGTGGAATCATGCGCTTCGCCCGCTTTCTTTTTATCGTTATCGGTCATTATATCACGGTCTGCATCCATTGACAATAAACCGCAAATAGCTTACAATGCAACGGTAAATCCGCAAAAAAGGCAGGTTTTCCGCAATGGAAGAGATGAAAAAAGCCGTTGTCACCGTGCTGGGCATTGACTGCAAGGGCATCATCGCCCGCGTCAGCAATGTCCTGTATCGAAACGATACCAATATTCTGGATATTTCTCAGACCGTCCGTTCTGATTACTTTCATATGATCATGATCGTGGACATCACCCACGTGGCCTTCGAACAGCTGGAGGCCGATCTGACGGCACTCGGCCGCGAGATGGGTCTGCAGATCCGCATTCAGCGCAGCGAGATCTTTGAAGCGATGCACCAGATCTGAGGAGGGAGAAAGCCATGCTGACCACTTCCGAGATTCTGTCCACGCTGCATATGATCGACCGCGAAAAGCTGGATGTGCGCACCATTACCATGGGCATCTCGCTTTTCGGCTGTGTTTCCGATGATGAAAAACGCCTGTGCGACAAGGTGTACGATCACATCACCACCTGCGCTGCCAAGCTGGTCAGCACGGGTGAGGAGATCGAAAAGGAATTCGGTGTGCCCATCGTCAACAAGCGCATTTCGGTCACTCCCGCGGCGCTGATCACGGGCGGCATCCGTCACCCCGAAAAGCTGGCGCTCGCCCTGGACCGTGCGGCGCGCAACACGGGCGTCAATTTCATCGGCGGCTATTCGGCGCTTGCGCAGAAGGGCATGACCGAGGCGGATAAGCGCCTCATGCTCTCCATTCCCGAAGCGCTGAGCACCACCGAGTATCTGTGCTCCTCCGTCAACGTCGGCTCCACCAAGGCGGGCATCGATATGGACGCTGTGGCGCTCATGGGCGATATCGTCAAGCAGACCGCCGAAAAAACGGCCGATTGCGGTGCCCTCGGCTGCGCCAAGCTGGGGGTCTTCTGCAACGCGGTGGATGATAACCCCTTCATGGCGGGCGCGTTCCACGGTCCGGGCGAAGGCGACTGCGCCATCAACGTGGGTGTTTCGGGCCCCGGCGTGGTCAAGACCGCGCTGGAGGGCGTTCGCGGCGAGCCCTTTGATATCGTGGCCGAAACCATCAAGCGCACGGCCTTCCGCGTGACCCGCGTGGGTCAGCTGGTGGCCATGGAGGCAAGCCGCCGTCTGGGTGTGCCCTTCGGCATCGTCGATCTTTCCCTCGCGCCTACGCCCTCTGTCGGTGACTCGGTGGCCGCCATTCTGGAAGAAATGGGTCTGGAAGCCTGCGGCACCCACGGCACCACTGCCGCGCTGGCGCTGCTCAACGACGCGGTCAAAAAAGGCGGCGTCATGGCGTCCTCCCATGTGGGCGGCCTCAGCGGTGCCTTCATCCCCGTCAGCGAGGATATCGGCATGATCGCTGCCGCCGAAAAGGGCGCCCTCACACTGGACAAGCTGGAAGCCATGACCTGTGTCTGCTCCGTGGGTCTGGATATGATCGCCATCCCCGGCGACACCACCAAGGAGACCATCGCCGCCATCATCGCCGATGAATCCGCCATCGGCATGATCAACAACAAAACGGTCGCCGTGCGCGTCATTCCCGTGCCCGGTGCCAAGGTGGGCGACGAGGCCGAATTTGGCGGTCTGCTGGGTCATGCCCCCATCATCCCCGTGCATCCCTTCAGCAGCGCCGATTTTGTACGCCGCGGCGGACGCATTCCCGCCCCGCTGCACAGTCTCCGCAACTGACAGCCGTTTATATGCAAATGCCCGTTCTTTCCGTATAGGGAGGGACGGGCTTTTTTGGGGAGCAAAATGGATTTAATTGACAAATCACCGGGAATATGTTATGATATTCGAACATAATTGCATAAAGAAGAGACGTGAGGCACAAAGCTTCACGGCTCGTTTCTTCTGCCTTTTTTACAAATTCCGACTGAAAGAGATGTTATGCTGAAAAAACTGAGCGACCTGTTTTTGTTTATGGGACTCGGCCATGCGGAATGTGAGCTGGTGCGGGAAAGGATCCACGATGGCAACCGCAAAAGCGTCATCTTTTTTTCCGCCATTGGAGCGGCCGCCTTTGGGCTGCTGACGCTTTTTGCGCTGCTGGGCTTTGGCAATCTGGAAGATGAAGGCCGCTTTTATGCGTTGAGCGGCGCGGCACTGCTGGTCATTCTGCTCATCAATCATACCGCGGGCAAAAAGAACGCCGTGGTGACAAGCCTCAGCTGTTATGCCTTCATGCTGATCCTGCTGAGCCTGGGCATGTATCTGGCGGTCGGCATCGATTCCCAGTCGGGACCGGCGACGTACCTGGCACTTCTGATGGCGCTGCCGGCTTTGTTCTGCCTGGCGCCTGCCGGTTACGCGCTGATGGTGGTGGTCTGCAATCTCACCCTGTTCTTTCTGCTGCCGTTTCAGCTCAGCGGTGATATGCTGCTGGACGGGCAGGAAAATCTGCTGATCTTTGGCCTTGTCAGCATCGTGGTTGCCGTGTACATGATGAATATCAAGGCCAAACGCTTTCACAGTGAGCGCATTACCGATTATCTGCTGGCGCATGACCGTATGACGGGGCTGCGCAACCGCTTCAGCTATGAGCAGATGCTGCAGGAGCACAGCGACGGCAGGGGCATCTTTGGCGTTGCGGTGCTGGATATGAACGGCCTCAAGCGCGCCAATGACGAAAGAGGTCATCTGGCGGGCGATGAGCTCATCCGCGGGGCGGCGGAATGCATCAAAAAGGTGTATGGTCATCATGGACGGTGCTTCCATACGGGCGGCGATGAGTTTGTGGTGCTGGTGACCAACCCCGGTGCCAACGGCGAGGCGCTGCTGCAGCGCCTGCGTCACATGGCGGAAAACTGGCATGGCGAAATGAATGATACGCTCAGCTTTTCCTGCGGCTATGCGGATGTGGAGCATTTTCCCGGTCTGACGGCTGAGCGCCTGGTGGTGGAAGCCGATAAGCTGATGTATGCCGATAAGACCGCCTATTATTCCCAGTGCGGTCATGACCGGCGCAGACGATAACGCAAAAAAAGAGCCTGCTTTATGCAGACTCTTTTTTGTTGCTGGTGCGGTCGACGAGACTTGAACTCGTACTGGTTGCCCAACACGCCCCTCAAACGTGCGCGTATGCCGATTCCGCCACGACCGCAGATTTCAGCTTGATTATTATATATCAGAAACCTTTGGTTGTCAACTATCGGACGCAAAAAAACAGCCGGATCTCTTTTGAATAAGAGACCCGGCTGAAATCATCAATCCATGTTGGAGCGGGAATAGTTGGGCGCTTCACGGGTGATGGAGATATCGTGGGGATGGCTCTCCTGCAGGCCGGCGCCGGTAATGCGGACAAACTCGGCCTCACGGCGCAGGGTATCGATGTCCTTGGCGCCGCAGTAGCCCATGCCGGCGCGCAGACCGCCGATCATCTGATAGACGGTGTCGGCCATCGGTCCCTTGTAGGGCACGCGGCCTTCCACGCCTTCGGGCACCAGCTTTTTGGCGTCCTCCTGGAAGTAACGGTCGCGGCTGCCGTTGGCCTGATCCATCGCACCGATGGAGCCCATGCCGCGGTAGACCTTGAAGGAACGACCCTGATAGATCTCCATGGCGCCGGGGCTTTCCTCGGTACCGGCAAGCAGACCGCCCAGCATGACGGCGGAAGCACCGGCGGCCAGCGCCTTGGTGATGTCGCCGCTGTACTTGATGCCGCCGTCGGCGATGACGCGGATGCCGAACTTGTCGGCTTCGTTGGCGCAGTCGGCAATGGCAGTGATCTGGGGAACGCCGATGCCGGCGACCACACGGGTCGTGCAGATGGAGCCGGGGCCGATACCCACCTTGACGCAGTCCACACCGGCGGCGATCAGGTCGTGGGTGGCGGCGGCAGTGGCAACGTTGCCGGCAAAGAGCTGCAGGTCGGGGAAGGCCTTGCGGATGTTTTCGATGGTATGGAGCACGCCCATGCTGTGACCATGAGCGGTATCGATGGAAACAACGTCCACCTTGGCGGCGATCAGGGCCTCGATGCGGGCGATCACGTCCTTGCTGGCGCCGACAGCGGCGGCACAGAGCAGACGGCCGTGAGCGTCACGGGCGCTGTTGGGATATTTGGTGGCCTTTTCAATGTCCTTGATGGTGATCAGACCGCACAGGTTGAAATCATCATCCACCAGCGGCAGCTTTTCGATGCGATGATGGGCCAGGATCTCCTTGGCCTGCTCCAGCGTGGTGCCTTTGGGGGCGGTGACCAGGTTTTCACGGGTCATGACCTCGCCGATGGGGCGGTTGTCGTCGGTCTCAAAGCGCAGGTCGCGGTTGGTCAGGATGCCGACCAGCTTCTTGCCCTCGGTGATGGGCACACCGGAAATGCGGTATTTGCTCATCATGCGCTTGGCGTCGGCGATCAGATGGGTGGGGGAAAGGAAAAAAGGATCGGTGATGACGCCGTGCTCGCTGCGCTTGACACGGTCGATCATGGTGGCCTGCTCGGCAATGGTCATATTCTTATGCACCACGCCCATGCCGCCCTCACGGGCAATGGCAATGGCCAGTTTATCCTCGGTAACGGTATCCATGGCGGCGGACAGGATCGGAATGTTCAGCTTGATTTTGGGGGTCAGCTGAATGGAAAGGTCCACCTCTTTGGGCAAAACTTCACTCTTACGGGGCACCAGCAGCACATCATCAAAGGTGAGTCCGGTGCGGATGTTCTCCTGCAGCATACAAATGCCTCCCAACTTCGTAAATTTGAGCTATTCTAAACCATCTTTCGGACGTTGTCAAGGCAAAATTTCGGATTTTTGTCTGTTTTGTACTTTTTTTGTATCGGAATAAAAACCCAGGGTTACAGTCAAAATGAGCAGAAGAAACCACAATGGCAGAATATACTATGCAATATATGACAAGCATCACCACATAAAGGAAAGAAAACCGCAAATTCAGGATAAAGAAAACCACCGATGATCCTTTGCAGATCGGTGAGCAAAACGCTCAAAAATGTCAAAGGGCGTACATTGCCGTTTTTTCAAATTGGCGAACGTTCGTAAATCCAATTTGCCGGCGGTGCTTTACAAGCAAGCAATTTTTTCCTATAATATAGCATCACAGCTGGGAGGAAAGTATGGAGCGGCGCGCAATGGGATGTCTGTCGGCAGGGGTGTTCCTGCTGGATCGGGGGAGCAAGGTGCTTTTGCAAAACGTCAGCCTGGAGCTGCTGCCGGGGCTGCTTTCATTGCACCCCGCGCGCAATACCGGCGCAGCGCTGAGCTTTTTGAGCGGTAGCCCGCTGCTGATCACGCTGCTCACGGCGGTACTGACCCTGGCGCTGGTCGTTGTGTGCTTCCGCACCCGTTGGGATACCTTGACGGGTACGGCGCTGGCGCTGCTGCTGGGCGGCGCGGCGGGCAACCTCTTCGACCGCCTGTTTCTGGGCTATGTGATCGATTTTATTGATATGAAGCTGTTTATCTGCAACGCGGCTGACATCGCGGTCACCTTCGGGGTGATCCTGCTGGCGGCACGCCTGCTTTTCGGAAAGGATGACCATGGAAAACATTGTGCTTGAGGCAGACGGCACGCGTCTGGATGTGCTTTTATCCCGGGATGGGTCTCTGTCGCGTTCCCGCGCGGCGGAATTGATCCGACAGGGGGCGGTGACGGTCGCCGGCAAGCCGGAAACAAAGCCTTCCGCCAAGCCCGCTTCGGGACAGATCGTGCTGACACTGCCCGACTTGAAGCCCGCCAAGGCCGAAGCGCAGGATATTCCCCTGCAG
Source organism: Clostridia bacterium (assembly GCA_045599485.1). GTDB lineage: Bacteria > Bacillota > Clostridia > Christensenellales > Aristaeellaceae > SFMI01. The sequence goes on along the minus strand of JAZRWA010000040.1, from coordinate 24,810 downwards.
GTGCTCTATCAGGATGAGCATCTGGCGGTGGTGGTCAAGCCGGCGGGCATGGTGGTGCATCCCGCGGCGGGAAACCCGGACGGCACCCTCGTCAACGCCCTTCTGTATCATCTGGACGCGCTGTCCGGCATCGGCGGCGAGCTGCGCCCCGGCATCGTGCACCGTCTGGACAAGGATACCAGCGGCATCCTGCTGGTCGCCAAGGATGACGAGACGCATCAGGCACTCAGTCTGCAGCTGAGCGAAAGACAAATGGAAAAGCATTACTACGCCTGGGTGGCAGGCGTGATGAAGGAAAGCGAAGGGCGCATCGATCAGCCCATCGCGCGCAGCAAAAATGACCGCAAAAAGATGGCGATCGATCCGGAGGGACGGCCGTCCCTGACGCTGTGGAAGCTCGTGCGGCAGGAAAAGGACCGCGCCCTGCTGGATGTGCACATCATCACGGGCCGTACGCATCAGATCCGTGTGCACATGGCTTCCATTCATCATCCCGTGCTGGGTGATGTTATTTACGGCAACCGCAACATGCCGCATGCGCCGCGGCTGATGCTGCACAGCTTTTCGCTGTCTTTCACGCATCCCGCTACGGGCGAACGCATGACCTTCACCGCCCCGCCGTAGGAGTGCTTTCGTGTGGAGACGTAAGATTTTATAAGGGGAAACCACGCTTTCCGAAGCCGGAAAGCATGGTTTCCCCTTTAACCCCTTCCGAGAAAGGGCAGTTTTTATCAGACAGTATAACACCTTTGCCCTGATGATGATATCTTTCATCAAAGCAAGGGTGCCTTTGTATAGAAATAAAAACTGCTTTTTCTCGGAAGGTTTGGAAACCCCGTCCTCCTCTTAACAAAAATGAAAGAATTTTGTAATAATTGCGCCGATTTTGCTTGACAGAATCGGCATGATTCGCTATTATAGAGGCTGAATAGTACCGCTTTTGCGCCCATGGCGCATCGGGAGGAGGGATGGGCATGTCTTTTGCCCTCAAAAACACAAAAATCCGCTGGCTGATGGCTGCTTTGCTGGCTGTTATGCTGCTGCTTGGCGTTTCCGCCTGCGCGGAAAACAATCTTGAAATGACTTTGACCTGTGAGCCGGCCGCTTTGAGCGGCGCGGGCACCACCACGGTCTCCATCCGTGTGGTCAATCAGGGGGCGGCGATGAAGAACGCCGTCATGCTGCATGACCCCAACGGCCAGCTGGTCACCTCCTTTGGTGACGGCGGTCAGGCCATCCTGGGCGAGGGTGAGTTTGTCACCTGCACGCACACCTGCGCCGTCAGCGAGGCTCAGCTGAGCGACGGCAAGCTGACCTACACCCTGACCTACAGTGAGGATGGCGTCATCCGCGACCTGTCCGCTTCCGCGGTCATCACCCGTGCGGCGGAGGAGGCCAAGCTGACCGCCAACCGCACCGTGGAGCCCGAGGTCGTGCGCTCCGGCGAAACCGTGACCGTGCTGTACGAGCTGGTCAACGCCGGCAATGTGGAGATCACCAACATCCGTGTGCGTGAAAACGCCTCCATCGGCGGCATTGCCCAGACGGTGGCTTCCCTGGCCCCCGGCGAGCGCAAAACGGTCAAGTTTACCGCCACCATGGGTTACAAGGATGATCTGACCAGCGAGGGCACCATCACCTACAAGATCGGTGAAGGCAGCACCAGCATGACGGTGCCGGCTGTCACCATTCCCATGGCCAAGCCCGGTCTGGTGACCGATGATATGCTGACCGCCGACAGCACCGCTGTCGAGATCGGTGAGACCGTCACCCTGACCCTGAAGCTGGTCAACAACGGCAACATCACCTACAGCAACATCAAGGTGACCGATCCCACCTACGGTGAGATCTTCAGCGGTCTGACGCTGAACCCCGGCGAAACGCTGATCCGCGAAAAGCAGTACACGCTCAATGCGTCCGCTTCCTTCAAGTTTACGGTGACCCTGCCGGACAACACCGGCAACACCAAGACCGTCACCAGCAACGAGCTGAAGATCAGCGCCTACAACCCCGCGCAGGTGCTGCGCATGACGGTGGCCGCGGAGCCTGCCGCGTACACCATTGCCCGCGTGCCCGGTGATATGACCTTCAACATCACCGTGACCAACAACTCCGCCAAGACCGTCAAAAACGTGGCGGTCAAGCACGGTACGGTCACCGTGTACACCATCGCCAGCCTGGAGCCCGGTGCCAGCGTGACCATCGCCCGTGACTTTACCCTGTCGCAGGCGGGCAAGTACCGCTTCACCGCCTCGGTCAAGGATGAACTGGGCAACATCAACAACTTTGAATCCAACGAGATGAACATCACCTATGCCCGTCCCACGGCCGCGCCCACCGACGTGCCCATGCTGACGGTCGCTCCGCTGGTCACGGTCACGGTCGCGCCCATTGAGGTGCTGGAGCCCATGGCAGTGCAGACGAGCGGCATCCTGCTTAAGGTGATCTACGTTCTGGGCGGTCTTTTCGCCGCCATGTTCCTGCTGTTCCTGGTGGCGACCATTGTGCGTGCCGTGCGCCGCGGTGCTTCTGCCCGTGCCATCGACAGCTTTGAGGTGGGAACCCGCCGCGATTACACCGAAACGGCGGAGGACAGAACGGAAGAGATTCCCGAGTTTGCCAACAACGAGACCGACGTGGCCCCCGCGCCCGCGCAGCAGATGCATGATAACGGCGCTTATCATCTGAGCCGTCAGGCGGAAGAGACTGCCGCCGACAACGCCGGTGTGTATCAGCGCCGCAACACCACCTCCGCCAACTCCGGCGAGGACGAGTAAAAAACAAACGAAGGCTCTTAAAAAAGCGATTTTTAGGGGGAGAGGTACTCTTTTCGAAGCCGAAAAGAATATCTCTCCCCCTTTTTACCCCCTCTTAGAGAAAAGGCAGTATATTACGATCCCCCAAAAACACCTTTGCCTTGATGTCTGTTACAGTCATCAGTGCAAAGGTGTTTTGCTATGTGAAAAACTGCCTTTTCCCGGGCGGGGTTCGGGGAGGACATGCCTTTCGGCACGAAAAGCGTGCCTTCCCCGATGTTTTCCTTTTTCGTCCCGTTACTTGCTCAGGCGGGCGGCCAGAGCGTAGCTGTCGCGGATGAACGCGCTCAGCTCGTCATTTTCCAGCGGACGGGAGGCCATGCGCGCAATGTCAAAGTAGTGCCTTGCCAGCGTCTTCTTCAGCTCCTCATCCTCCATGCCGCTCAGTGCCTTGACGGCTTCGCAGCGGCTGTTGAGCACCACTTCGGGCTTTTCGGGCAGCTTGAAGCCGTTGCCGTACATCGCCGACATCTCACGGTAGCGGCGCATCTGCTCATCCTCCAGCAGCATCAGCGGCAGCGTGTCATCCGCCAGCGGCTGCAGCTTGACGTTCAGCTTGTCATCGCCTACCGCTTCGCGGAAGAGCGTCTCCAGCGGCGCCAGCTCCGGTGCTTCCCCGGCGTTTTCCTCATCCTTCAGGCCTTCCACATCGGCGTCCACGCGGGCAAAGGCCAGACCTTCAGCCCCCTCACGGTTTTCCAGATGCTGCATGAAGCTGATGTCGATCATGCTGTCCATCACGGCCACATCGATGCCGCGGCTGACATACAGCGCCACGGAAGCCGCCTGACGCGCGGCGTCGGTGGTGTAATACACCTTCTTGCCGGCCTTGCCCTCATTGCGGGAGCGGTACTCGTCCAGCGTGAAATATTCGCCGGCGGTGGTCTTCAGCAGGATGCTGCCCTTGACGGACTCATCAAACTTGCTGTCCCGCAGGCAGCCGTATTTGACAAAGGGATGGATGTCGTCCCAGTAGGTCTGGTACTTTTCGCGCTCGGTGTTCATCAGCGCGTTCAGCTTGTCCGCCACCTTCTTGGTGATGTGGGCAGACAGCTTTTTGACATAGCCGTCATTCTGCAAAAAGGAGCGGCTCACATTCAGCGGCAGGTCGGGGCAGTCCAGCACGCCGCGCAGCAGCAGCAAAAACTCGGGAATGATCTCCTTGATGTTGTCTGCCACAAACACCTGACGGTTGAACAGCTTGATCTGTCCTTCCTGACCGCCAAAGTCCTTGCGGATGCGGGGGAAGTACAGGATGCCCTTCAGGTTGAAGGGATAATCCACATTCAGATGGATCCAGAACAGCGGTTCCTCAAAGGTATTGAACAGCTTGCGGTAAGCGTCCTTGTATTCGTCCTCGGTGCAGTCCTTGGGGGCCTTGAGCCACAGCGGATGCGTATCGTTGATGGGCGCGGGGACCTTGCTTTCTTCGGTTTCCCCGTCCTCCTTTGCCTCGGCGGCCTTTTTCGCGACTTCCTCCGCCTTGAGGGCTTCTTCCTTCACATCCACCAGATAGATGGGCACCGCCATGTAGCCGCAGTAGCGGTCCAGCACCTCGCGCACGCGGTAGGTATCCAGAAATTCTTTGGATTCCTCGTTGATGTGCAGGGTGATGATGGTGCCGCGGCCCGTCTTGGTGCTTTCGCTCATCTCATAGGCCATGCCATCGGTGCTTTCCCAGCGGACGGGCGCCTCCCCGGCCTTGCAGGACTGCGTGTCGATGGTCACCTTGTCAGACGGCATGAAGGCGGAATAGAAGCCCAGGCCGAAATGGCCGATGATGCCGCCGTCCTCATTGCCCTGATAATTTTTCAAAAATTCTTCCGCGCCGGAGAAAGCCACTTGATTGATGTACTTTTCCACTTCCTCGGCGCTCATGCCGATGCCGTTGTCCTCAAAGCGCAGTTCGCCCGCGTCCTTGTCCACGGTCACGGTCACCTTCAGCTCTTCCTCGGCGGTGCCGCCCGTCATGCGGAACTTGGTCACGGCGTCGCAGCCGTTGGCGACCAGCTCACGGATGAAAATATCCTGGTCGGAATACAGCCAGCGCTTGATGACCGGCATGATATTCTGCGCATGGATGGAAATATTGCCTTTTCTGTTTTCGGACATGATAAAACCTCCAATCTATATCAAGCCCTTTCGGGGCAAGAAGCATTATACCACAAATTTGCCGCGGCAGCGTTAACTTTCGTTGATATTTGTCGCTGATTTTGCCCTTGCGCGCAAAAGACAGACCGCATATAATGAAAGTGATAAAAAAGCTCCTGTTTTGAGCATAACGGAGAAAAGCATGCGTTCCAACGCCGAACTGAAATGGCATTATCATCCCGCCCGCGGCTGGATCAACGATCCCAACGGCCTGATCGATTTCCGCGGGCAATACCATGTGTTTTATCAGCATACCCCGACCAACGAACGCCCGCCCGCCCTGGTGTGGGGGCACGCTGTCACACGGGATTTTCTTCACTGGGAGGAAAAAGCACCCGCCATCGTCAACGACCGTGATTATGATATCCGCGGCGTGTGGAGCGGCACCGCCATCGAAAAGGACGGCGTGCTGTATGCCTTTTACTCCTCGGCGGACGCAAACGGACGGCAGACCATCAGTTTGGCTGTCTCCCGTGACGGCGAGACCTTTGAAAAATATCCGGGCAATCCCATCATCAGTGCGTATCCCGCATAGGGCAGTGCCGATTTCCGCGACCCCGCGGTGTGCGAATATCGGGGCTCTTACTATATGCTGATCGGTTCGGCGTACCCCGACGGCAGCGGCGGCAACCTGCTGCTATATCAAAGTGACGACCTTTTGTCCTGGCACTACCGGGGCGTATTGCGGGATTATCCCGGCACCGACAGCTGCGAGTGCCCCTCCATTGTGCCCACAAGCGACGGCTGTCTGATCGCGGTATCCGTCCGCCCCAAGGATGCGCCGCTGTATTTTGATGTCATGATGGGCGATTTTGACGGGCACCGCTTTGCGCCCCGCCTGACCTCCCATTTTCAGAAAGGGCCGGATGAGTACGCCGGGCAGATCTTCCGCGATCATAAAGGCAGGCTCATTCTCATTTCGTGGGTCAGCGGCTGGCATTATCAGCCCGAAAAATGTGTCGGCTGCCTGTCGCTGCCGCTGGAGCTGACGATCGAAAAGGACCGCATCCGTGCGTACCCCGTGGAAGAGGTACAGCACCTTCTCGATGAAAACGATACGTTGACGGATGCCTATGTAACAGAACGCTTTGTGGACCGCGGGGCGGAAGTGCATATCCGCCTGACATTGTGACGCAGAAAGGAAAACAGCAGCATGAAACAGGGAGCCATGTTCAACGCGTACCCCAATTCCATCGGCAAGGATCTTGCGGCCATGACCCGTTTTTTGTCCCTGCCGGAACTGAAGGAGGCCTTCGGCTCCTTTTACATCCTGCCGACGGTGTTCAATACCGATCTGGACGGCGGCTTCTCGGTCATCTCCTATGAGCTGTGCAATCAGCTGGCGCAGGAAAAGGACTTGGAAACGCTGCGTTCTTTGGGGATCGATCTCACCTTCGACCTGATCCTCAATCACCTGTCCGTGCTGTCCCCGCAGTTCATGGACATCCTCAAAAACGGCGACAGCTCTCCATTCCGTGATTTTTTCATCGACTGGAACCGCTTCTGGCAGGGCTTGGGCGACATGACGGAGGAAGGGTATATCCTTCCGCGCCCCGATTGCTTTCTGACAGCCAATCTGCGCAAAAAGGGCCTGCCCATCCTGATGGTCCGCCTGCCCGACGGCAGTGAGGTGCCTTTCTGGAACACCTTTTATCAGCAGGTCATCTATCCCAGCCCCGACGCACTGGACCTGCTGGACATCACCGGAGGTCAGTATGCCGCCGCCTGCCGCCTTGCGGAAACGGTCGCGGAGCAGGTGCAAAACGGCACCGTGCCCGCAAAAATGGATTTCACGGGGCTGGAGGACTATCGCGAAAAGTCCATCGCGTGGCTGCAAAGCCACCGCAAGTACATGGGACAGATGGACCTGAACGCCCGCAGTCCCCTCGTGTGGCAGTGGTATGACGAAACGATGGGCCGCCTCAAAAAATACGGTGCCGGCATGGTGCGTCTGGATGCCTTCACCCGCCTGCACAAGGAAAGCGGCCGCAGCAACGTGCTCAACGAGCCCGAAACGTGGGATCTGCTGGAAAAGCTGAAGGAAATGGCCGCCTCCCATGATCTGGCAGTACTGCCCGAGGTACACATGCCCTACCGTACGGGCGCTTATGCCCGCATCGCGGCGCGCGGATGCCGCACCTATGATTATTTCCTGCCCGGGCTTTTGCTGGACGCGCTGCAGCATCAGGATGCCGCCTACCTCTGCCGCTGGGCGACCGAACAGATCGAAAACGGATATCGCACCGTCAACATGCTGGGCTGCCATGACGGCATTCCCATCCGCGATCTGCGGGGGCTTCTGCCCGATGAACGCATCGATGCGCTCGTGTCCGCCCTGGAGGAGCAGGGCTGCCGTGCCAAATGGATCCACGGTGAAAAGGACGAGGTCTATCAGATGTGCGGCACCTATTTCAGCGCGCTGGGGGAAAGCGAGGCGGCGCTGCTTCTGTGCCGTGCCGTACAGCTGTTCATGCCCGGCGTGCCGCAGGTGTGGTACGGCGATCTGCTGGCGGAGACCAATGACCTGACGGTCTTTGAACGCGATCCGGGGGCGGATGCCCGCGAGATCAACCGCCGTGCCCTCGATGAGGCCGAAGCGGCAAAGCGCCTGAACCGTACGGTCGTGAAAAAGCAGCTGGACCTGCTTCGCCTGCGTGCGGCCCATCCGGCCTTTGGGGAGGATGCCTCCATCCGTGCGGAGCTGGCCGATCGTCACACCCTGCGTCTGTGCCGCAGATGCGGCGGACACAGCGCCGTGCTGACGGCGGATCTTGCCGCGCTGACCTTTGATATCGCGCTGGAATAAAGAGATTTTTTGCATTTTTGTTCGTTTTTATGTTGACAGAAAGCGGCATATCGTATATACTTTGTCGCGTCGCAGATAAGGAATGAGAAGGGTCATTCCGGGTAAGAGACAGGACCTGTTTCTTCCGAAGGGAAGGGACATAAGGCCGGACGGACAGCCGGGTCCAATGCCGATGCGGGGTATAAACTCGCACGCAGCTTCTGCTGCTATCTCATTGATTTGGTTAAAAGCCAGGTTTCACACATCCGAAGTGAAATGGTCAATAAGAGTAGTAAAAGTAAGTCGATTACTGTATAGACTCTGACAACCTATCCTTATCCCGATCACCATATGCTTTCGGGGTGATGTGTGTTTAGGCACATCACCTCTTTTCTTTACCCATCCAGCCTGCGGCAATCTCAAATAGGAGGAAATATCTCATGAAGAAGATCGTTTCCCTGTTTCTGGCGCTTATGATGATTCTCAGCGCTGCCTCCTTTGTCAGCGCGGAAGAGACCACCGACGCCGTGGCGGCGTATCTGAACGCCATGGATGTCAACTATGCCTATGAGCTGGCGGTGAAGCTTTCCACCGACAAATCCATGCATGATAACAGCATGGGCTTCCGTACCGCCGGCTCCGATGCTGAGCATCGTGCCGCCGAATTCATTGCCGAAGAAATGCGTGCCATCGGTCTGCAGGATGTTGAACTGATCCCCGTCACTGTCGATAAGTGGCAGTTCAACGGCGCTTCCCTGACCATCGAGGGCACCGACATCAACGTGATGCCCGTCTCCTACATGCTCAACGGCACCTCTGCCGAGGGCATCACCGCCGAGATCGTGGATTGCGGCACCGGCTTTGCCTATGATTACGAGGGCAAGGACGTGCAGGGCAAGATCGTGCTGATCGGCGTGGACCAGTGGAACGAAGCCTGGATCGGCCAGTACATCGCCGAAGCCTATGTGCAGGGCGCTGCCGCCGTGGTCAGCTATGACATCGACGGCTATGGCCGCTGGAGCGATGATGTTTATCAGATTCAGGACGTGTGCTGTGAGGACCTGATGCCCACCGTGATCGTCACCAAGGCCATGGGCGATGCCATGATCAACGCCATCGCCGAGGGCCACAATCAGTGCACCCTCATCGTGGACAGCGTGATGGAGATCGGCACCGGCGTCAGCTATGACGTGGTGGGCCGCATTCCCGGCCGCTCCTCCGAGCAGCAGATGATCGTGTCCGGCCACTATGATATGTACTTCGAGGGCTTCCAGGATGATTGCTCCGCCATTGCCTGCGCCATGGCCATCGGCAAGGGCATCCTCGACAGCGGCGTGCAGCCCGAAAACGATGTGCTGATCATTGCCCACGGTGCCGAAGAGTGGGGCATCAGCGGTACCGAGTTTGACTGGACCCGCGGCGCGTGGGAGCTGATCAACAACGTGCATCCCGAATGGGCGGAAAAGACCTTGGCGTTGTTCAACTTTGAGCTGTGCGCCTTTGATGACGGCAACAACGTGTTCGCTGTCAGCTGCGTGCCCGAGTACCGCACCCTGGTGGCCGATCTGGTGGAAAACAACGCGCTGAACGTGGTGGGCCGCGAGGGCGTGAACCCCGTGACCTTTGACACCACCACCATGGAAGACGGCATTTCCTACCGCAATGCCGGTGTGCCTTACTTCATCAACGTGACCGACACCTGTGCCGGTGAGCTGCGTCCTGTCGATACCTACGGCTGGAGCCAGCTGCACTATCACACCCAGAGCGATGACCTGACCACCTACGACGAGAACACCATGCGCAACAACATCGCCGTGTTTGGCAGCATCCTGCTCTCCATCGATGCCGAGCCCGCCCTGCGCCTGGACCTGACCAATTCCTGCTCTGACCTCATCGACGCCTTTGACGAGCAATACGCCGCCGAAGCCGGTGTGCATGTGGAAGCCTGGAAGGAAGCGTATGCTGCCATGGCCGCCGCCTGCGAGCAGCACAACGCCCGCATCGATGACCTCAACGCCCGTTATGCCGCCGCTGACACCCAGGAGGAAAAGGACGCTCTGCGTGCCGAAGGCGTGCTGCTGAACAAGACCACCCTGGCCGCCTTCAAGATGGTGCAGGATGAGTTCATCCGCATCGAGTTCTCCAGCGACGTGGTGGAACGCCATGTGGGCTATCAGGATAACCTGTACCTGCTGGACGGCATCATCGCCGCGCTGGAAAACGGCGAGCTGTTCAACGAGGAGGAGACCGGTGCCCTCGACCTGGCCTGGGGCCTCAACGCGCTGGCGGAGTATGCCTACTACATCTTCACGCCCGAATCTGCCGATTGCCTGGCGCTGCATGCCGATGCCGCCCGCGGCAACGCCCAGCTGTGGGGCAAGGGCAAGGGCTTTGTGTACACCAACACCTGGCCGGCCACCGCTTCCCTGCTGATGAAGGCGGAAGAGGAGACTGCGGACTTTGCCGATGAGCTGACGGTGTATACCGCCGAGCGTGCCGCGCAGCTGGAGCTGCTGGGCACCGAGCTCAATGCTGAGATCGCTGCCATGAACAGCCTGACCGAGCTGCTCAAGTAATCGGTCTTCCGACGATCAAAGTACGCCGCCTGACAGACTGCAATGTCTGTCAGGCGGCTTTTGCTTGTTTGACAGCGGATTTCAATGCTGATATAATAACAGTACAAAAAATATTGTTTAAGGAGGATCGAATCATGGAAAAGTGGATCTGTACCGTTTGCGGTTATGTGCATGAGGGCCCTCTGACGCCCGATTTCAAGTGCCCCAAGTGCAAGGTACCTGCCTCCAAATTCAAGAAGGCAGAGGAAGCCCCCAAGGCCAACCCCTATGCCGGAACCCAGACCGAAAAGAACCTGGAAGCCGCCTTTGCCGGCGAATCCCAGGCCCGCAACAAGTATACGTATTTTGCCTCCAAGGCCAAGAAGGAAGGCTTTGAACAGATCGCTGCCATGTTCCTCAAGACCGCCGATAACGAGAAGGAACATGCCAAAATGTGGTTCAAGGAATTGAACGGCATCGGCGATACCGCTGCCAATCTGGCGGCCGCTGCCGACGGTGAAAACTACGAGTGGACCGATATGAACGAGGGTTTTGCCAAAACCGCCGAAGCCGAAGGCTTTGCCGATCTGGCTGCCAAGTTCCGCATGGTCGCCGCCATCGAAAAGCACCACGAGGAGCGCTATCGTGCCCTGCTCAAAAATGTGGAAATGCAGCAGGTGTTTGAAAAGAGCGAGGTCAAGGTGTGGGAATGCCGCAATTGCGGTCACATCATGGTGGGCACCAAGGCTCCCGAGGTTTGCCCCGTCTGCGCCCATCCCCAGAGCTATTTTGAGATCAACGCCGAAAATTATTGATTTTGACCCAACGCCGATCATAGCGGCGGGAGGCACAAAAACGTGCTTCCCGCCGTTTTCCGTTCTGTCCTTCTGATTAAAAACAAATTTTTAAAGCCTATTGCAATCAGCCGGGTGATATGGTAATATAATCCTGTTGGGAAAAGCGATTCCCCAACCCATAACGGAATATAAGAACCGGTTTTTCCAACAGATGAACCGGTGTGGCAAACACGTCCCCGAGGGATGTGGGAGCGCAGCCGATGAACAATGAATCCATTATTCAAAGGAGGATGCCCCCATGCACTTCGAGGACGAATTTATTTTCAAGGATCCCGCGCTGCGGTCTTCCGAACTGACCAACGGCATCGCCCGCAGCGGCCAGCGCGCCCTGCTGTATGCCACCGGCATGGATGAAGAGGACATGAAAAAGCCCTTCGTGGCTGTCATTGGTTCCTTCAGTGAGATGGTGCCCGGCCATACCCATCTGGAGGAACTGGCTGAGTGCGTCTGCCGCGGCATTTACGAGGCCGGCGGCGTGCCCAGACGCAGCGAGACCATCGCCATCTGTGACGGCCTGTGCCAGGGTCACAAGGGCATGCGTTACCCGCTGGCCAGCCGTGATCTCATCTGCGACAGCATTGAAATGGTGGTCGAGGCTCATCACTTTGACGCCATGGTGCTGCTGGGCGGCTGTGACAAGATCATCCCCGGTATGATCATGGCAGCAGCCCGCCTCAACATTCCCACCATCATCGTTCCCGGCGGCCCGATGCTGCCCGGCAACGTGGGCGGCAACCCGCTGTTCTGCTCTTCCGAGCTGCGTGAATTCCCCGGCCGTGTCGAGGCCGGTGTCATCACCCCCGAATACATGAAGGAAGCCGAAAAGATCACCCTGCCTACCGTGGGCAGCTGCGCGCACCTGGGCACCGCCAACAGCATGTGCATGCTGACTGAGGTGCTGGGCATGGGTCTGCCGGGCTCCGGTACCGCCCCCGCCGCCTCCAACAAGCGCAAGCGCATCGCCAAGGCCAGCGGCCGTGCCGTCATGGAGCTGCTGCGCAAGGGCATCAAGCCCCGCGATATCCTGACCCGTGAAACGCTGCTCAACGGCGTGACCGGAGCCATGGCGACCGGCTCCTCCACCAACCTGGTGCTGCACCTGATGGCCATCGCGCACGAGGCGGGTGTCGATCTGCAGCTGGACGACTTCGACCGCATCAGCCGCAAGGTGCCCTTTGTGTGCAACCTGCAGCCCTCCGGCAAATATCCCATCTCCTCGCTCGATGCCAGCGGCGGCATTCCCTCCGTGCTCAAGACCATTGAGTCCCGTCTGGAAATGGATGTCATGACCTGCACCGGCAAAACCATGCGTGAGATGGTGAGTGAATACACCGCCGCCCCCGATGACGTGCTCAAAACCATGGAGAATCCGCAGAAGGCGGAAGGCGGCATCGCTGTGCTGTGGGGCAATCTGGCTCCCAAGGGCGCGGTGGTCAAGCAGTCCGGCGTGCGGGAGAGCATGATGACCTTTACTGGCAAAGCCCGTGTGTTCAACTCCATGGAGGAGGCGGATGCCGCCGTCAGCGGTGACACCATCGAAAAGGGCACCGTCATCGTCATCCGCTATGAGGGCCCCAAGGGCGGCCCCGGCATGCGCGAGATGCTGTCCACCACCGCGCTCATCATGGGCCGCGGCATGGATAACGACGTGGCCCTCGTCACCGACGGCCGCTTCTCCGGTGCTACCCACGGCCCCTGCATCGGCCACATCTGCCCCGAAGCCGCGCAGGGCGGCCCCATCGCCTTCGTGCAGGATGGCGACATCATTCACATCGATATTCCCGGCCGTACGCTGACGGTGGATGTCTCCGAGGAGGAGTTTGCCCGCCGCCGCGAGGGCTGGAAGCCGCTGCATAAGCCGCGCCTGACCGCGCTGGCCAAGTACGCCACCCTCGTGACCGGTGCCGATACCGGCGCCATTGTGGACAGCAGCAAGCTGGATACCTGATAATAAACAAAAAAGGGAGCTGTGAAGGCGGAAACGCGTTCACAGCTCCTTTATGATGGACGGTCGTGCGATTCAAACCCATTCCTTAAAAATGAACGGTGATGACCGTTCCCTCACCAATGGTGCTTTGTATCGTGATCTCTGCGGAATGAAGCTCTGCGATGTGCTTCACAATGGCAAGCCCCAGACCGGTGCCGCCGGTCTGACGGGAGCGGCTTTTGTCTACCCGGTAAAACCGCTCAAAGACTCTGTCCAGCTGATCGGCGGGAATGCCGATGCCGGTGTCCGCCACGGTGATCAGGGGGTGCCGGTCTTCAATCGTGACATGAACCTCCACTTTTCCGTTTTCCTTGTTGTAGCGGATGGCGTTCTGCAGCAGGTTGCCGATCATTTCATGGATCAATCCGCGGTCGGCGGTGATGCCGGCCGGGGTTCCGCTGCAGGTCAGATGGATATTTCTGTGCGCCGCCATGGGCAGATATTCGCCGGCGCATTCCTTCGCGACAGAAAGCAGGTCGACCTGTTCAAATCGTCTCGGCAGCTCTTTGTGATCCAACTCGGAAAGCTGAATGATGTCGGTCACCAAAGAATGCAGACGCTCCGCATTGTGACGGATCTATCCTGCCGCGTGAACCGCTGCTTTGCCGTCTATCACGCTGTTTTCGATCAGCTCGGCATAGCCGGTGATGGCGGTGATCGGCGTCTTCAGCTCATGCGACACATTGGCTGTAAAATCCTGCCTGCTTTTGGCGGCAGCCAGGATGTTTTCATGCTGGCTGCGTATTTTTTCGGCAAAGGGTGCCAGCTCCCTGCAGACAGGGCGGCTGACGCCATCATCCAGATGCTCGGCCATTTCCTCAATGGGCTGCATCAGCTGGCGTGTCAGAAGGTGCCCGATCACAATACACAAAAGGAGCACGAGCACGATCAGGGCCGCAATGACCGGCAGCGCGGCGAGCAGCACACTTTCGATCGTCCCGGCCTGAGTGGAAACACGCAGCACCGTGCCGTTTTCCAGACGCAGGGCGTAATAGAAGGTGCGCATGTTCATGGTGTCAGAGCGTCGGGTGCTTTCGCCTTCGCCCTGCTCCAGGGCCTGCCGTATTTCGGGACGGTCCGCGTGATTGGCAAGCACGGCAGCATCGGCATCGTTATCAAACAGTACTGTGCCATCGCCCTCCACCCAGGTGATCCTCAGATTGTCCGGATAAAAAGATTCCCTGCCGGAAACAGCGGCATTTTCGAGCAGTGCGGTTTTTGCCAGCAGCATCGCGCTTTGCTTCAGGTCGCGGCGCACCTGATCTTGAAACAGGCTGTAATATACAAGCGTGATCCCCGTTGTGGCGATCAGGATGGCGATCAGCGCGATCAGGCCGAGCCGCAGATTGATCTTCCGCTTCATGCCTCTTCACCACATTCTTTGCGGATGGAATAGCCCACGCCCCGGATGGTATAGATCTGCCTTCCGTTTTCACCCAGCTTCTGCCGCAGGGTTTTGATGTGCATATCCACGGTGCGGCTTTCACCTTCAAATTCCGTTCCCCAGACGGCTCGCATGATGGATTCCCTGCTCAGAACAACATTCTCATTGATCATCAGGTAACGGAGCAGTTCATATTCTTTTAAGGTGAGTGTGATGTTTTTGCTGTCGGAGAGGACGGTGTGCCGCTCATGGTCCAGCAGAATGCCGCCCACCAGCAGCTGTGCGGGTGCTTCTTCCTCACGGGATCGCCGCAGCAGTGCACGCACCCTGGAGAGCAGTTCCAGTATGGAAAAAGGCTTGCGGATATAATCGTCGGCACCGTCATCCAGGCCTTTCACCATATCCATCTCAGATGTCTTTGCGGTGATCATGATCACAGGGATCCGTCTCGTTCGGGGATTGCTTCGCAGGCGACGGATGATTCGGTAGCCGTCCTCGTCCGGTAGCATGACGTCCAGCAGAATAAGGTCGGGGAGGATTTTGTCCAGTTTTTCATAAAAGGAGGCCGCATGATCAAACGCCTGCACCATGTAATTGCTGTTTTTCAGGGCAATCGTTTCAATTTCCCGTATGCCGGGGTCGTCCTCCACAAGATAGATCAGAGCCATGTGTATCCCTTTCCTCACGAAGGCAGAATGTAAATGTTCTTCAGACGCAGGTACTCCTCCCGAAAATGGGGGTCGCTGCCCTTGACCGTTACATCGATGTACTGGTGCATGGAAAGCTCATCGGCCTGTATTTCGATCAGTGCCGCGGCGATGTTGGAGCAATGGTCGGATACCCTTTCACAGTTGGTCATGATATCCTCCAGAAGCAGTCCCGTTTCCATGGTACAGCTGCCGTTCCTCAGCCGCTGGATGTGCCGCTGTTTTATTTCCATCACAAGATCATCGATCACTTCTTCCAGCGGTTCCACATGGGCGGCGGCATCGGTGTTGCCGGAGGTGAACACATCCCGCGTTAATGTCATTATATCACGGATGGCAATGCCCAGCGCGTCCAATTCCTGTTTTCCGCTGTCTGTAAACGACAAGGCCTGTTTCTGCATTTTTTCCACGGCTTCGGTAATGTTGACGGCGTGGTCCGAGATCCTTTCAAAATCACTGATGCTGTGGAGCAGCACGGACAGCATGTGGCTGTCCTCTGTGTTCAGATCGCGCCCCGCAAGCTTGACAAGATAGGTGCCGACGGCGTCCTCAAATTGATCGACCAGCTGCTATAGCGAAATGATTTCAGCAGCTTTCTTACCATCATATTCGCTTTGCAGCTCCAGGGCAAGAAGAATCGATTTTTGCGAATGCTCCGCCATTTTCGTTACGGCGTTTTTGCAAAGCTGAATGGCAAAGGAGGGAGTGTCCAGAAAGCGTTCGTCCAAGGCGGACAGCTCCCCGGGCAGCGTTAAGGTGGGGACAGCTGTTTTTGAATGTCCGACGGTCAGCTTTGCAAGCGCCACCAGCTGATCTGCAAAGGGAAACAATAGCGCCGCGCACCCCAGATTGAACAAACTGTGGATCAGGGCAATGCTCGCCGCGCCGGCGATGTCGGATAAGAAGGTAAAAGAGA
The DNA here is from genome assembly GCA_045599485.1 of Clostridia bacterium. Classification (GTDB taxonomy): domain Bacteria; phylum Bacillota; class Clostridia; order Christensenellales; family Aristaeellaceae; genus SFMI01. The sequence continues at coordinate 8,652 of JAZRWA010000040.1, read as the reverse complement.
CAAAATGGTGAAGCAGATAGAATACAGCCATAAACAGGATCGTGCCGATCAGATTGAAATACAGGTGAATGAAGGCCGCTCTCTTGGCGTTTTGTCCGCCCCCTACAGCAGAGATCAGCGCTGTTACGCAGGTGCCGATGTTTTGTCCCATGATGATGGGGATGGCGGTGCCATAGGTGACGGCGCCGGACAGACACAGCGCCTGTAAAATGCCGACAGACGCGGAGGAGCTTTGTATCACCGCCGTCAGCAAGGCACCTGCCGCCATTCCCAATACGGGGTGCGAAAAGGCGGTCAGCATTCCCGTAAAGGCGGAACTGTCTTTCAGAGGAGCGACCGAGCCGCTCATTGTTTCCATTCCGAACATCAGCACCGCGAAGCCCGACAGGATGCTGCCGATCGTCTTTTTACGGGAACCATCCTTGCCGGTCATCATGCAAACGATGCCGATGGCTGCCAGAATGGGGGAGAAGGAGCTGGGCTTGAGCAGCCGGACCCACATGTTTCCGCTGCTGATCCCCGTCAGGGACAGGATCCAGGAGGTGATCGTGGTGCCGATGTTGGCACCCATGATGATGCCAACGGCCTGTGTCAGTTTCATGATGCCCGAGTTGACAAAGCCTACGACCATCACGGTGGTGGCGGAAGAGGATTGTATGACCGCGGTCACCATCGCCCCCAGAAGCAGCGCAGTGATTCGATTTTTTGTCAGTTTTTCAAGTATTTGCTCCAGTCTGCCGCCGGAGAGCATGACCAGCCCGTCTCCCATGACATTCATCCCGTACAGAAACAGGGCGAGCCCTCCGATCATAGTCAGTATGCCAAACAGATCCATGGTGTATCACCTCACTTGTTTTTTGATGCCGTACGGTAGGATAAGGCATGACTGTAAAACAACAGAGGTTGTATTTGTAAAGCAATGGTAAAATTTCTGTGTTTTACAGAAATCTTACGGAGAGGTGATTTTGTTTTTTACAAAAAACGCCGATATTTTTTCCGGAGGGGAAAAACAGATGATGAAAAAACTGTGGACCTGTCTGGAAAGACAACACTGGACTGCCGGGACCAAATATCGGGCGGCGTTCCTGTTTTTCGGAATACTTGCCGGGCTGCTCGGCTGGGCGGTGTGGCAGTTTGTCGGTGTCCGGCTGCGGATGACTCAGGATGGACAATTCTGCCTGATCGGGTACCCCATCGTTCTGTCGTGGTGCGTGGTTTTTTTCTACGCCTGCCGTCACGATTTTCACGATGGCCCCCGGTGGAATGAATAAGGGATCGCAAAAGAATGCTGTGCAGTGTTCTTTTGCGGTCCCTTCTGTATTGGACGGTGACGATGGAAAATAAAAAAACTCTTGATGATTCAAGAGTTTCAATGGTCGGAGTGGCGGGATTTGAACCCGCGACCTTTTGGTCCCGAACCAAACGCGCTACCAAGCTGCGCTACACCCCGGTGGAGCCAATAAAGGGACTCGAACCCTTGACCTGATGATTACGAATCAGCCGCTCTACCAACTGAGCTATATTGGCATTCCCTGCCGAAACGGTAAAACCGTTATCAGCATTGCTTAATATAACACACTTTGGGGCGTTCGTCAATCATTTTTTGGCAGCCCCGAAAGGACAAAGCAAATACAATGCCGCGGAAGGGCGGTTTCTTGTTATTTGATAAGAATTGTGTTATGATATATATGGGGAGAAAGTGCCGCTTTCACCCGGAAAGAAGAGAGAATCATGGATAAGCTTTTGCCGCTGGAATTCAGCCTTTTTGTCATGATCGCCCTGGGTTTTATCCTTCGCAAGTGGAAGATCCTTTCCGAAAAAGCCATGAAGGATATGACCAATCTGGTGCTGTATGTGGTTTTGCCCTGCCAGATCTTCAAGTCTTTTATCGGCAAGGATATGTCCAGCCTGGCGGCGGATTGCGTGATGGTGCTGCTCGTTTCGATTGGTGTGCAGGTGCTGGCGGTGGTGTACGGCAAGCTGGCCTTTCCCAAACAGGGGCCGGAGCACCGCGTCAACCTTGCCTACGGCATGATCTGCTCCAACGCGGGCTTTCTGGGCAACGCCATTGCCGAAAGCCTGTTTGGTGCTACCGGTCTGATGCTGGCCAGCATTTATCTGATCCCCATGCGCATCATGATGTGGTCCGAGGGCCTGGCGCTGTATTCGGGCGTCAATGACGTCAAAAAATCGATCGTCAAGGTCGTCACCCATCCCTGCGTCATTGCCTGCATGCTGGGCATCGTCTGCATGATCGGCGGCGTATCGATCCCCACGCTGCTGATGACGCCCATCTCCTCCATCGGCGGCTGCACCACGCCGCTTTCCATGCTGGTCATTGGCTTTGTGCTGTCTCAGATTGATCTCAAACATCTGGTGGATAAAACCATCCTGTGGTTTACGCTGCACCGCCTGGTGGTGGCTCCCGCGTTGGTATGGGCGGTGTGCAAGGTGCTTGCCGTAAGCCCCTTGGCGACCGGCATCTGCGTCATTCTGGCGGCCATGCCCGCCGGTGCCACTACCACCATGCTGGCGGCCAAGTATGAGCGTGACCCCGAGTTTGCCACCAAGATGGTCATCTTCTCCACCCTGTGCTCCATTCCCGCCATCTTTGTTTGGAGCCTGCTGCTGAAGGTTTAAGAAAGGATTGAATTATGGCTGATTTTGTATTGTTTGCCGATTCCGCCTGCGATATCGCCCCTGAAATGCTCAAGGAATGGCAGGTGGAATGCTTTGACCTGACCTATATGTTCACCGATGACTCGGTGGTGCATACCGAAAAGGATTGCTCTGTCAAGGAGTTTTACGATCAGATGCGCAGCGGCCGCGTGGCCAAGACCGCCGCGGTCAACCCCGATCAGGTGCGTTCCGCTTTTGAAAAGGCCCTCAGCGAGGGACATGATGTCTGCTATCTGGCCTTCGACAGCGCGCTGAGCACCACCTTTCAGTCCGGTTTGATGATCGGCCGTGAGCTGCAGGAAAAGTACCCCGAACGCAAGGTGGCGGTGCTGGATTCCCTGTGCGCCTCCGCCGGCTACGGATTGCTCCTGAGCTTTGTCAAGGACCTGCGCGATGAGGGCAAGAGCATTGATGAAATTGCCGATTATGTCGAAAAGAACCGCGGCAGGATCTGCCACTGGTTCACGGTGGATGATCTGGTCTATCTGAAGCGCGGCGGCCGTGTCAGCGCGGCGGTGGCGCTGATCGGCGGCATGCTGGATATCAAGCCCGTGCTGCATGTGGATAACGAGGGCAACCTCATCAAGGTCGGTCAGGTGCGCGGACGCAAATCCTCCGTGCAGGCGCTGGCGCAGCACATGGCGGATACCTGGGAGGGCGGCCGTGTGTACATTTCCAACGGTGACTGCATGAAGGATGTGGAAACGCTCAAGCACGCCATTGAACAAAAATGTGGCGCGCAGGTGGAGATTGTCACCTCCGTCGGCTCGGTCATCGGGGCGCATTCCGGCCCCGGCACCCTGGCGCTCTTCTTTGTGGGCAAAGCACGATAATTCCTCTTTACAAGCGGGGCTTTCCGATACACGGAAGGCCCTTCTTTTTTTGCCCTGCACGGGGGCAAAAGCATTTTTTTGAAACAACATATAAATAAGAAAAAACCTTGAACATAGGCGTTTTTTGTGGTATAATTTACAAGATGGCGAAGTATCACCTTTGCCGTCTTACCGGAATCAAACGGAGGATAAACATGGCAGACGAAATGAATGTTACACGCCCCGATCAGCAGCATTATGACGCGGGCGATATACAGGTGCTGGAGGGGCTGGAGGCGGTTCGCCGCCGTCCCGGCATGTACATCGGCTCGACGGATTACCGCGGTTTGCACCACTGTGTTTACGAGATCGTCGACAACGCCGTGGACGAGGCACTGGCCGGCTATTGCACGGTGATCCATGTCACCATCAAGGCGGATGGCTCGGTGGAAGTGCAGGATAACGGCCGCGGCTTCCCGGTGGGCATCCATCCCAAGATGGGCCGTCCCGCGGTGGAGGTCTGCCTGACGGTGCTGCACGCGGGCGGTAAATTTGGCGGCGAAGGCTACAAGGTCTCCGGCGGTCTGCACGGTGTGGGTGCCTCGGTGGTCAACGCTCTGAGCAATCACCTGATGGTGACGGTGTATCAGGGCGGAAAGATCTATCAGCAGGAATATAACCGCGGCAAGGTCGAATACGACCTGAAGATCGTGGGGGAGGCCGGCGACAGAACCGGTACCACCATCCGCTTCTGGCCCGACATCGCCGGTGAAAACAACCCCGACGGTGTGTTTGATGAGGGCATTGAATTTGAATACGGCATCCTGCAGACCCGTCTGCGCGAGATGGCCTTTTTGAACAAGGGCATCAAGATCATCCTGGCCGATGAGCGCGAGGGCAAGGAGCAGGAGAACACCTTCCATTACGAGGGCGGCATCCGCGAGTTTGTCAAATTCATGAATCAGAACCGCGAGGTGCTTTTCCCCGAACCCATCTACATCGAGGGCGTGCGCAGCGAGGTCTCGGTGGAGGTGGCGCTGCAGTACAACGACAGCTACAGCGAAAACGTATACTCCTTTGCCAACAACATCCATACGCCCGAGGGTGGTACCCATCTGATGGGCTTCCAGGCGGCCCTGACCCGTGTCATCAACGATTACGGCCGCAACAAGGTCAAGCCGCCCATCCTCAAGGACAGTGACGCCAACCTCAAGGGTGAGGACGTGCGTGAAAGCATGACGGCCATTGTGTCGGTCAAAATGCATGAACCGCAGTTTGAAGGCCAGACCAAGAGCAAGCTGGGCAACAGCGAGGTCAAGGGCATTGTGGATAACCTGGTCAGCGAGCAGCTTGCCACCTATTTCGAAGAGAATCCCGCCGTGGCCAAGCTCATCCTCGATCGCTGCCTCAATGCCGCCCGCGCCCGCGAAGCGGCCCGCAAGGCGCGTGATCTGACCCGCAGAAAGACGCTGCTGGAATCCGCCGCCCTGCCCGGCAAGCTGAGCGACTGCAGCGAGCGCGACCCCAGCAAGTGCGAGATCTTCATGGTCGAGGGCGACTCCGCAGGCGGCAGCGCCATTGACGGCCGCGACCGCCATTATCAGGCCATTCTGCCCCTGCGCGGCAAGATCCTCAACGTGGAAAAGACCCGTCTGGACAAGATCCTGGCCAACCAGGAGATCAAAAACATGATCACCGCCTTTGGCTGCGGCATCGGCGATGAATTCAACGAGGAAAAGCTGCGCTACCACCGCATCGTCTGCATGACCGATGCCGATGTGGACGGCGCGCACATCCGCATTCTGATGCTCACCTTCTTCTATCGCTACATGCGTCCGCTGATCGAAAAGGGCTATGTGTATATCGCCATGCCGCCGCTGTACAAGCTGACCCGCGGCAAGGAAGAGCACTATGTCTACGACGATAAAGAACTGGCCCGCGTGACCGGCGAATGGAAACAAAAGTACGGCAACGACGTCAAGTACGACCAGCAGCGTTATAAAGGTCTGGGCGAAATGAGCAGCGAGCAGCTGTGGACCACCACCATGAACCCCGCCACCCGTCAGATGATGCGTGTCAGCGTGGAGGATGCCATGGCGGCCGATCAGTACATCAGCCTGCTGATGGGCGATCAGGTGGAGCCCCGCCGTAACTTTATCGAACAGAACTACAACCTGGTTGCCGATCTGGACCTGTAAGCGCAGAAAGGAAATTTCATGAGCGAAATTCAGGAACGCCTTATTCCGGTCAATCTGGAAAAGGAGATGCAGGAATCCTTCATCGCCTATTCCATGGCCGTTATCATTAACCGCGCACTGCCCGATGTGCGCGATGGCTTGAAGCCCGTACACCGCCGTATCCTGTTTGACATGAACGAACTGGATATGACGCCCGATAAGCCCTACCGCAAGAGCGCGCGTGTGGTGGGCGATGTGCTGGGTAAATATCATCCCCACGGCGATGCCAGCGTGTACGACGCGCTGGTGCGTCTGGCGCAGCCCTTCAACATGCGTTATACACTGGTCGACGGTCAGGGCAACTTCGGCTCCATCGACGGCTTCGGCGCCGCTGCCATGCGTTATACCGAAGCGCGCATGACCAAGCTGGCCACCGCCATGCTGCAGGAGATCGACAAGGATACCGTCGATTTCATGCCCAACTTTGATAACACCCTGATGCAGCCCGTGGTGCTGCCCGCCCGCTTCCCCAACCTGCTGGTCAACGGTTCATCGGGCATCGCGGTGGGCATGGCCACCATCATTCCGCCCCACAACCTGACCGAGACCATCAATGCCGTCATCTGCCTGATCGACAATCCCGATGCCACGCTGGATGACCTGATGGAGCACATCAAGGGTCCTGATTTCCCCACCGGCGGCATCATCCTGGGCCGCAGCGGCATCCGGGAGGCCTATCATACCGGCCGCGGCCACATCACCGTGCGCGCCAAGACCGAAATTGAAGAGATGAACGGCAACCGCAGCCGCATCGTGGTCAGCGAGATTCCCTACGGCGTGTGCAAATCCGCTCTGGTGGCCAAAATTGCCGAGCTGGTGCACGAAAAGCGCCTCGAGGGCATCAGCGATATCCGCGACGAATCCGACCGTACCGGCATGCGCATCGTCATTGAGCTCAAGCGTGATGTACAGCCCAATGTGGTGCTCAATTATCTCTACAAGCACACCCAGATGCAGGATACCTTCGGTGCCATCATGCTGGCACTGGTGGACCGCCAGCCCAAGGTGCTGTCCCTCAAGGAGATGCTGTACTGGTATGTGCAGCATCAGAAGGATGTTGTCACCCGCCGTACCCGTTATGACCTGGAAAAGAGCCGTGCCCGTGCGCACATCTTGGAGGGCTTGCTCAAGGCGCTCAGCAACATTGATGAGATCGTGCACATCATCCGCTCCAGCCGTGATACCGCCGAGGCGAGAAATGAGTTGATGGCGCGCTTTGCCTTCAGCGACAAGCAGGCGCAGGCCATTCTGGACATGCGTCTGGCCCGCCTGACCAATCTGGAATCCGACAAGCTGCAGGCCGAATACGACGAACTGCAGAATACCATTGCCCGTCTGACGGCTATTCTGGCGGATGAAACGCTGCTGATGAACGTCATCAAGGACGAGCTGATCGCGCTGCGTGAAAAGTTCGGTGATGAACGCCGTACCGAGATCAGCAGTGTCGAAGGCGAGATCGACGTGGCCGACCTGATCGCCCGTGACGACATGGTCGTGACCCTGACGCACTTCGGTTATGTCAAGCGTCTGTCCAAATCCACCTACCGCGCGCAGGGACGCGGCGGCAAGGGCGTGATGGGTCAGAATCTGCGCGAAGAGGACTATGCCGAAAAGATCGCCATCCTGCACAGCCACAGCGATGTGCTGTTCTTCTCCAATCTGGGCCGCTGCTACATGATCAAGTGCTACCAGATCCCCGAGGCGGGACGCACTTCCCGCGGCACAGCCATCATCAATCTGCTGCCCCTGCAGTCGGGCGAAAAGATCACCAACATGATCGCCATGCCCGAAAGCGTGGAGGGACGCTATCTGATGATGGCCACCAAGCAGGGCCTGATCAAAAAGACCCCGCTGGAGGAGTTTGCCCACCTGCGCAGAAGCGGCCTGATCGCCATTGTGCTGCGTGATGATGACGAGCTGGTCAGCGTGCAGCTGACAAGCGGTGAGGATGAGCTGCTGATGGGCAGCCGCATGGGCCGTGCCATTCGCTTCAGCGAAAAGAACATACGTTCCATGGGCCGCAGCAGCATGGGCGTGCGCTCCATGAAGCTGCGCAGCGAGGAGGACCGTGTGGTCTCCATGTGCGTGGTGGAGCCCGAACGTCTGGTGCTGGCCATCAGTGAAAACGGCTTTGGCAAGCGCACCGACCCCGAGGAGTTCCGTGAGCAGGGACGCGGCGGCCAGGGTGTGACGGCCATGAATCTGACCGATAAGACCGGCCCGCTGGCGGCACAGCTGATGGTGCGGGAGGATGAGGACATCATTCTCATCACCAATGACGGTACCATCATCCGCATGGCGGCAGATACCATCCGTGCCTGCGGCCGTGCGACCCAGGGCGTGCGCATGATGCGTGTTGCCGAGGGCAGCCGCGTGGTGGCCGTGACCTGCGCCTACAAGGAAGAGGAGCAGACCGAAGAGCCCGACGAGGCTGCGGAGACCATGAACGAATAAGCATTCAAGGGGGACCCACGCTTTCCGCAGCCGGAAAGCATGGGTCCCCCTTTAACCCCTCCCGAGAAAGGGCTGTTTTTCATTCATATCAAACACCCTTACTTTGATGATAATGAACTTTCATCATTGCAAGGGTGTTTTGCTGTTTGTATTTGACTGCCTTTTCTCAGAGAAGGGGTCAGGGGGAGAGGCATGCTTTTCGGCATCGAAAAGCGTACCTCTCCCCCCTGAAATTTTTTCGTTCACCCGTCACTCGTCGATCTGGATCTTGTCGCGGCCAAAGGTCTCAATCAGCACCTGCTCGTCGCGATCCTGCTTGTCATGCGTGAGTGCCTTGTGCTGCCCCTCTGTTTCGGCCACAAAGTGCGCTTCGGTGCCGCTTTCCTCGGTCAGTATTCTTTCGATCACGCTGTGCCGTTCCGGGTGGGAGACAAAGTCCCGGCTGATGGCGGCGTCGCTGCCGTACAGCA
>JAZRWA010000039.1:0-7391 GCA_045599485.1 Clostridia bacterium | reverse complement strand
ATACTTTGCAAGTTCCGCATAGGTTTCCGCGTCTTCCATTGCCCAATCCGGGAGCGGAGTGCTGTCTTCCGTTCCCAGCATCGTGTCGGCCAATTCAACGCCAAAATCAAAATCAAAGCCGCTGAAAGTCAAGCCGGGAATATCGGCCTTCAATAGGTCAAAGTCCCATTCAGATTCAGCAACTTTGTTATCAATTATGCGGAGTTCCCTGATTTCATCGTCCGTTAAGTCATCTGCAACAGTAACAGGAACGCTTTTCATACCGAGCCTTTTTGCCGCAAGCAATCGCCCGTGTCCCATTACTACAACGTTGTTTTTGTCTATCACAATAGGCTGTTGCCAGCCAAAACGCTGTAGACTGTTAGCGATATTTTCAACTTGCTTTTCGCCGTGTTTCTTTGCATTCTTTGCATACGGCTTCAGCGTTTTTGTTGTTCTCCACTCTATCTGCATTCGTGCCTCCGCGATTGCAATCAAAAACCGCCTTGAATAATCAAGACGGTGCTTTGTATACTATTTCGACGGAATCAGTCAAGTAAACATCTTCCATGTCGTTATCGTCGTACTAAACAAGAACAAAAGATTGTTCTTCGGAATATATATATATAACAGTTCCAACACGGCCGTTTTCAAGTTTCACAACATCATGGACGTTGATTTTCTTTTTCAACATATGCCGTCACCATCCTTATGTCGCCTTTACCAGCGTCAATCCAACTTGTCAATACAGGCTGAATTTTCCCGTTCGTGCCTTTTATAGGCATAAGTACATTGTACTTATTGCCAAATCCATTATATCCTGCAAATTCAGCCTTGTAAACACGAATATTGCTGGTTATTTCTTTGTATAACAAATCAGCGTTTGATTGTGTGTATCCAAGAGCAGACTCAAAAACAATAGCCTTGTTTTTCCCGCTTTCGTGTTCCTTGTTCAAGCAATAATCTGTCAGTTTCGCCATAACGCCAAATGGGTTATTGACATTCGGCAATAGTTCGCTTTCGTTTTTAGCTTTATACTTTTCGTCAAAAGCTTTATCCCACTCCTGTCGGGCTTTCTGCAACTTATCAATCTCAAGTTGTTCTTTTGTTACTTTGATAGCCTTAAAGCCTTCAACGCTTGTTCTCTCCCATTGCGCCCGTACACCGCAAGCATCAGAAACGGCCTGATACTGTACCGCAAGCTCGTTAATGCGTTGCTGGCACTGCCGCCGGAGTACATCATCGCCAGCTACACGCGCCGCGTTGGCAATGTCCTTCTGCTTCCGCTGTTCAAGTTCAAGCTTGCGCATTACCTGTGTCGCTTCATAGGTCGTTAGGTGCTTGCCGTTGATGATACAGCCTTTTTCGTTCGCCGCCGCCCAGTCTTGCAACTGTTTCTCCGTGTATCGCGGCTTGCTGTACTTCGTCGAAAACGGGAGCGCAAAGTGTTTGCAGTTCCATTCCTGAATAGGCCGACGGAAAGCGGCATAGGCTTTACCGATGACATCTGTGAACGGCTGGTCTGTCTGCATCTTTTCATATTCGGCATTCAAAAAAACGCGGCCTTGCACTGGTTCATGGTCGGGAGCACTGTGCAAGTGCGCTGTGATTTCCACCGCATCATACCCGAGTTCTTCTCCGACGATTTCCGCGCCGCGCTGTGATATTTGATTTATGCCGTCTATGATGTTTTGTCGGAGTGCTGTGTCAAGCCGCCTGTGATAACCGCTTTCATAGACCACCTGTAGCCCGTTAGAGCCGATTTCTCGCAGTGCTTGACGCATTACAGCACTGTAGCTTGAAAACCCTGTAGAAGCCGCTGTGACGGCTCTATCAACGTGTTTTCTGTACGATTCAGATATTGCCGTTGTGTTCGAAAAGTTCTGCATGGTCTGCGCCGTCTGCATCGCCATAGCTTCAACGAGACGGTTCAACCTTTTCTGCGCGTCGGGAGATACCTTCCCTCCGGCCTTGAACGCTTCAGTAAAACGCGGGTCAACCATTGTGTCCTGCATTGCTTGATTGTAAACGTTCAATACATCAGGAACGCTTGCTTTCATTGCCTTTGCAAGGTCATTGCAAGTCTGTCGTAACTCTTTTCATTGTACTTTCTTGACCATTGAGTATGCTTTGTTGGCATATAGAACATCCCCCGTAATCACAATGTGATTACTTTTCCGTTTCACTGTAAGGCATGGTTAAGGCGTTATAACCAGCCTTTTCATTCACGGCTTCAATAATATACTTTGATACACTATAACCTTTTTCTTTTGCAAGAGACTTCAAAACGGCGCGTTCACCCTTTTGAACAATAACCTGTATTCTTTCATATCGTTCTGCCATATTTTTATCATTCCATTTTTTTGTTGCTCTTATCTGTGCTTCTGTCCTCGGCATACTTAAACCTCCTTGCTAAACATTAGTATATCATTCAACGTATTGTTGTGCAAGTGTATTTCTCCACAATTTAGAATAGAAAGCTTTGTGAGTGTTGTACATTGACGATATACTTGTTGAGGTATATAATCAAAGCGTAATCAAGAAACCCACAACATAAAAGGAGGAAGCCACAATGTCTAAAAAGACAAGCAAGAAGCCCGTTACCATCGAGGAAACCGTGATACCCTGCAACCTGTGTAGCGAATGCATGCCTAAGACTATGCGCTGTCTTACCGTGTAGGTTTATCGTGTTAGTGATATGCCTCCACATCTTACTATAGCTACTGTCTGTGATGGGCTTCTTTCCTTCTCTGTCGCAGATAATATACTGTCCTTGCCTCTTGACTGATTACAAGATTTCCTCAAGCGCAAGAACCATATGTATCGAAGAGGTTTGCCAGTCAACGTGAAAGAATGGAAGCAAAAATCACTTCTCCCAAAGGAATCCTGCTGCGGGTGAATCGTTCCATTCAAGCAGAGGGAACGTTTGCCTTTGTCAAAGAGGATATCTTCCGACGTTTCCTTCTGCGTGGTTCGGTCAAGGTAGAAGCTGAGTGGCTCCTTTACTCGCTGGCCCTGAACATTCTCCGCCTACACCACAAAATCCAAAATAACCGTTTGGGAAGTGGTCTGGTTATGCCCAAAGCAATTCCGGCCGGTCTTTAATCATTTGACTGGTGTTTTTGGTATACTTTGGCACCGTCTTTTCAGATGGCTTTTTTGTGTTGCCTTTTTTCTGCATTTGAAATGGGCTGCCTCTTATGACTTTGTGTGGTCATTTTGAGGCAGCCCCGGAGGGTAGAATTACAGTCCAGCCTGTTCAAGGCAGGAGAACAGGGCTTTGCGGACGGCGTCACTCGTGACTGTGGCACTGGTGACGGCATCAATGTCGCCGTTCTCAACGATCTGGCGTGCGAAAGCATCACCAAGATCACGGCCAATACCAGCGGTTTCGTTAGAGGTATCAACGATCGCATCGACGATCTTTCCGTCTTCGACGGTCAGTGTCACGCGAACATCACCAATACCGGTAGCGGTAGCGGTGTACTGGTTCTCGGCCAGGGCAGCTGCAGCGGCAGTGGCACCATTGCCGGCACGGCGGGCTATGATATTGGCACGGGCCGTTGCGTTGGCGATGGTGTTCGGGCTGTAGCAATCGCCAACCGCATAGACCTCATCGCAGATGCCTGCAAGAGAATCGTACAGAGAGCGATTTGCATCCATCGGAAGCGCCTGGATGACGGCGTCTGCCTTCAGGGTAAGCGTCATGCCGAACTCTGTATCGAAGGTGACGGAGGCGGCGTCTGCCTGCTGGATGACAGCGTTGTTGTAAACCTTCACACCCTTGGCATTCAGCCACTCAATGCCCATCATCTTGCCCCAGGTGGTACCGTTGCGGTAGCGCTCGTCCTTGGAGCCGGGATTTATCATGATAACGCGCTTTCCGGCGCGGACGAGATTTGCAGCAATTTCGCAGGCCTGGAACTGTGCGCCAAGGATGATGACTTCCTTACCGTCAGTAAGAACCTCGCCGCGTTCAGCACGGACGCAATGATCATCCATGTTGAGGATGCCGGCTGCGGCGTAATCTTCAGTGACCTGTCCGCCAACGGCAACGATAACAACTTCCGGATCGGTAGACTTAACGGTTTCGGCAGTTGCTTCGACGCCGAGCTTAACGTCAACATTCTTGATCTCCATCTGGCGGATGAGATACTTGCGGTAGTCTTCGATACGTTCGTGGCCGCCCTTGAGGATCTGAAGTGCCTGCAGCTTGCCGCCAAGCACATCGTTTTTCTCCAGCAGGGTCACCTGATGGCCGCGCTCCGCAGCAATACGGGCAGCTTCCATACCGGCGGGGCCACCGCCGATAACAGTCACGCGCTTCGGCGTTTCTGCGGGCAGCGGATCATAGCCCTCGGGCATATCGTCCGTGAAAGCGCGGGTCAGCGCGGGGTTGACACGGCAGTACATCGGAGTACCCATGCCGAACGGCGCGACGAAGCAGGTCATGCAGCGGGTGCAGGGGGCGATTTCATCACGGCGGTTTTCCTGCAGCTTTTTAGGCATGTTCATGTCAGCCATCAGCGGCCTGGTCATCATCAGGAAATCGATCTTGCCGTCGCGGATCGCATTGTTGAAGAAATCAGGAGCGATCGCGGGATCCATCGCACCGACAGCACCAACCGGGATGGAAACGTGTTCCTTGATCTTTGCGGCAACGCCGATGAGCGCACCATAACCCTGATGGCTGCCGTCCATACAGCCGCCGAAGTGCTTATTGTAGTCGATCACAGAGCCGTAACCGGTATCGCCATGCTCGAACATGTGCAGCACGTCGGGCATGAAGCCGGCGCAGTGATGACCATAGGCCTGGGAACGAATGTGCAGGCTGGAAGCGCCGGCCTTCTCGAAGAGCTCGGCCATGCCGCAGGCTTCATCGATGGTGATGCACTGATCGTTATCGCCAAGAGCAGCGATCTGCTCTTCGACGCCGCTGTAGAGCACCTGAATGATGAAATCGCTGCCTGTTTCCTTGCGGATGCCCTCAATGATCTCGGTCACGATACGGCAGCGGTTTTCAAGCGTGTCGCCGCTGTACTGGTCTGTACGCTCGTGATTGGAGACGCGGGAAAGGAAGGTTGAGAAATAATGGTTGCAGGAGCAGTTGATCTCAACGCCGTCAAAGCCAGCCTTCCAATAGCGGATGCCTGCGGCAATGAAGGCATCGCGTTCCGCCTGGACTGCTTCGGTGGTCTGCAGGATGCCCGGATTCATGCTGGTTTCCAGCTTTTCGGATTTTGCATAGCTGCCGCCGCCGCCGTTCATCATCATCATGTCCATCATCTGGGCGATGACGGGTACATCGTACTGATGCAGATAATCGGCAATTGCTTTGTGAGCGGGGATGCCTTCATCGGAGGAGATATCAAGCTGATGCATGGCGAAACCGGATTCCAGCAGCTCAGCCGGAATACCCGCAAGCGCTGCCGGCATAGCACCGGTTCCCTCTGCGGGCATACCACCCATGTCAGGCATGCCTCCCATATCAGGCATACCGGGCATTCCGGGCGGGATTGAGCCCATCGCGCTGCCGGGAATCTGGTTGGAGGATTCGTAGCAGATCATGCCGATGCCGCCCTTGGCAAATGCACCATAGTACTCCAAAGCAGTATCGGACGGCCAGAAATCATCCATCTGCATTTCGGAACCTGCGCTGCTCTTGACAAGGCGGTTTTTGAGGGTAACACCGCCGATTTTCAGCGGGCTGAAGATCGCGCTCATATCGCCGCTGTCGCCGGTGAAATCCTCCTGCGGATTCAGGAAGGAGCCGTAAGTGTGATCTTCACCCTGAACAACAGATACGGGCTTGACCTCGACTGCAGTACTGCTGTCAAGCGGGACAGAGGGGGATTTCGTTTCTTCTGCGGCAGCGCCGGACATACCGAGCAGACCGAGACCAAGCGCGGCGCCGGTTCCCACGCTCCCTTTCAGAAAGGAACGTCTTGAGATATTCTTCATGCGTTTTCCTCCTTTGCGAAAAACATTGACATCAAAGTAACTGATCATCATTATAATCATAAAAAACATTGATGTCAATATATCTGGATATAATAAAAGCCGGATAATCCGGCGTTAAAGATGAACGACATTGTTCACGACGATCTGCATCATGCGGTTTAGCTCGGCGCGCTCCTGCTGATTAAGACCGTTCAGCAGTTTCTCCTCGATCACCCCGGACTCTGCTCGTTCATATTCGATCAGAGGCAGGGCTTTGCCGCGGTTCATAACAATGATCTTTTGACGGCGATCCTCATGATTTTCCTGACAGACGATCAGGCCGTTTTTTTCCATCCGTTTAATAAGGATCGAGGCGGTCGATTGATCGATCTGCATATAGGTCATGATGTCCTTAACGAGAACCCGTTCATTCTCATGCTCGGCAAGATAGCTGAGAACAGCAAACTGGGGAACCGTTACCCAGTGTTCCTCGTGTCTGTGCTTCAGTCTTCTGCTCAGACCATCGTGAATGACCTTGACCTGAAAACCGATACCATCAGAAAACCCCATGAAGTGATGCCCTCCGTATATACATAATCATACGCCCTGCGGCAAAGTGACTTCGTACTGTTATATTATACAGTAACAAACAAGAAAAAAATAGTCCAAATTATGAAAAAAGAAGGATCGATCAGATTAGGGCAATACATCATAAAGGATCCGGAGGCAAAACAACAGGCATGCTTGCGAAAAAAACTGATCTGTGCTAAAATGCTGAGAATACAATGGGGAATACTTGATCTTTGCTATGAAACGAATCAATGCCCCCACGGGAGAAATGACGATGGACTTGAAGCTTGTCCCGATCACGATAGAAGATGTACCCTCGGTTATGGCTGTTCAGGCTGATGTGCTGCCTGTACTGCCTTCGTCCCGCTGGTATTTTCCCAGTACGGCTGATGAATTTGCGCAGACGATCTCTTCCGGCATGGCATGGGGGATACGCATGGAGGACGGCGGCCTTGCGGCTTTCTGCATTGCTGAGGAAAGCGATAAGCACCGCTACAGCTATGCAGCCTGCCTGGGATATGAACCGAAGGACGCGCTTGACTTTGAGGATGTGATGGTGCGGCCTGCCTGGCGCAGACAGGGTATCCACACAATGATGATCCGCAGGATCGCTGAGGAGGCCAGAGCGCGCGGCAGGCATTATGTTTTTGCCACGGCAGATCCTGAGAATATCCCGAGCCGTTCCTGCTTTGAAAAGGCGGGCTATGTGCTTCTGCAAACACGCGAAATGTATGACGGACGCCCGCGCTGCCTTTATATGCTGGAGCTGAAGGATGACGGATCGTGCTGTTGAGGGCATGATGGATTTGAATCAATGACTCTCTGTTCATAAGTCAATGATGTGAGACCAAAAAAACTATGAAAAAGCAGTATAGCAAGCCAGAAAGACGCAGGATGATTGA
>JAZRWA010000038.1:0-45159 GCA_045599485.1 Clostridia bacterium | reverse complement strand
AGACGGTGGAATGGGGGCTTTTATCCCTGTTCAGCATGGGTGAAAGGGCAGAAAATGTTTGCATTGAGGGCGTACAGTACGCGGCAGACGGCCTGACACTGCATTGTGATTTTCCCATTGGCTGCAGCAACCATATTCTGGAGGATGAGGCGGTCATCCGTGTCGGCGCGGGCCCACTGCTGGTGGGCTGGGAACTTGAATCATAACGGAGGGAATGAATAAAATGGCTTTTCACTTTTTTGCATATATGAACCGCATGAGATATATTCGCCGCTGGGGTCTGATGCGCAACACCAAAGGCGAAAACGACATGGAGCACGCCTTTCAGACAGCCATGCTGGCTCATGGCATCGCTCTGCTGGGAAATGCCCGCTATGGACGGCAGTATGACGCCGAACACATCATGGCACTGGCCATGTACCATGACGCCAGTGAGGTAATCACCGGTGATCTGCCTACGCCCATCAAGCATAACAATCCGCTGATCAAGACAGAGTTTCACCGTCTGGAGGACGTGGCCCGGGAGCGGCTTCTGACCATGCTGCCCGGCGATCTGCGCGGCAGCTATCAGGATCTGATCGTGGCGGATGAGAGCACAGAGGCATGGCGCATTGTCAAGGCGGCGGATAAGATGAGCGCATATATCAAATGTCTGGAAGAAAAAAAGGCCGGCAACTCCGAATTTACAGAGGCCGGCGAGAGCACCTATCAATCCATCCGGCGCATCGATCTGCCGGAGGTGCAGGACTTTATGGATGAGTTTATCCCGGGTTTTGGGATGTCGCTGGATGAAATCTCTCGCGGCTGATCAGAGAGAGAAGCCGCCGTCCACTGTCAGGGTCTGACCGGTGATGAAGGAGGCTTCCGGGCTCATGAGAAAGGCCGCGGCAGCGGCAATGTCGCGCGGCAGGCCGAGACGCCCGAGAGGGGTATCCTCGGCAAGGGCTTGCTTCTCATCATCGGAATAGGCAGCCATCATGTCGGTTTCGATACAGCCGGGGGCAATGCAGTTGACACGTACGCCGGAGGGACCGACCTCCTTGGCCAAAGAACGGGCAAAGCATTGCAGGCCGGCCTTGGCGGCGGAATAAACGCTTTCACAGGAGGCACCGACGGTGCCCCACATGGAAGAAATGAGCAGCACGGCCCCTTGGCTTTCGCGAAGGGCGGGCAGGGCTGCTTGCACACAGAGCATGGCACCGCGCAGGTTGACGGACAGCAGGCTGTCCAGATCGGCAAGCGGCATCTGTTCGGTCAGCCCGACCCAGGCGATGCCGGCGTTGACGATCAGCGCGTCCAGATGCTTCCAACGCGAAAGGTAGGCAGCCATCATGGAACGGATGGCAGCCGGGTCTGCCACATCGCACTGTACGGCTTCGGCACCGGTCTCGGCGGCCAAAGCCTGAGCCTTATCGGCACTGCGGTGATAACAGAAAGTGACCTGATAGCCCTCACGAGTAAAACGGCGCACCATTTCGGCTCCGATGCCGCGGGAAGCGCCGGTAATGAGCATGGTTTTCATCATGAATCCCTCCGTGCGTATTATAAGGCAAAGCGGCGGAGCGGTCAACGGGGAAAGGAGTGCCTATGCCGGACAAAGAATTGCTGACGCGCCTGCTGCCGGGCACAAGAATCTGGGCGGCAGAGGTGACCGGCTCTACCAACCGGGACGCCAAAGCGCTGTGGCTGGAGGGCGGACAGAGGGGTGACCTGGTGATCGCCGACCGTCAGACCGGCGGCGTCGGACGCAAGGGGCACAGCTTTGCCTCGGAAGAGGGCGGGCTGTATATGACGCTCCTTTTGAAGGAGGACCTGCCGGCCGGGGTGGTGACCTGCGTGGCGGCGGTGGCGGTGCGGCGGGCTGTGAAGGCCGTCATGGGCATGGAGACCCGTATCAAATGGGTCAACGACTTGCAGAAAGACGGCCTGAAGGTGTGCGGCATCCTTTGTGAAGCGATGTGGAGCGGCGGAGAACTGCTGGGTCAGGTGTGCGGCATCGGGCTGAACCTGTATCGGCAGCATTTTGAACCCGAATTGGAAAAGATCGCGGGTTCCCTGCGCCCGGGAGAGGAAAAACCGGGCGAGAAGGAGCAGCTGGCGGCGGAGATCGTCAAAGAGCTGCTGGAGGGACTCAGACACCCGCAGGACTGCATGCGGGAATACAGTGCGCATTGCCTGACGCTGCGGCAGCGTGTTTGCGGACAGCGGGATGGCGAGAGCTTTGAAGGCCTGGCGGAGGCTGTGACCGAAACAGGCGGACTGAAGGTACGTCTGGATGACGGACAGACGATCATACTGGACGCGGGTGAAGTGAGCGTCCGCGCGACGAAATAAAGGAGAAAAACGATGAAAAAAAGGATCGCTTTGCTGCTGGCGGTGCTGCTGCTGTTGACCGGTACCGCGTTTGCCGCAGGCAGCTTTCAGAACCGCCTGAAATACGGCCCTTTGCAGACCTATGACAATATGGTTTTTGATTACAGCATCGGCATCTACAGCGGCTTTTACATGCTGTCGGATGAATATACGGCAGAGATGATGGCGGGATACGGCGAAGGCGAGGACGCGGATGAAATCTATGACCTGCGCGTGTGGATCTCCTCCGATTACGCCTATCAGCTGGAGGTGCAGGTGAAGGAAAAGACCTATGCCTCTTTTGAGGAAGAGATCGCCCGTGCGCCCGAATACTATGACATTATCAAAGACGGATATGCTGAGGAGAATGAGCTGCGGCAGCTGCACGAGGGCATTCTGCGCGATCTGCCCGCGGGACGCATGCTGGAGATGGCGACCTCTTATACGGTGGACGGCGCGTCGGTCATCTCGGTCTATTATGATTATTACGCGGATGACTGCGAGTATATCATCGCTCTGCTGGCGGTGAACAAGAGCTATGAGGAAGCGCAGGCGCTGCTGGATGAGGTGGCACAGACCATGATCATCACGCATGGAGAACAGTACGTATGAGTACGGCGGTGTATGATTTTGACGGAACGCTGATCGACGGAGACAGCATTACGCAGCTGGCGGTGTATGCCTTCCGGCATCACGCGCTGTCGTTTGGCGGCCTGTTGAAAACGGCGTGGACGGGGCTTTGCTATCAGCTGGGCGTCCTTACGGAGGACAAAGCCAAAGCGGCGGGACACGCGTTCCTTGGCCAAATGAAGCCGGAGGAAAGGGAGAAGCTGCTGCAAAGCTTTGCCGAAGAACTGATCGGCAAGCTGCGCCCCAAAGCGGCGGAAAGCCTGCGGCGGCATCGGCAGCAGGGGGATAAGATCCTTCTTTGTTCGGCCAGCTGTGCGTGCTATATGCGGTATGTGGCGGCGCTTTTGAAGGTGGACGGACTGCTTTGCACGCCGAGTGCGGCAGATGGGTCCTATCTGCCGACCAACTGCAAGGGAGAGGAAAAAGTGCTGCGGCTGCGGCAGTGGCTTGCTGAAAACCCCGGCGAGGAACTGATCTGCGGCTATGGGGACAGCCGGTCGGACGTGCCGATGCTGCGCCTGTGCCGTCATGCGGTGCTGGTCAACGCGGGAGAGAAAGCGCAAAATGCGCTGCCAAACGCGGAAAACGTGAACTGGAAAGAGTGATAAACGAATGAAAAAGCTGTTGTGCATGCTGCTGGCGCTGCTGATGACAGCAGGCGGTGTCTGCGCCGAAAACGGATTCTTCTATTCCACCACGCGGGTGACCACGTGTGAGAGCAGCAACAGCATGCTGAACAATTTTTTTGAATCGGGGGAACTGTCGGTCACCATTCCGGGACTGGCGGAGGGGCTGGTGCCGCAGGGCATCAGTTACATGCCCGAGGGCAATATGATGCTGTTTGCGGGATACCGCTCCGACAAGGCGGCCAGCGCACTGATTGCCGTGGATATGGATACGGATCAGGTGGTGCGCGAGGTGTTTTTGAAAAATGTGGACGGCAGCGTATATAACGGGCATGCCGGCGGCGTCTGCGTGACAGAAAAGAACATCTTTATCGCCAACAGTCATCATCTGTATCGCATCTCGCTGGAAAAATTCTTCAGCCTGGAGCCGTCGGATACCTGTGCCTTCGAAGAGGCGATCCCTGTGCCCAACAACGCTTCCTACTGCGCCTATCATGACGGTGTGCTGTGGGTGGGCGAGTTCCAGTATGGGAATGACTATAAGACAGACCGCAGTCACCGCATGAAGACGCCCGATGGCTACTATCAGGCCTGGGCGTGCGGTTATGTGTTGGATGAAACGCAGGAAAACGAGTTCAAGGCTGAAGCACTGACGGACGGGGACGCCATTCTGGATTACATTCTGGAAACGACGGAACGCATTCAGGGCATTACGGTCAAGGGGGACAGTGTGTACCTGAGCCAGTCCTACGGACGGACGAACACTTCCAGCCTGTATCGTTACGACGGTGTGCTGCTGAGGGAACCGGACAATATGACCGTTGTTTCCGAAAAGGAAGTGCCGGTCTGGTTTCTGGATCAGAAAAAAGCGCTCAGCGCGGTGCTGTTTGCGCCCAACATGTCGGAATGCCTGTGCACCGCGGGGGACGCGATCTATGTGCTGTTTGAATCCGGAGCCGAGACCTACCTGAAGGGCGGAGCCGGCAATGCCATGGACCGGGTATTCAAGCTGACAGATTATTGACAAATGGAACGGCATCCGGCAGCGGGTGCCGCTTTTGCGGAGTGAAACGATGAACAAAAACCTTTCGGAGAACGAGCTTCGACGCAGCATGCTGCCCATCACGCCCGAAGAGTGTAAACGGCGTGGCTGGGACGCGCCCGATTTTGTATATGTGGTGGGCGAAGCCTATGTGGATCATCCCTCTTTCGGGCATGCCATTATTTCACGCATTCTGGAAAAAGAGGGATACCGTGTGGCACTGCTGTGCCTGCCCGACTGGCACGGCTGCGAAGCGTTCAAGGTGTTCGGACGGCCTAAACTGGGCTTTCTGGTGACCGCGGGTGTGATCGACAGCATGGTCAACCACTATACCGCCGCCAAGAGACATCGCCGCAACGATGTGTACGCGCCCGGCGGAAAAGGTGATATGCGGCCGGACAGAGCGGTGACGGTGTATTGCAACCGCATCCATCAGGCATATCCGGGTGTACCGATCCTCATCGGCGGCGTGGAGGCTTCCCTTCGGCGGTTTTCCCATTATGACTACTGGGATAACGCGGTGCGCCGCAGCGTGCTTGTGGACAGCGCCGCCACGCTGCTGATGTACGGCATGGGCGAAAAGAGCATTGTGGAGTGCGCGGCGTGGCTCAAAGACGGCATGCCTGCGGAAAGGCTTCGGGACATTCGCGGCATTTGCTACATGAGCAAGACGCCGCCCGATTACGCGACGCTGATCGATGGGCATGCCGAGGTGGCCAAGGACAAAAAAGCCTATGCCCGGGCCTTTATGCGTGAACAGCTGGAGCAGGACCCCATCCGCGGGCATGCGCTCTGCCAGATGCAGGATGCGCAGCGGTATGTGGTGCAGAATCCGCCGACGCTGCCGCTTTCTCAACAGGAGCTGGATGCTGTGTATGAGCTGCCGTACACGCGGCAGTTTCATCCCGATTATCGGCCGATGGGCGGTGTGCCGGCGCTGGAAGAGGTCAAGTTTTCCATCAGCGCGGTGCGCGGGTGCTTTGGCGCATGCTCCTTCTGCGCGCTGACGTTTCATCAGGGACGCATCATTCAAAGCAGAAGTGAGGAATCACTGCTGAAGGAAGCGAAGCTGCTGACCACCTTCCCCGACTTCAAGGGGTACATCCACGATGTGGGCGGACCGACGGCGAATTTCCGCAAGCCTGCTTGCAAAAAACAGCTGCAGCATGGCTGTTGCCCGAACCGGCAGTGTCTGTTCCCCGAGCCCTGTCCCAACATGGAAGTCAGTCATGAGGATTTTTTGCACACACTGAGGCGGATGCGGCAAATTCCGGGCATCAAAAAGGTGTTTATCCGATCGGGCTTGCGGTTTGACTACATTCTGGCGGACAAGGATCGTCAGCGGGTAATGCGGGAGCTCTGCGCGCACCACATCAGCGGACAATTGAAGGTAGCGCCGGAGCACATTGCCGATCACACCCTGCAGTGTATGGGTAAACCCCGCAACGCGGTGTACGAGGAGTTCTGCCGCCAGTATGAACAGGTGAACCGTCAGCTGGGCATGAAGCAGTTTTTGGTGCCCTATCTGATGAGCAGCCATCCCGGCAGTACCATGCGGGATGCTGTCGAATTGGCGTTGTACCTGAAGCGTAAGGGCGTGCAGCCCGAGCAGGTGCAGGATTTTTATCCGACACCGGGCACGCTGAGCACCTGTATGTATTATACCGGCATTGACCCGAGAACGATGAAGCCGGTATATGTACCTACCACACAGAAAGAAAAGGATATGCAGCGTGCGCTGCTGCAATGGAAAAAACCGTAGAATTTTGCGCTCATCCGCGAGGCCCTGCGCAACTGCGGGCGGGAAGACCTGATCGGTTACGGGCCGGGCTGCCTGGTGCAGCCCCCGCGCGGGCATGAGGAGCGGCTGACGCGCTCCCGACCGGGTGCAAATAAAAAAAGATAAAAAATACCCCTTGACAGATAATACTATGCGATGTATAGTATTGTTGCCAAGGGGTTATTGCGTTAACGATAATATGAATCCCTTGAGGAGGTTCACGCATTGGATAATCAGTTAAAACGTGGTCTGACGGAGGCTTGCATCCTGAAGCTGCTGACCTATGGCGATTCCTACGGATATCAGCTGGTGAAGGATCTGGAAGAGGTGATGGCGGTATCGGAATCCACCCTGTACCCGGTGCTGCGCCGTCTGGAGGCAGACAGTGCCCTGACCGTGTACACCATGGAGCATAACGGCAGGCTGCGCAAGTATTACGCGGTGACGGATATCGGCCGCAGCCGCATCGGGGATTTCCTTCGCGAATGGGAGGAAGTCATGAAAGTTTATGAGTTTATCAGGAGGGAAAGCAAATGACCAGAGACGCTTTTCTGAAAGCGCTGGAAAACGCCCTGACTTCCATGCAGGAAGAGGAGCGCGCCGGTGTGCTGTCTTATTATGACGAAATTTTGCAGGACCGCATGGAAGCCGGCATGAGCGAGGAAGAGGCGGTGCGCTCCATGGAGCCCATTGAGGTGATCGCCGCCCGTGTACTGGACGAGGCGGAGCCCGCGCCGCAGGAGGAAGAGAATATGGGCACTGCTGCCGAGGTAAGCCGTCCGGCGGCGGATTACAGCCATGTGGTCATCCGCGCGCAAAACCGCGAGGTGCGCATTGAGAGCGCTGTGGATGATATGATCAAAATCCGCTATCAGATCGGCGGAAACGATGTGTTTGAGCTGCACGATGAAAACGGAACGCTGACGCTGGAGCATCAGAACCGTCCCATCGCCAGCTTTGTCCATGAAGCTGCCCCGCAGAACTTTACGCTGGATTCGCTGCTCAAAGGAATCGGCAGTGTGCTGAACAGCATTGGAGAGTTTGGCCGCAATGTGCTGACCACGGCGGGCATTCTGAGCGATGAGAGCAGCGCCATTGTGCTGACGCTGCCGCGGGCATTTTGCGGCGCTGTGACGGTGGAAAACCGCAATGCCCGTGTGGTGGCGGAAAACATCAGCTGCAGCGGTGATTTTCGTGCAGCGACCACCAATGGGCGTGTGACGCTGACCGATGTGGGGGCGGGTGCTATCAGCGCCGCGACCGCCAACGCCCGCATTGAAATGAACAATGTGTACGCCCGCTCTTCCCTGGAGGCGATGACCTGCAACGGCCGCGTCAGCGCGGTGAATGTGCTGTCGGATGCTCTGCTGCGCCTGGAAACCAGCAACGGACAGGTGGAGACGAAGCTGATCGATGCCCCTGAAATCCGTATCGCGACCAGCAACGCCGGGGTAAACGGCACGGTCAAGGGGCCGCAGAGCCTGTACAGGGTGCATACCCGGGTCTCCAACGGCACTTCTTCATTGGCGGATTCCTTTTCCGGGGAGCGCAGTCTGGATATTTTGACCTCCAACGGCTCCATTCATGTTTCCTTTGCCGAGGAAGAAGAGTCGGAGGAGCCGGAGACAGAAGCCGAAACGAGTGAGCAGGATCAAGAAGAGGCCAACGGCTGAAGAAGCTGAAGGGGGTGCCTTTTCCGGAAGGAGGGCACCCTCCTTTTTTTTACACTTCGGCAACGCTTGTCAAGGACGGACAGGTATGCTATAATCCGAAAGAATGCAAGGAGGGGAACGAGTATGCACATCAGACCGGGTGAGGAAAAGGATCTGGACGCCATTGTACAGGTGATCGACACTGCGAGGGCTTTTATGCGCGCGCACGGAAATGCCGCGCAGTGGGTGAACGGTTATCCTTCCCGTGAGCTTTTCGCCGCGGATATGCGCGGCGGGCACTGCTTTGTGGCGGAGGAGGACGGGCAGGTACACGCGGTGTTCAGTCTGTTTGAGGGACCCGACCCCACCTATGCCGTGATCGAGGACGGAGCGTGGCTGAACGACGATGCGTATGTGTGTATTCATCGCATCGGCAGTGACGGCAAACTGCGCGGCGTGCTGCAGGAGGCGGTACGGTTTGCTGCCCAGCGGGGCATGGACCTGCGTGCGGATACGCATGCGGACAACATTCCCATGCAGAACGCGCTGAAAAAGTGCGGCTTTATCCGCTGCGGCGTGATCTATGTGGATGACGGAACGCCCCGGGAAGCGTTTCAGCGCCCGAAAGAATACAATGCGTGAAAGCGATCGAATGAACAAAGACAAAAAACGCCGTGTCGGATGAGGAATACGGCGTTTTTGTGTGCTTTGAAACGACAATTGTAAACAATCATTCTTCTTGCAACAAGGACGGCATATGGTCCGTTATATAGAGTGAAACAACACAAAAGGAAGGTTTTTCAATGAAAAAGATAATGACGGTATTGTTCCTGATGCTTTTGCTATGCGGGGCCGCGGCGGCAGAGGTGGACGCTTCCTTCCTGCTTCGTGAGGGCGAGACGCTGATCGCGCAGGAAGAAAAAGAGGCGGCAGTAGCGGTACTGGCGGAGGACCCCGCAGCGGGCTGCCGCTATCTGCGGATCATGGAGGAGGATGGCGGCACGGTCACCTCGGGACCGCTGCCCGTAAGCTACTGGCTGGATACGTGGCATAGCGGCCCCCAAGAGCTTTTGCTGGGGACAGTTCATGGCACAACGGAAATATGCATTGTGATCGTCCATGAGGGACAGGGACGCTGGGTGTGCGAAGGAGTGGAGCTGTGGCATGAGAGGCTGATGCTCCTGACAGAAGAGGGTATCTGCATGGACGCGTCTGTACCCGGACGCAATGACGGCGTGGATTACGGCCTGTGGCACAGCACGATGCCCACGGGCAAACTGCTGCAGGAGGCGGATCTTACCCTGCTGCCCATGACTGAAGCGGAGGCAAGACAGCTGCTGGATACGGAAAGTTTTGCTTATGTGAATAACCGGAATGCGGATGACCGACTGCACCTGCGCTCGGCGGCAAATCAGTCTGCTGCCTCGCTGGGCAAATTCTACAATCGCACACCAGTGGTGGTGTTGGAGAAGGGAGAACAGTGGTCACTGGTGCGTATTGGTACCGGGGAGCACAGCCTGACCGGGTACATGATGACGGCATATCTGGCCTTTGGAGAACAGAAGGCGGCGGTGGTGTGTGCTTTTCCGCAGTTGATGCCCGGAGAGGATTTCTACATCGCAAAGAACGGCCCCGCCATTTATGAAAAACCGGAGGTTTCCTCGGAGATCATCGGCAGTGCCGGTCTTTATTCGGAGGATATGATCATTGGCGTTCAGGGAGAGGAATGGTTGATCGTGATGACGAGTGACGGACAGGTCGGCTTCTGCCGGGCGAGCGAATTTGGCGAGGGCAACGGCTGAAGAACCATCTGCCGAAAATGACACGCACCTTTTATCGTGGAGGGAAACCGCGGGAAAAGGTGCGTTTTCAATGCCTTTTGGAGATGAAAAGGATACAAAAGATGAAAAAATGTACTTGAAAAGTTAGTTATAAATAACTATAATGTCAGTGATTAGTTAAACGTAACTAACCACAAAAACTTGAACCGCAAAAGACGGAGGAGGAAGACAGTGTGCCGCTTGGATTGGCAAACATCGGGGAAACGCAGATCATCAAAAGGATCGGGGGCAGCCCCGAGGTGAAAAAGCACTTGGAAAACCTTGGCTTCTGTGTTGGCGGGGAGGTCAGCATTGTCAACGCGCTGGGCGGCAATCTGATCGTCAAGGTAAAGGAAAGCCGTGTGGCGGTCAGCAACGAGCTGGCGGCGAAGATCATGGTCGAATGATGGAAAGGAGCAAGAAAACAGGATGAAAACACTCAGGGACACAGCCGTTGGAGAGCATGCTGTTGTGCTAAAGCTTCATGGGGAAGGCACTGTCAAGCGGCGGATCATGGATCTGGGATTGACGAAGGGGACCCCCGTTTTTGTCAGGAAGGTGGCGCCGCTGGGCGACCCCATCGAGGTGACGGTTCGGGGCTATGAACTGTCGATCCGCAAAGCGGAAGCCGAAATGATCGAAGTGGAATAAGCCGGAGGAACCGGCATTTTTTCAGGAATGAAGGTTAGTCACAACTAATTACAAACGCACTGAAGCGGAAAGGAAGCATATGAGTATACGAATTGCACTGGCCGGAAACCCGAACAGCGGCAAGACCACGCTGTTCAACGCGTTGACCGGCTCCAATCAGTTTGTGGGCAACTGGCCCGGCGTGACCGTCGAAAAAAAGGAAGGACGCCTTAAAAAGCACGATGATGTGATCATTACCGACCTGCCCGGCATCTATTCGCTTTCTCCCTACACGCTGGAGGAAGTGGTCGCCCGCAACTATCTGCTGGGGGAACGGCCGGACGTGATTCTGAACATCATTGACGGCACCAATCTGGAACGCAACCTGTACCTGACCACGCTGCTGACGGAACTGGGGATCCCCGTGGTGATCGTCCTCAACATGATGGACATCGTACAGAAAAACGGCGACCGGATCCGCACGGAGGAACTTTCAGCAAAGCTGGCCTGCAAGGTTGTGGAGATTTCCGCCCTGAAGGGGATGGGCGTCATGGAAGCAGCGGAAGCGGCGATCGCCGCGGCGAAGAGCACCAGAACCGTTCCCATGCACACCTTTTCCGGCCCTGTCGAGCACGCGCTGGCACACATTGAGGAAGCGGCTGTGCATGATATGCCCGAGGAGCAGCAGCGGTGGTACGCGATCAAGGTGTTTGAACGCGATGAAAAGGTGATGGCGGCACTGTCCATCCCCGAAAAGACGCTGCTGCACATTGAAGGCGACATCGCGGCAGCGGAAAAGGAACTGGACGACGACGCGGAAAGCATCATCACCAACGAACGATATCTTTATATTGCCAAGGTCATTCAGCAGTGCTATCAAAAGAAAAATAAGGGAAAACTGTCGGTTTCGGATAAGATCGACCAAGTGGTGACCAACCGCTGGCTGGGTCTGCCCATTTTTGCGATCATCATGTTTTTGGTGTATTGGATCGCCATGGTGGGCCCGGGCGCTATGCTGACCGACTTTACGAACGATAACATTTTTGGAGACGGCTTCCACATCGGCAGCGACGGCGGCTATGAAGAGGCAGCCGAAGCCTATGCCGAGGCCTCTGCCATTGCGGGCGGCTATGACGCCTATGTAACAGCGAACGGCACCGCCCCGACCGATGCATTCCCCTATGTCGTGGAGGATGAGGAAACGCTGGAGCAGATGGTGGAGACGGCAACCCTGCAGGACTATGAGAATGCAAAGAACACGCTGGAACAGATGGGGGAGGAGCCCGACCCGGCGGACTATGGCGTTTGGGTGCCCGGTATTCCGGTGCTGGTAGAACGCGGTCTGGACGCGCTGAACACATCCGAAGTACTCAAGGGACTGATTCTGGATGGTATTGTGGCAGGCGTTGGCGCTGTGCTGGGCTTTGTTCCGCAGATGCTGGTGCTGTTCCTGCTGCTGGCTTTCCTGGAGGCCTGCGGGTACATGGCGCGTATTGCTTTCGTTCTGGACCGTGTATTCCGCAAGTTTGGCCTTTCCGGTAAATCATTTATCCCGATGCTGATCGGCACCGGCTGCGGCGTACCCGGCGTCATGGCCAGCCGTACCATTGAAAATGAACGCGACCGCCGCATGACGATCATGACCACCACCTTTATTCCCTGCGGCGCCAAGGTGCCGTTTATTGCCATGATCGCCGGCGCCGTCTTTGGCGGAGCTGCCTGGGTGGCCACCTCCGCGTACTTTATCGGTCTGGCGGCCATCATCATCTCCGGCATCATGCTGAAGAAGACCAGAATGTTTGCCGGCGACCCCGCGCCCTTTGTGATGGAGCTGCCCGCCTACCATTGGCCGACGCCGGGCAATGTGCTTCGCTCCATGTGGGAACGCGGCTGGTCCTTTATCAAAAAGGCGGGAACGATCATTCTGCTGTCCACCATCGTGGTGTGGTTTACCAGCTTCTTTGGCTTCACGGAGGAAGGTTTCCGTATGCTGGGGGAGGAGGAACTGCACCTTTCCATTCTGGCGTTCATCGGGAACTGCATCGCCTGGATCTTTGCTCCGCTGGGCTGGGGCAACTGGCAGGCGGCAGTGGCTTCCATCACAGGTCTTGTGGCCAAGGAAAACATTGTCGGCACGCTGGGCATTCTCTATGGCAGCGGCGACCTGACTGCCTGGCAGGCACTCGCTCAGGCCTTCAGCAGCGTGACGGGCTATTCCTTCCTGGTGTTCAACCTGCTGTGCGCGCCCTGCTTTGCCGCCATCGGCGCTATCCGGCGCGAGATGAACAACCGTAAATGGACGGCCTTTGCCATCACCTATCAGTGCGGCTTTGCCTACGCGATCGCACTGATGATCAATCAGTTCGGAAGCCTGTTTACGGGCAATGTCCACGTAGCGGGTCTGGCGGCAGCGATGGTTGTGCTGGCCATGATCGTGTATATGCTCTTTTTCAAGAAGGTCAGCAATACGACCACGCTGAAAGGAAAAATTGTCTGACGGGAGAGAGGAAAGCATGCTGAACGGACTGATAGAAAACGGCGGGACCATCCTGGTGGTGGCGGTGCTGGTGGCCGTTGTGGGAAGCATCATCGCCCATCTGCGAAAAGCAAAACGGCAGGGGAAAACGGTCTGCGGCTGCGGCGGCAGCTGTGCTCACTGTGCCCTGGGTTGCGCCTGCCATCATACGGAGGACAAAAACAAGCAATAAAAAAGGAGCTGTTCCGTTGGGAACAGCTCCTTTGCTTTGGAACGCTCAGCGATTCAGGGACAGCTTGTGGGCCAGGTCGCGGATCTGGGGAATGAAGGCCAGCACCACGCAGATGGCAGTGTCGGGGATCAGGTACAGACCGTTGTAGCCCATGGAGTACACGAGGGCGGACTGGCCCACGGGGGCGTTTTCCGCAAAGAAGATAACACCGGCGGTGATGGCGACGATGGCACGGGCCAGGGCACCCACGATGCAGCCGACGGGCAGCGCATACTGCTTGGGCAGCTTGCGACACAGACCGCACAGACCCAGCACGGCGAAGGCCAGCAGATAGTCCATGACGCCCTCCACAGGGGTCAGCATCCAGAAACCATCCTGCATCCACTGCACAAAGCCATAGGCCAGACCCACAAACAGGCCGGGGCCCACGCCGTAGGCATAGGCAAACATGAAGATGGGCAGCATGGAGGCAACGGTGATGGAACCGTTCTGCGGCAGCTTGTAGAGGCGGATGTAGGACAGCACGGAGGCCAGAGCGATGGAGATGGCGGCATTGGCCAGCATACGGGCGGTCCACTTGGTGCGGGAGCCCTTCATGCAGTACAGCACAACGCCCACCACGGCCAGAGCGGCGAGCAGACCCCAGACGGAGGGGAGAATCTTGGCAAACTTAGAAAACATGTAAGTTTACCTCCTTTGTTGAGATCAATTCCAATGGCATGAAAAAAACCGCGTTGCCATAGGCAATGCGGCACATCAAAAGCACTTTACTCGCATTCCTACGCCGGTATTACCCGGATCAGGTTTGAGGGTTCGAACCTTGGTTCATCTCAGCCGGCAGAGCCAGCACCCCTTGGAATTGTCGTACCTATTATATCAGAAAACGGCATGCTGTCAAGGCATTTTTGCGCGGAAGGAAGGGAAAAGCCCCCCATCGGAGCGGATGGAAGGCTTGAAAGGCGGATCAGTTGATCGCGGGGTCAGCGAAGATGATATCGTCGCGCAGACGGTAAATGGTGGCACCGCGGGTCTTCTGGCAGAAGGCATCCACAAACCAATCGATCTTTTTGTTGGCGTTGAACTGTACGTAGCCGTAGCGGATGCCGTTTTTGCTTTGACCCTTCATGTTGCTGTCGCACCAGGTGACGGTATCTGTCTTGGGGTCGTAATCGGCGGTAAAGATCATGCTGTGGGCGCCGACGCCATAATAGTAGTTGGCGGACATCTGGAAGTAATCGCCCTTCTGCGCCTGCTTCATGAATTCGCGGGCCAGCTTTTGATTTTCCTTTTTGCTGAGCGAGGAATCATAGCGGAAGGTGGCTGCTGCATAGAAGGGGTTGCCCTCGGCGGCGCTGATATCCTTCCACAGGAAGCCGTAGGAATAGGGCTTGCACTGATCCTTGGGGAGATTGTCGGGAATGACCAGGGGCGTGTCGGGATATTCCGCCATGCGGTACTTATCGCGGTTCTGATTGAACAGATAGACCGTGAAATTTTTGCAGACATAGATATCGCCGGCATAATGGGCGCGCTGGGCTTTGCCCTTGGCGGCGGTGAACTTCTGCTCGGCCAGATCGATGATATCCTGAATGAACTGATCGCGGGCGGGGAAAGCGGGGGCCTCTTCCGCCTGTACGGGCAGCAGGGACAGCGCAAGCAGCATCAGCAGCAGGATGGAAAGAAGCTTTTTCATGGTGATGGAACCTTTCAGCGTGTCCAGGCGGCAAACTCCTCATCGGTGGCGAGAACCTTGTGCGTGCCCTCGGCGCTATGCTCGGTGCCTTTGGCGTAATCAATGCCGCTGGAGGCATAGTCATAGCTGACGGAGGTGCGGTTCTTTTCCACGCCGGGATTGGGGTGAGGGATGGCGGACAGCAGGGACTTGGTGTAGGGGTGGATGGGATTGGAGAAGATCTCTTCCTTGGTGCCGGATTCCACCATGTAGCCCAGATGCAGCACGCCGATGCGGTCGGAGATGTACTTGACCATGCTCAGATCGTGAGCGATGAACAGGTAGGCGCAGCCGGTTTCATCCTGAATATCCTTCATCAGGTTGACGACCTGCGCCTGAATGGACACGTCCAGGGCGGAAATGCACTCATCGGCGATGATCAGCTTGGGGTTCATGATGAGGGCGCGGGCGATGCCGACGCGCTGACGCTGACCGCCGGAGAACTGGTGGGGATAACGCTCGGCATGCTCGGGAGAGAGGCCGACCTTTTTAAGCAGGCTGCCGATCAGCTCATCGCGCTCCTTTTTGCCGGTGACGCGGTGATGAATATCCAGACCTTCACCAATGATATCGGCCACCTTTTTGCGGGGGTTGAGGCTGGCCATGGGGTCCTGGAAGATCATCTGCATTTCGGTGCGCAGCAGCGTGCGGGTGCTGTTATCCAGCTTGCCGGTGATGTCGGCACCATCAAAGGTGATCTTGCCGGCAGTGGGGTCATACAGGCGGATGATGCTGCGGCCGATGGTGGTTTTGCCGGAGCCGGACTCGCCCACCAGACCGTAGGTCTCGCCGGGATAGATGTCGAAGGAGACACCGTTGACGGCTTTGACGGTAAAGCTGCGGGAGATGGGGAAGTGCTGTACCAGGTTTTCGACCTTCAGAAGCGGTTCACTCATATTACTTTCCGGCCTCCTTTCTGGCACGTGCCAGGCGGGCTTTCAGCTCGACGGGCATTTCTACCTTGGGAGCATCGGGGTGCAGCAGCCAGGTGGCCGCGTAATGTGTTTCGGATACTTTGAACAGCGGGGGGGCCATTTTTTCGTCGATCCTGAGCGCGTAGCGGTTGCGGGCGGCAAAGGCGTCGCCGACAGGCTCGTGCAGCAGGTTGGGCGGGCTGCCGGGGATGGAATACAGACGGTCATCATCGGTATCCAGATCGGGCATAGCGGATAGAAGGCCCCAGGTGTAGGGGTGGCGGGGATCGTAGAAGATCTCCTCCACGTTGCCGACCTCGATGATGCGGCCGGCGTACATGACGTTGACGTAATCCGCCACCTTGGCGACAACCCCCAGATCGTGGGTGATGTAGATGACAGACAGGTTCATTTTTTTCTGGATATCCTTGATCAGTTCCAGAATTTTGGCCTGAATGGTCACATCCAGAGCAGTGGTGGGTTCATCACAGATGAGGATATCGGGATCGGCGGAAAGGGCGATGGCGATGACCACCCTTTGACGCATGCCGCCGGACAGCTGATGGGGGTAGTTGTTGAAGCGTTTCTGGGCATCGGTGATGCCGACCAGCTGCAGCAGCTCCAGCGCGCGGGCACGGGCGGCTTCCTTGCTTTTATTCTGATGCAGGATCATGCCCTCCATGATCTGCTTGCCGATGGGCATGGTGGGGTCCAGACTGGTCATCGGGTCCTGAAAGACCATGGCAAGGCGCTGTCCGTTGTACTCGGTGCGCAGCTGCTTTTTGGTCAGCTTCAGCAGGTCAACGGTCTTTTCGGCGCCGTTTTCGGTGTAGGTATACAGGATCTCGCCGCTGTTGACGGTGGCGTTGGCATCCAGCAGACCGACAGCAGCCTTCATGGTGACCGATTTGCCGGAGCCGGATTCGCCCACGATGGCGACGGTTTCGCCCTTTTGCAGGTCCAGGTTGACGCCGCGGATGGCATGCACATGACCCGCGTTGGTGCGGAAGGAGATGTCCAGATCTTTGATCTGAAGAATGGTGGCGTTTTGCTGCATTTTCTCTCTCCCTCCTTACATATCTTCGAGCTTGGGAGCCAGCGCTTCACGCAGACCGTCGCCGATGAAGTTGAAGCCCAGCATCAGCAGAGCCAGCACGATAATGGGCGGAATGATCTGATAGGTGAGGGTGGTGATGTTGTTGAAGCCATCGGAGATCAGCGTACCGATGGAGCACTCGGGCGGCACGATACCGACGCCGACGAAGCTCAGGAAGGCTTCGGTAAAGATGGCGGTGGGGATGGAGAACATCATCTGCGTGATGATGGGCCCGATGGTGTTGGGCAGGATCTCCTTAAAGATGATATGACCGTTGCGGGCACCGAGGGTGCGGCTGGCCAGCACGTATTCCTGCTCCTTCATTTTGAGCATTTCGGCGCGGGCGATCTTGCTCATGCCGATCCACTCGGTCAGCAGCAACGCCACGATGACCAGACTGATGCCCTTGGCCATGAAGATGGCCAGCACCGATACGATGACCAGTCGCGGGATACTGTTGGCGATCTCGACAAATCGCTGCATGATATTATCGGTCATGCCGCCGAAATAGCCGGATATCAGGCCGTAGCTCATGCCGATGATCATATCGATGATGATGGTGACAAAGGCGATGAGGAGCGAAACGCGGGCGCCATGCCAGACACGGGTCCACAGGTCGCGGCCGTTGTCATCGGTACCGAAGATCAGGGTCAGGTCGGAAAAAATGTCATCGTATTTTTCACCGGTGACCATCTCGTGAATGGCGGGAACACGGGGAGCGATGCCGATGGCCTTTTTCATTTTGCCCTTTTCGTTGGGGGCTTTGACGGAAATGTCATACTGATAGCCTGACAGCATGGGCGCGAAGATGGCCAGCAGGATCATCATGGCGACGATGACGAGGCCGACGACGGCACGACGGTTGCGGAAGAAATGGATGGCGACGCCTTTCCAGTAGCTCTGGGAGGCGAAGTTTTTATCCGTGTTGATGTCACGCTGCTCAAGGAGCTCAAAATCTTCTTTGACGGGGGTATATTCGTTTTTGACGGAAATATCACTCATCAGCGGGCACCTCCCTTCGCAGAAACACGGATGCGCGGATCAAGCACACCGTAGAGAATATCGACCACCAGCATGACGCCGATGTACAGTGAGGAGTAAAGAATGCCCAGCGCCAGCACGTAGTTATAGTCCACGGCTTCGCCGGCGATGGAGTCGACCATCAGCTTGCCGATGCCGTTGATACCGTAAATTTTTTCAACGACCAGCGCGCCGGTGAGCAGGTCGACGATGAGGGGCGCAAGCACCGTGACGATGGGGATGAGGGCATTGCGCAGCACATGGCGGCGGATCAGCTGACCGCCAAAGAGACCCTTGGACTCCGCCAGACGCACATAATCGCTGTCGATGACTTCGATCATCTCGTTGCGGGTGAAGCGCGCGATGGTGGACATGGTGAACAGGCTCAGACTCAGTACGGGAATGATGGAGGAGCGCATGAACTGTTTGGCGTCAAAAAAGTACGGCAGCAGCGGCACCTGGTAGGCGAAATTGTACTGCAGGAAGATCATGAACACATAGCTGGGAACGCAGACACCCAGAATGGAAAAGATCGTGCAGAAAGCATCCAGAAATTTGCCGCGATTCAGCGCCGCGCAAATGCCCAGCAGCAGACCGATCAGAGAGCCGATCACGATGGCCATGCCGCCGATGCGGAAGGAGTTGTTGATACAGGTGCCAAGGACCGTGTTGATGGGGGCACCGTAATACAGCGAGGTGCCCTTGCCAAAATCACCTTTGGCCAGATTTGCCATATAGCGGCCGAACTGCACCAGGATGGGATCGTCCAGACCCATCTCGGCGCGTTTCAGGGCGATGGCGGTATCGTTCATGCGCTCGGAGGGGAAGGGGTTGCCCGGCATGATGCGTACCAGCGTAAACAGCAGGAACACGATGATCAGCAGCGTCAGTGCCGCAAGACCCACTCTTTTGAGGATGTACTTTGTCATAGCTTGCATTAACCCTTTGCTTTCACTTGAGGCGGACCGCCTCATTTATACGTCGGTCATCCGGCGCATAAATGAACCGATAGACTGGAACAGCAGAGCGGCCTGAAAACAGGCCGCTCTGCCTATCATGGTTACACCGAAGAATTACTTTTTGACGGCGTTCTTGTAAACGCGGTTCAGAGCCACGGGATGATACTCGATGCCCTCAACACCGTCGGCGACCAGCTTGGCGTTGGCCTTGGTGTACAGAGGAGCGATAACGGCATCTTCCAGAACGAGTCTCTCGGCCTCGTACATGGCGGCCCAGCGGGCGTCATAGTCGCTGATATAGGCACCGGTGGTGCAGTCGGCGATGATGGCGTCATATTCGGCGTTGGACCAGAAGCCGTAGTTGTTGGAGTTGTCGGTGATCCACATGCCCAGGTAGGTCATGGGGTCGGCGTAGTCAGGTCCCCAACGGGTCAGACCGATATCGAAGTTATCGTTCTGCATCTTGTCCAGACGCTCGGCCTTGGTCATGGGAGCCAGCTTGATCTCGATACCGGGCAGGACTTCCTCGACGGATTCCTTGATGGCCTGAGCAACCTTGATGATTT
This sequence comes from Clostridia bacterium, assembly GCA_045599485.1. Lineage (GTDB taxonomy): Bacteria > Bacillota > Clostridia > Christensenellales > Aristaeellaceae > SFMI01. The sequence continues at coordinate 25,632 of JAZRWA010000038.1, read as the reverse complement.
CCTCACCGGAGTTGTTTTCGAAGACCATGGTGAAGGAGAACTTGTCCACACCCAGCTCTTCGCAAGCCTTCTCGAAGTATTCCTGAGCCTTGTCCTCATCGTAATCGCACAGATCCTTGAACATCTCCTGATCGGCGGAGAAGTCCTCACCGGTGGTGGCGCTGGCAGCGAACTCCGGAGGAACGGCGGTGAAGGTGGGGATGGAGCCATCCATCACGAAGTCATCCACGAAGGATTCGCGATCCAGGCAGTAGCTGATGGCACGGCGCAGGTTGGCGTTGGCCAGCATGCCGCCCTGAGCGTTGGCAGCGGTCTGGCTGAAGGACAGGTACCACAGATAGCCGGCACCAGTCACGTTCAGCTTGGAAGACAGGGAAGCGTCCTTTTCGGCGGCAGCAACCTGGTTACCGGAGATGATGACCAGATCCAGAGTGCCGGCCTTGAAGGCGGACAGAGCGTTATCGGAGGAGGTGACGACCTGATAATGCAGACCGGGCAGCTGCACGCGGGCGGCATCCCAGTAACCTTCGTTCTTCTTCAGGCTGAAGGAAGCGGCACCGGGGGTGTATTCTTCCAGAATGAAGGCACCGTTGGACAGGAAGGTGTCGGGGCTGGTGGCGTAGGCGCCGTCTGCCAGACTATTGTAGAATTCCTCATTGAGGGGGTAGAAGGTGGGGAAGTACATCAGAGAGGGGAAGAAGGACACGGGCACTTCCAGCTCGACCACCAGGGTCTTGGCATCGGGAGCGGACACGCCCAGGGTGGCGGGATCGGCGCCTTCGTACAGGATGCTGTCAGCGTTCTTGACGCAGCCAACGGAGGTGTCAAACATGAAAGCGTACTCGCCGTTCAGTTCGCAGATGCGACGCCAGGCGAAAACGAAGTCGTTGGCGGTGACGGGGGTGCCGTTGGCCCACTGGGCATCACGCAGGGTGAAGGTGTAGGTCATGCCGTCATCGGAAAGGACATAGCTTTCGGCAATGGCGGGGATGGCAGCGCCGGTAGCGTCCATCTGCATCAGACCGTCGATGCAGTCGGCGATGACTTCGAAGGAGTCACCGTCGGTGGCAAGGTGGGTGTCCAGAGACATGACGTTCGTGCCGAGCATGACGGACAGGTAACCGTCATCAGCAGCCAGAGCGCCGCCGAAAACGGACAGAACCATCATCATGACCAGAGCGAAAGCAATCAGTTTCTTCATGGTTGGATCTTCCTTTCAAAAATAGATTGCAACTGCAGCTTGTAAAAGTTGCAGTTTGCATGCATTATAATACAAAAAAAGTGCATGGAATGCAAGATAATTCTAATAGGAATAAATAAAAAATGCAATTTAGAAACAATTAAATTTGCAAAATGGAAATACTTATACCAGATTATACAAACGCGTTCCGGATGGGTATTTTTTGCGCAAATCGTTTTCAAAGGGGAGCGTTTATGGTATACTGATAGGGTGAAAAAAGGATCCCCGCGGATCCTGTGACGGAGGACAAAACGAATGGATTACGCAAAGGAATCGCTTCGCCTGCACCGGGAATGGGGCGGCAAGATCGAGATCAAATCCACAGTGGAGATCAAAAGCCGCGAGGATCTTTCCCTGTGCTACACGCCCGGTGTGGCGCAGCCCTGCCTTGAAATACAAAAGGATTACGACCAGTCTTTTGAACTGACCCGCCGTCATAATCTGGTGGCGGTGGTGACGGACGGCACCGCTGTGCTGGGCCTGGGCGATATCGGCCCCGAAGCCGGCATGCCTGTGATGGAGGGCAAATGCGCCCTGTTCAAGGCCTTTGGCGATGTGGACGCCTTCCCCATCTGCGTGCGCAGCAAGGACGTGGATGAGATCGTGCGTACGGTGTACCTGATCTCCGGATCCTTTGGCGGCATCAATCTGGAAGATATTGCGGCGCCGCGCTGCTTTGAAATCGAACGCAAGCTGAAGGAAGTGTGCGACATCCCCGTTTTCCACGATGATCAGCATGGCACCGCCATCGTGGTGGCAGCTGCGATGATCAACGCCCTGAAGGCGACGGGCCGCACGATGGAGGACGCCAGAGTGGTCATCAACGGCGCGGGCAGCGCCGGCATTGCCATCGGCACCCATCTGATGAGCCTGGGCATCCGTCATCTGAAAATGGTGGACCGCTACGGCATCCTGTGCGAGGGCGCGGTCGAAATGAACCCTGCCCAGCTGGAAATGGCGCGCAAAACCAACCCCGAAAAGATGAGCGGTCTGCTGGCGGACGCCATGAAGGGCGCGGACGTGTTCATCGGCGTCAGCGCTCCCAACGTGGTGAGCCGTGAGATGGTGGCCTCCATGGCCAAAGATCCCATCGTATTTGCCATGGCCAATCCTGTGCCGGAGATCAGCCGCGATGAGGCTCTTGCCGCCGGTGCCGCGGTGGTGGGCACAGGACGCAGCGACTATCCCAACCAGATCAACAACGTGCTGGCCTTCCCGGGGCTTTTCCGCGGAGCACTGGATGTGCGCGCGAGGGACATCAACGAGGCCATGAAGCGCGCGGCGTCCTTTGCCCTGGCGGAGCTGGTCTCGGACAAGGAACTGACAAAAGAATACATCCTGCCGCTGGCCTTTGATCCCCGCGTGGGACCGGCGGTCGCCAAGGCAGTGGCGAAAGCCGCTGTGGAGAGCGGTGTGGCACGCCTGCCGCTGTGCGAAGAATAAAAAAACGATCGTCCGCGGGCATTTCCGCGGGCGTTTTTTATCGGTTTCGGGCTGGGGACGGGGTCGGAAATGAGCCGGAGAACGGAGGAAAAATGAAGCCATTCGGAACGCTGTATCTGGATAAAGAGAAAGATATCATCGTGTCGCTGATGATGGAAGGGGAACGGCTCTTTTATGTGCTGCGCACGCCCAACCACGGCACAGGCAACCTGATCAGCAACCTTGCGGCGGTGTGCGGTCTGCCGGTCAGCTTTGATGAAAACGGCCTGAAGCAGATCCGCGGCGAGGTGCCGTGCTATGTGGACGGCGAAAACCGCCGGGTGTATATCCTGCGGCTTGCCGATACCAAGGTGGCCAACATTTATCCCGACGGTCAGATCGAGCGCCGGGCGGCCATCCCCGCCATTGCCAAAACGCTGATGAGCCAGACCAAGGAGTACGAGCTGGACCGGCATAAAACGCTGGTCAAGACCTACATCCGTGAGGAATTGAAATTCCGTTCCGATCTGCACAGCCATCGCAGCGGCAACCTCAGCCCCGATCTGCTCATCGCGCTGGGCATCCATCATCAGCTGCGTTATCCCTATTATTATATCAAAAAGCTGGGACTGCGTCTTTCGGAGGAGCAGCAGCGCCTGATGGAGACCCGCAGAAGCGCCACGGAGGAAAAACTGGGCGATATCACTCTTCAGGGCAAATACCGGGAGCGGCTGTTTGATGACAACACCTTCATCAATTTTGCCGCGCTGATGATGAATGAACACAGCGCCTACAATATTCCGCGGGTGCGGGCCTCGCTGGCGGTGCTGAAGGATGGCCAGGCGGTGTTTACCGATCTGGAAAAGGTGTATCTGTACCGTTATGTATTCACCAAGGGCACGCCCGCGGAAGACAGAATTGAGCTGAAAAACATCGATTCCCTGCCTGATGCGGACATCATCGCAGCCCTCAGACAGATGGAAACGGATCGAAAACACCCGGTTTACGGCAAAAATACCCTGTATCAGGATACGCTGCTGTGGGTCGCCCGCAGCTATCGGCGCAGCGGTGTCCATTATGCCGAGATCTCCGATACCGCGCTGGTAAAGGCGTCCGAAGCGCCGGAAACGCTTGCGCAGATTCATGCTGTCATGCCCGCCGTGACGGAGGAAACCGGGGTAACGCTGCGCTTTCTGGCGGCGCTGCGGCGCATCCCCCTGATGATGGGGCGCACCGGCGGTCTGCCGGAAAACCCCTATGACGAAAACCTGCGCGTGCTGCGGGCGGTCGCCGGCGGCCCCTATGTGGCGGGCAGCGATTTTGTGGGCGAGGAAATGAACGATATCCGGGAATTGCAGCCGGTGATGAACACGGTGCTGCGCATCGCCCGGGAGCATCCGTCCTTTGTGGTGCGTCTCCACGCCGGCGAAAACGACGCCCTGCCCGACAACGTGCTCAACAGCCTGCTTTCAGTCGAAAAAGCGCTGCTGCCGGGGCAGGCTTTCCCGCATGTACGCATCGGTCACGGCCTTTACACCGCCAACCTGAAAAGCGAAAAGGGTCGGTCGCTGCTGGAACTGCTGCGGCGCAGGCAGGCAGTGCTGGAATTTCAGATCACCTCCAACGTGCGCCTCAACAATCTGTCCCGGCTGAGCCGGCATCCGCTGCGGCAGTATCTGAACGCGGGCATCTACTGCGTGCAGGGTACCGATGGCGGCGCGCTTTACGGTACCGATTCCATCGATGAGCAGCTTTCACTGGAGCGTATGCTGGAATTGACCGATGCGGAGCTGCTGCGCATGCGGCAGGCGGAAAAAGAGATCATCGAAGGGTCCATGCAGGCGTTTGAACAGAAAAAAACCGCCTTTCGTGCGCAGTGCGCGGAGGGCACGGAAGCGGCGTTCTACCGTGACCGCATCCTGCAGGATACAGGAACGATCCAGTTGTTTGATACAGGGCGGCTTGCCAGTGCCGATGCGTTGAAGGCGCAGATCGTTCCGCTGCCGTAGGATCGTGTACCGGTGGTGCTCGCGGGCGGCAGCTTCAACAACGCCGTTCGCCGTACCCGCCTTCGGGAGGCGGATTGCCGACTGTTGGATGATCTGCTCAAAAGAGCCGGGAGCGGCAAATTCTTTGTGGTCATCGGCCCGTCTCTTGGCGGTTACGAGCGCTATATTCTGGACAAGGCGGGGGCGGATCTGCCGGTATTTGCCTTCGTTCCGGCACAGATCAGCGAAGCCGAACGGATACGCCTGCAAAAGAGCGGTGTCAAGGTGCGGGTGGCGCTCGAATCCTCCCCGCAGGGAGTGTACAAGAGTGTCGCATTTGAGATCTTCAAGCGCCGTCCTTCGGTCATCATCGCCCTGGACGGCAATGCGGCGGCCTCCAACCTGATTCAGGATGCCAAAAACAGCCGCTATCTGAGCCGTACCTTTATCGGCGCCTCTTCCCGCGCATTGCGGGCGAAGGCTGCCTCACTGCAGGGGTATGTGACGCTGCTCGATGATTGGGATACGGCGGAAAGCATTGCCGCGTATGTGGATTACTATTATGATCTGCTCAAAAAGCCCGTTGCCGAAAGCCTGAAAAAGCCCGGCAGCCGCAAAACGGAGGGCTGAATCACAAAAAGGACTGTGACAGCAAGTCACAGTCCTTTTGATGTTGATCTTATTCCACTTCGGGGATCAGCTTCAGCACGGCGGTGTTTTCGTACGTCATGGGTTCATCGCCGGCAAACGCGACCACGCCGTAAACGGGGGCACGCAGCTCGGAACGGATACTACCCTCGTAGGGATCGAGGATGTTGGCCAGCAATTGCCCCTTTTCCACCCGCTGCCCGGGCTTGACCAGGCACTGCAGAAAGCCGGAGGTCGCGGCACGAAGGCTGACCATGTCCTCGCCCTGCACGATCTCGGAACGGTAGCCGCCATGCGCACGGTAATGGATGATGCCCCGGCGGGACATAAAGTTCAGCACGGCGTCCTCCGCCTGCTGAGCGCTTTCGGTATCAATGCGGGCGGTGTTGGTGGTGTAAAGGGAGAAGCCGTGTACGCCCCAGATCTGCCAGTTGTAGTTGAGGGTGGCGGTGTCAAAGGGACGCGGCGGCTGCACGACCACATAAGGCAAGCCAAACTCAGCCGCCAGCTGCGGATCCTCGTAGCCCGTCTTCATCATGCGGATGTGCGGCACAAACGCGCCGGGCATATAAAAGGAAGCAAACTGTACGCCGTAGCGGTAATCCTTGATCTGCTCAAACACGCCCGCGGCAATGCGCTGGGTGGTTTCGCCTGCGTCATAGCCGGGAAACATGCGGTTGATATCGGTGTTGTCAATGCACCAGAAGCGGCGCTTGGTATTGATGGAGTAGGGGTTGACGCAGGGAATGACCAGGATCTGCTGTCCCTCGATCAGCCTGCCATCCTCTTCAAGCCGTTTCAGCCGGGCCACCAGACGGGAGGCACAGTACAGCTGCTGGTTTTCGTTGCCGCGCATGCTGCCCACGATGCACAGGGCTTTTTCTCCTTCGCCGAAGGTGTAACCGGTCACACGGAAGGCGTCCCGGTAAATGCCGGGAATCTCAAACAAGATCTCTTTTTTCATTGCGGCAGCCCTCCGATCTCCCTTTTTAGGATGCGTGCCATCAGCGATCCCTGATCGACAATGGGGTATTCACGTACGGTAAACAGCCAGCCGTTGCAGGGGGAAAGCACAGGGTACAGCGTTTTGCCGCTCAAGGGATCGATGATCAGGCCGATCTCATCCCCCTTTTTCAGTATAGCGCCGTGCGACAGCGTTTTGACAAATACGCCGGCGGCGGGGGCGTTCAAAAATTCCACTTCATTGGGGTCGGAGGAGATGATGGGCGTACGGACCGGCGTTGTTTCGCCACTCCAGATATTCAGTTCCTTCATCAGACTGAAGATACCTTCGGTCAGCTGATCGCCGTATTCCTTGGTGATGCGCATGCCCACGCCCATTTCCACCACCAGGGTATCCACACCGCGGCTGTTGAGGCTGTGGGCGAGCGTGGCTTCCAGCACAGTGGAGGCACCGTGTACCCAGATAAAATCCACATTGGCCTTCTGCGCGATGGGCACCAGCCTTTCGGCACTGTTCTCATTGATGCGGATCTGGGGGATCTCGGTCAGGTAAATGTTGGAGGCATGAATATCGATCGCCAGCGTGCTGCCTTCCAGATCATGCACGATGCGGGAGGCGATATACTCATTCATGTCGCCTTCCTCGCTGCCCGGAAAGATGCGGTTCATATCCAGATCAAAGGCGGGAATGCCGCGGCTGACCGATTCGATGCCGAAGGGATTCATGGCAGGATAGATGTCCACGGTCCCCAGCAGGCATTCGGGGTGGGCGGCAATGCGCTGCTGCACCTGCCAGCAGACATATTGTCCTTCCAGCTCATCGCCGTGGATGCCGGTCACAATGCTGATGCGGCGGCCGTTGGAGCCGCTTTCGGGCTCAATGCGGTTTTTGCGGATATACAGTTTTTCATCCACCGGCAGTCCGACTTCGGTGACGGTGATAAGGGTGCTGCGGATCATCAGTCAAACCTCCCATACTTGCGCTGTACTGCTGCCATCCTGTACGGCAGTGCCGGTAAACAGCCCGCGGTTCAAGGGGCAGTCATTGGCGTCCAGTCCGTGGGAAACACGGATGTAATCGGCGGTAATCCTGCGGTGATTGGTGGGGTCAAAGCTTTGCCAGCTGTCACGCAGGAGCACATCCACCCAGGCATGGGAGGCCCCTTCGCCTGCCATAAAGCCCACCACATAACGGCAGGGAATGCCGCGCAGGCGAAGAAGCGACAGCATGATGTGCGCTTCATCCTGACATACGCCCTGCATGGCCTGGGCAGCGGCCTCGGCGGCGGTGCCGCTTTCGGTGGCCCCCGGCGTGTAGCAAAAACGCTCCGCCAGCAAGTCCATGATGGACAGCGCTGTCGCCTCCGCGTCGGAAAAAACAGGCAGCATGCCATGAAGCGTCCGCAGGGCGGGGCCGGGCATAGTCAGCGGCGTCTGCAGGGAAAAAGCCCCCAACGGCTCTCCTGCAAGAAGGGAAAGTCCCTTTGAAGGGTCCTCGTTCGCCACGATGCCGCTGACGGTCAGCTTCAGTGCTGTGTGGGCTTCCCGGGCGAAGCCGAGCAGCTTCAGACCGGCGTAATCACGGCCGATCCAGTACGGACAGTTGGGCTCCAGGGTGATGCTGATGTCCTCCGGCTGCTGCAGCGGGGTGGTCTGCGGCATGCACCGCAGGGTAAAACGGTGACAGCAAACAGAGGAGGAAAAGGTGAGCCCCAGCTGAAAAGAAAACCCCAGCCGACGGATCATCACACATTTCCTCCCCTTTTCAGATGCTTGATTTCAGATCAGGCCTTCTACCTGCTCCACAATATCATTATACGGTATATCGTTCAGATTGACCAGTATTTTCAAAAGAGACAGATGCTCCACATTGTAGGAAAGACTGGTGCGGGTGATGCGGTCGGTCAGACGGTACAGCTCGCGCTGCAGCTCCTCACGGGACTGGTGCAGGCGGGCATACAGGTCGAGCCGCTCCACACGCTTGCCGGTCTTGATGATGTTGCGCACATTTTCATCGGGGATCAGGTCATCCGCCAGTCCCCAGAAGGAAAGAATGTGGTCGATCACATGCTGCAGGTCCACGAGCAGGCTTTGGCTGCCGTGTGCCTTGTTGATGGCGTAGATGGCCAGCTGAATGTAGCTGACGCATTCGCTGCCGATCTCTTCACGCAGGGTGACGGCGTTGTCAAAGGCACGGGTCAGGTTGGACAGCACGGAGTTGGGATCGTCGGGGTCAAACAGATAACGCTCCACAAAATCCTCGCCCGAGGTGTAGATGGCGGGGATCTCCACCGCGGCGCAAAAGCTGTTATACGCCAGCTGGTCGGTGTCGATCAGCTTGTCAAAGCTTTGCGCAAAGAGCCGCAAGGTGGTATATACACGTTCGGTATAGCGCCCAAGCCAGTACAGCTTGTCGGCGTTGATCAGCGAGATAATACCCATGTATCCTTAAAGCCTCCTCCCTGAGAACTGTTGACGATAAAGGAATCGGGATTGCGGGAGAAACGAGTCAGGCCGCTTTTCCATACCATGGGCTCACTGCCCATCAGCACAAAGGCGCGCAAATCGGCCTTGCGGGGAACGGCTTCGCCGTTTTCAATGATGTCCAGATCGCGGAAGTCGATGACCTCCTGGGCGATGAAGCGGCGGGGGTCCTTTTTGAGCAGGGCGATAAAGTCTTCCTTCTGCTGTGCCGTCATCTTGCTGCCAAACACCACGCCGTAGCCGCCGGCTTCTGCTACATCCTTGAGCACCAGCGTGTCAAAGTGATCGAGCACATATTTCATGTCCTCGTCATAGAAGGGCAGATAGGTGGGGGCATTTTGCAGAATGGGTTCCTCGTTCAGATAATAACGGACCATTTTGGGCACAAAATAGTAGATGCCCTTGTCATCCGCCACGCCGTTGCCAGGGGCGTTCATCAGCGCCACATTGCCGGAGCGGAAGGCGTCAAAGATGTGCGGAATGCCGATGAGCGAATCCGCGCGGAAATTCATGGGATCAAGGAAATCATCGGAAATGCGGCGGTACACCGTGCCGACGGGCTCTTTTTTGCCGGTGTAGCCGATGAAGTACAGGCGGCCGTCCTCCACCGTCAGCTCGCTGCCGCTGGCCAGCCGGGCGCCGGTCTTTTCCGCCAGATAGCTGTGCTCAAAATAGGCGGCGTTGTAACGGCCGGGAGTGAGGATCACATTGATGCCGCCGGTGTTGACATGGTCCATGGTTGCCTTGAGCAGTTCGGCATAATCGCGGTTTTCGGCCACGGCATTGTTCTGGAAGGTGCGGGGCGCGGCGCGGCGGCTGAGCTCACGGGCGATCATGGGGTAGGAGGCACCGGAGGGCACACGAAGATTATCCTCCAGAATGTACCAGCTGCCATCCTTGGCCTGCACCAGGTCGATGCCGCTGATGTGGGACCAGATGCCCTTGGGGGGCTTCAGTCCCTCGCACTGCAAAAGGTACCCCGGGCTGCCGAACACAAATTCTTCGGGAACGACTTTGTCCCGGATGATCTTCTTTTCACCGTAGATATCGGCGATGAAGGCATTGAGCGCTGTGACACGCTGCTTGAGACCTTTTTCGAGAACGGCAAAATCCTCTGCCTCAATGACGCGCGGAATGGCGTCAAAGGGGAACAGCTGTTCTTTGAATACGCCGTTTTTGTAGATGCCGAATTTAACGCCGTAACGGGCCAGCAGCTCGTTGATGGCATCGGCGTGCCCGCTCAGCGCTTGGATGTCGTGCACGGTCATCCCTCCATCTATACCGTATAAAAATAAATATAACAAAGAAAACGGACTTCTTTGTCTGCTTTTTTATTATAATCATGTTGTGTCCGCGGTCAAGTATTTTTGCTGTATTTGAACGGAAACCAAAAAGTGTTTGCACAGAAATGAAAGCGTGGTATACTATAGTATGAATGTCTGACAGAAAGGCACAGGAAAAAGGATGGGCGGAAGAAAAAAGCGATACGGGTCGGGCCGCTATACCGTGAGTGGGTACAGGGTGTCCGAGGTGCCGGAGGCTCCGTCGCCTTCTCCGAAGCGGCCGAAGGAGCTGCTGCGGCGTATCATCATGCTTTTACTCGCGGTCGTTGCGGCTGTCAGCGCGTTTCTGCTGATCCGCTATTTTGTCTGGCAGGCGCAAAGCCTCCGTCAGGCGGAAGAGCTGAAGGCCCTCTATTACCGCACCGAAGAGCCGCAGCCTGCCGTTCCCTCGCCGCAGGCGACCGCCGAGCCGACACAGGCATCCCCCCGGCCGCAGGCGACCGCCGTGCCGCCCATGCCCACCACCGTCCCGGCGTACCTCCACAATCCCACGCTGAAGGTTTCCGACACCTTCAAAAAGCTTCAGAAGACCAACAAGGATATCGTGGCCTGGCTGAGCGTGGAAGGGCATCTGGATCAGGCTGTGGTGCAGCGCAACAACAGTTATTATCTGACCCACGATTATCTCGGTCACCGCAACGATAACGGCGCGCTTTTTCTGGATGAATCCTGCCTGCTGGAAAAGCGACCCAACGCGCTGATCGTTTTCGGCCACAATATGAAGACCGAGGCCATGTTCGGCTGGCTGCACCGCTATCGCCAGCTGAACTTCTACCGGCAGAATCCCTTCGTCACCTGCAACACCCTCTATGAGGACGGCCGGTATGTCATCTTTGCCATCTCCGACATCAGCCTGCTGAACGGCAGCCTTAAATATCTCAACATTTACGATCTGAACAGCCCCGATGCCGCACGCAGGGAAGACGCCATATGCCGGCTCTACAGCTTGTCCGAGCATCCGCACGCGGTGGATGTTGCCGTCGGGGATCAATTGCTGGTGCTGGTCACCTGCACGGGGGATGACAATACCCGGCTGCTGGTGACGGCCCGCCGGATCAGAGACAATGAAAGCGAAGCCACGCTGCAATACAGCATTCAGCATACCACACGATAACGGAAAGGAAGCGTATTATTAATGAAGGTATTGATCATCGGCAACAGCTTCGGCACAGACAGCGCACGGTATCTGAACGGCATCAGCCGTGCCGAAAAAAACGAGGTCACCATCGTCAATCTGTACATCGGCGGCTGCAGCCTGTACCGCCATTACCGCAATATGCTGTCCGAAGCCGCAGTCTATGATTATGAGATCAACGGCATCGGCACCATGCTCAAGGTGTCGCTGAAGCAGGCGCTGCTGCTGGACGAATGGGATGCCGTGGTGCTGCAACAGTGCAGCCCCAAATCGGGTGAATATGAGACTTATCAGCCCTACCTGCATGAGCTGTGCGCGTATGTAAGGCGCCTCTGCCCGCCGGCCCGTCTGGTGCTGAACATGACGTGGACCTTTGCCCACGGTTGTACCCGCTTTGGTCTGACGCCTTTCGAAACACCTGAGGAGATGTTGCCCGCGGTCATCCGCTGCTATGAACAGGCGGCGGCCGAGGAGCATTTTGATCTGATCATTCCCTCCGGCAAGGCCATGGCACGCCTGTATACGCACATCGGCGCCGATGTCTATCGCGATGGTTTCCACGCCAATAAGGGCCGCACCCGCTACATGCTGGGCTGTCTGTGGTACATGACCCTGACAGGTAAAAAACTCAGGAGCGATGCCTACCGCGATTTTGATGAAGAAGTGACAGAAGAAGAGCTGCAGCTGACCCGCAGGACAGCTCTGGAAGTATTGGAAGAGAACGGTTATGAGATCAAAGATTGATGATGGCTGCCTGCTGAACGGTTTTTTCACGCAGGAACAGCGGGAACGCTGGATGCAGTCCTTAAAACACCGCTGCAGCTGCCGCGCCTATGCTTCTTCCCCCGATGAGGAACAGCTGGAGGCACTTAAAAAAACAGCGGCGGCGGTCTCCATGCCCGGCACCCGCATCGTGCTGATGGATTGCCCCAAGGGCTTTTTCTCGGGTCTGCCGTTTGTGGGACGCATTGAGGGCACCGGCAAATGCGCGGTCGTCCTGCGAAAAAAGAACGATCCGTTCGGACTGCTGTACGCCGGCATGAGCGGTGAAGCGTTTGTGCTGGAAGCCGCTGCCATGGGTCTTGCGACCTGCTGGGTGGCCGGTACCTATAAAAAGGCCAAGGTCAGGCCGCTGTGCGAAGCGGGGGAAAAGATCGTCGCCGTCATTCCCGTGGGGGTGCCCGAAAATCCCGACGCGCCCATCCGCAAGCGTCATCCACTGCAGCGCATGTGCGGCACACCGCCCGAACAGTGGCCCAACTGGGCATATCAGGCGGCGGAGGCGGTGCGCGTGGCCCCTTCTGCGGTCAACTCCCAGCCCTGGCACATGAATTACGGTCACCATACCCTGCGTCTCAATGATTCCAAGCGGCACATGGTGGATGACGGCATTGCCATGCTGCACATGGAATGCGCCGTCGGAAGCCGCAGTCACCTGTGGACATGGGGCAAAAACGGCTGCGTGGCGCACCTGACCGTAGAGGATGAATCATGAGCTTACTGGATGCACTGGAACAGGATAACATCAAAAAGAACACCCCGTTGGCAGAGCGCATGCGGGCTCGCAGCCTCGATGAGTTTTTCGGCCAGGAGCATCTGCTGGCTCCCGGCAAGCTGCTTCGCCGCGCTGTGGAGGCGGACCGGCTGACCAGCAGCATTTTCTGGGGGCCTCCCGGCTGCGGCAAGACCACGCTGGCGCATGTCATCGCCGCGCAGACGCGTTCGGCCTTCGTGCGGCTCAACGCCGTCACCTCCGGCGTGGCGGATGTGCGCAAGGTGCTGTAGGAAGCCAGGGAACGCCGTGCCATGTACGGTCAGGCGACCTATCTTCTGTTGGATGAGTGTCATCGCTGGAGCAAGGCGCAGTCCGACAGCGTGCTGCCCGCCATCGAGGAGGGCATCATCCGCTTTATCGGCTCCACCACCGAAAACCCCATGGTGGCTATGACGCCCGCTATCGTCAGCCGCTGCAGGCTGTTTGCCTTCCGTCCCCTGACGCAGGATAATATGCGTGCCATTCTGCTCTCCGCCCTGAAGGACAAGGATCGCGGACTTGGTGAAATGAATGTGCAGCTGGACGAGGATGCCCTGCAGCATTTTGTCAACGTGTCCAACGGCGATGTCCGCATGGCGCTCAATGCCCTGGAGCTGGCGGCACTGACCACGCCCACGGGGCGCAATGGCATCCGCATCACCCTTGAAACGGCGTAGGAAAGCATCCAGAAGCCCGTCATCCGCTGTGATGACAGCCTGTATTATGATATGTTGTCGGCTTTCTGCAAAAGCCTTCGCGGCTCGGACAGCGATGCCGCCCTGTTCTGGTTTGCAAGGCTCATCTATGCGGGGGTCGATCCGCGGATGATCGTGCGGCGCGTGATCGCCCACGCCAGCGAGGATGTGGGGCTCGCTAACCCGGCAGCCATGCTGCAGGCCGTGGCGGCCGGTGAAGCCTTGGAATTGGTCGGCATGCCCGAAGCACGGCTCTCCATCGCCCAGGCGATCATTGCTGTCTGCGAAAGCCCCAAAAGCAACAGCGTTGTCTGTGCCATTGATGCCGCCATGGCGGATGCCGAAAAAGCCTCGGGCGATGTGCCTGTGCCGCTGCGGGATACCCATTACGCGGGGGCGGAACGCCTGTAGAGCGGCAAAGGCTATCTGTATCCGCATGATTTTCCCGGGCACTGGGTGGAGCAGCAGTATCTGCCCGACGAGGTCCGCGATCATGTGTACTATGAACCGAGCGACCAAGGCAGCGAAGCCCGCATCAGAACGCACAAAAGCCGCTGAATCCATTGCTTTTTATACGGTGCAGTCGGAAAAAACTTCCGCTGCATCGTATTTTTCTTTGCAAAGGCTGCAATAAACGGTGTCTCCGGTTCGTTGTATGGTCAAAAGGACAGTATGGAGGAAACCGACATGATTCTGAACAAAAAGAGACTGATCAAAGGACTTTGTATCCTTTCCGCGGCGGCGATCGCGGTGTTTGGCACCGCGGCGATCTACGAAAACGGAAAGAGCAGATCGGGCGGCAGCACGCCCTCTGCTTCCAAAGGCACCTATGAGACCAATGATATGGTCTTTTCTTCGGGACTGGCTTCCGGTTACAGCGCTCCTGCGATGCTCTTTGAGGCTGCGGAAACCGCTTCAACGGCAGAAGACGTTCAAAGCAATGTGACGACCGCCAAGATCATCCGAACGGGCAACATGACCATCAAGACGCAGCAGTATGATGCGGATTATGAGGCGCTCAAGGCGCTGATGACGGAAAACGGCGGCTATTTTGAATCGGTCAGCGTTTCCGGCGACGGTAAGGAATCAATGCGCCGCACCAGCCTGACACTGCGTGTGCCTTCTCAGAATCTGGATGCTTTTCTGAGCGGCGCGGGCAAGATCGGTACGGTCTCCTCCTACAGCGAGAGCAGTGACGATGTGAGCGAAAGCTATCAGGATATCCAGACCCGTCTCAATACCCAGCGTGCCAAGCTGGAGCGGCTGACCGCCCTGATGGCACAGGCGGAAGACATCGCCGACCTGATCGAGCTGGAAGGAGCCGTCAGCGAAACGCAGTACCTGATCGATTCCTATCAGGGACGGCTGAACGGCTACGACAGCAAAGTGCAGAACAGCTATGTTTACATCACGCTGCGCGAACTGTCCGACAACAGCGGCGAGGGGGAAAAGACGCCCACCCTGTTCGACCGCATCGGCGAGGCGATCGCCGCTTCCTTTGGAGCCGTAGGCGAAATGCTGGAAGCCTTTGTGATCTTCGCGGTGGCGGCGCTGCCGTGGGCCGTTATCATCGGCGGTGTCGGTTACGGCACGGTGCGGCTGTTCAAAACGCGCCGCGCCAAAAAGAACGGCAAAAAGAAGAACACAGCCGATCCGGAATAATTCATAAAAAAACCGCCTTTCGTTCCGAAGAGCGAAAGGCGGTTTTTATGCGGTCGGAAGGGCCTTCAGGTGGATTTGGCACGGCCGTAAACGCCGGTGGTCACTTCCTGAATCCAGGCGTCCCTGCGGGGCAGTTCAACGGCTTCGGCTTCCCGCACTGCTCGGGCGTTGTCATAGGGAACGAAGCAGAAGGCGATGTCTGCCAGGCCGTTTTCCTCCCAACTGAGGATGCTGTACTGCACGCAGGGCAGCGAGCTTAAAGCGTTGCCGACGCTGCCGATGCTGAAAATGATCTTGCCGTCACGGAAGGGACGCAGCTCGGGGTGATGGATGTCCGCATAGCCCACAATGTCATATTGCGGCTTGAACAGCCACATCAGCTTGTCAGCAGGGTCATGGGCGGAAAGGAGGGACGGCATGATGGGGCGGCCGTGCAGTAGGCGTACCCGCTTGTTGCCGGTCACGGTGTGATGCTCCTGCGGCAGCTCGAGCAGCTTTTTCATGCGTTCCGGTCCCAGCTGATCATAATAGAACTGATCGGCGGGGAACAGCTTTTTGCCGATGCCTTCATCCCAGTTGCCGCGCAGCAGCACCGAGCAGTGTGCCATGGCCCAGTCAAAGGTCTATGGAGAGGAAGGACCCTTGCCCACGATGTCGCCAAGGCACCAGATCTCCTTCAGCCCCCGGCGGTTCAGATCCTGCTCCAATGCCTCCAGCGCGGGCAGATTGCCGTGCAGATCGGCAATCAGGACCACTCGGTTCATCGGGAAGCCTCATGCACGATCCAGTTGAACACGGCCATGTGCACGGGAATGGCCGCCCGCATGGATTCGGGATGCCACTGCACGCAAAGGATGGGCGTGCCGGAGGTGCTCTCCAGGCCTTCGATCAAACCATCTTCGGCCGTAGCCACCACCTTGAGACCGGGCGCGGGCACCTTGCAGGCCTGATGGTGACGGCTGTTGACCATCACCTCACGGCAGCCGTAAGCGGCTTCCAGCATGGAGCCGGCGGCAATGCTCATGTTGTGTACGCCGTCACGGGGGCGGTCACTGCGGGGATGCAGCACCTGCTTGCCGTACTGCTCCGCAATGTCCTGATACAGCGTGCCGCCCAGCGCGGCATTGACCATCTGCAGTCCGCGGCAGATGCCGAGCATGGGACGGTTGTATTTCAGCGCGGCACGGATGAGCATCTGCTCCATCTTGTCGCGCATGGGTGCCAGCTCACCGCAGATGGGCAGCATTTCCTCATGGTAAACGGCAGGGTCCACATCGGCGCCGCCCGTCAGCAGCAGCGCATCGGCATGCGCCATCATTTCATCGGCCATTTCCTGTGAATCGGCAAAGGAGCACACCATGGGCACACCGCCCGCCGCCTGCACGGCGGTCACATAATCATTGGGAACATAAAAATGCTCATTCTGGGTATCCCAGCTGGGCGTCAAAGCAATCAGCGGCATGGTAACCTCCGAGAATCAAAAAAATCTTCCGCTATTATATCACATTTTTGCCTTGTGAAACTCCTAATCCGCGCTTTTTGGCAAAAAACATAAAAAAGACACACCTTTCCTGTTGAACGTTCGTAGGTGAGCGGGATCGCTGTGGTTTCGAGCGTACATGATATCACATCAATACACATGGGGAATACGGTAGGTCGCTCGTATGCATCACAGGCAAATTCATGTGAACTGGCATAAAAGCAAGCTGCTGCAGAGCATGAAACCCTACCGGTGAACGATGAGATTTTTGCTCAAAAAATCCGCGTTTTTGGGGCTTTCTTGCGAAAATGATTGAAGCTCTTGATTTTTTTCGAGATTTGCTCTACAATACACCCTGTATTTTTCTGCTTGTGGAGGATGCGAGTATGGACATCAGACAGAGGATCGCCGCTGTGGTCAGTGATGCGGTGGCAAAAGCGTATGCCGGCGTTGATACCGGTTTGGATTATGCCGCGGTGCTGGAAGTGCCGCCGGACAGCAAAATGGGCGACTACGCCTTCCCTTGCTTCAAACTGTCCAAAGCGCTGCGCATGGGTCCTCCCATGATCGCCCAGAAGCTGGCGTCCGTCATTGATGATCCCGATTTCTGCACCGCGCAGGCGGTCAACGGTTATCTCAACTTTTATCTGAACCGGGCCAATTTTGCCCGTGAAACGCTGGGGGCTGTCATGGCTGCGCCTGAAAAATGGGGCGGCGGCAGCGAGGGCAGCGGCCACACGGTCGTGCTGGATTATTCCAGCATCAACATTGCCAAGCGCTTTCACATCGGCCATCTGAGCACCACCATGATCGGCAACGCGCTGTGCCGCATTTATGATTTTCTGGGTTGGAAAACGGTCTCCATCAACCATCTGGGCGACTGGGGAACGCAGTTTGGCAAAATGATCTGCGCCTACAAGCATTGGGGCAGCAAGGAAGAAGTGGAACGCGAGGGCGTAGACGGCATGACCCGCCTGTACGTCCGCTTCCATGAGGAAGCCAAGGAGCATCCCGAATTGGAAGACGAAGGTCGTGCCTGGTTCAAGAAGATCGAGGACGGCGATGCCGAAGCCATGGAGATCTTTACCTGGTTCAAGGAGGTCACCCTCCGCGACGCCATGAAGGTCTACGACATGCTGGGCGTCAAGTTTGACAGCTATGCCGGTGAGAGCTTCTATAATGATAAAATGGACCGCGTGGTCAACGAGCTGAAGGAAAAGGGTCTGCTGGAGGAATCCGACGGCGCCCAGATCGTCAATCTGGAAGCCTACAAGATGCCGCCCTGCCTCATCCTGAAGCGCGACGGTGCCACGTTGTACGCCACCCGCGATATCGCCGCGGCGCTGTACCGCAAGGATACTTACAATTTTGACAAGGCCCTGTACATTGTGGCCTATCAGCAGGATCTGCATTTCCGTCAGTGGTTCAAAACGCTGGAAATGATGGGCTATGACTGGGCGAAGGACGAGCTGGAGCATGTGGCCTTCGGCATGGTCAGCTATGAGGGACAGACGCTTTCCACCCGTGAAGGACACGTGGTGTACCTGCAGGAGCTGCTGCAGCGCGCGCAGGATAAGGCGCTGGCCATCATTGAAGAAAAGAACCCCAGACTGGAAAACAAGGCCGAAGTGGCCCGTCAGGTCGGCATCGGCGCGGTGGTCTATTCCGATCTGTCCGCCAGCCGCATCAAGGACATCGACTTCTGGTGGGATCGCGCGCTGAACTTTGAAGGCGAGACCGGTCCCTATGTACAGTATACCTTTGCCCGCTGCTGCTCCCTGCTGCGCAAGGCCGGTGAGGTGACTGCCGAGCCCGATTACGCGGCGCTGTGCGATGATGAGGCACAGGCGATCATCCGCCTGCTGGTGCGCTTCCCCGAGGATGTACGTGCCGCCTGCCGTACCAATGAGCCTTTCATGATCACCCGCGCGGTGACCGAAATGGCCAAGGCTTATAATAAGTATTATTACGAGCACCGTATTCTGGACGGCGGTGAGAATGAAGTGGCCGCCCGCGTGCAGCTGACCGAGGCTGTTCGCGCGGTGATCAAAACGGGCCTGTATCTGATCGGTATGGAAGCCCCCGAAAGAATGTAACAGCCGCGGGAGGACGAAAGATAATATGCTGCGTTTTACAAAAATGCAAGGCATCGGCAATGATTATCTGTATATCAACTGCTTCGATCAGTATGTGCCCAATCCGGGCGTGCTGGCAAAGCAGATGTGCCGCGAGCATTACGGCGTAGGCGCCGATGGCATCGTGCTTATTGAGCCGGGGGAGACCTCGCCCTTTGCCATGCGCATCTTCAACCGGGACGGCAGCGAAGCCGAAATGTGCGGCAATGCCTGCCGCTGCATCGGCAAGTATGTGTACGAGCGCGGTCTGACGCAGGAGACCGAGTTCAACCTCGATACCAAGAGCGGCATCCGCTCCATCGGTCTGGAGGTCGAAAACGGCAAGGTACTCAGCGTCCGTGTGGATATGGGCACGCCGGAACTGACCCCTGAAAAGATCCCTGTCAATCTGACGGGCAACATGGTGCTCAAGCAGCGTATTCAGGTGATGGGTCAGTTGTGGTTCATGACCTGCGTCAACATGGGCAACCCTCATTGCGTGATGTTTGTGCGCGACCCCGAGGTGCTCGATCTGGAGACCATCGGACCCGTGTTTGAACACCACGAGCTGTTTCCCAACCGCACCAATGTGGAGTTTGTACGCGTCATTGACCGCGGAACGCTGCAGATGCGTGTGTGGGAACGCGGCAGCGGTGAAACGCTGGCCTGCGGTACGGGCGCCTGCGCCTCACTGGTGGCGGCGGTGCTGTGCGGCAATGCGGACCGCAATGCCGAGGTGCGTCTTGCGGGCGGCAATCTGCGTGTGACCTGGAGCGGTGAGGACAACCACGTCTATCAGCAGGGTCCCGCGGAATTTGTTTTTGACGGCGAGTGGAACGGCTAAACAGGTTTGACAGGCGGATAAAGAAAAGATTTTTTACCGAAAAAAGGCAAAAAGCAAGATTCCCTCTTTATTTCGGCAGATTTTTGTGATAAAATCATAAAGGTTATCTATTGAATGCCTGTATCGGAGGAGAAAATGGACAGAAGCGAAAACCTGCTGGCGCTGCTTGACAGCGATACGGCGGCACTGATTCACAACACGTCCAACATTTTTTATCTGAGCGGTTATACCGGCGAGGGTCTGCTGCTGGTTGCGGCGGGCATCCGTGCCGTGATTACCGACTTCCGTTATGTCGAGGCTGCCGAAAAGCAGTGCCCCGAATTCAAAATTCACGCCGTTCGTCCCGGCGTCGGCCATGTCAAGGTGGCCATGGAGCTGCTGGAGCAGGCCGGCATCAAAAAGCTGGCGATCGAGGACAACATCATCACCGTGCGCGCCATGAAGGACATGGAACGCGATATGCCCGGTGTTGAGTTTGTTCCGCTGGATTTCAAACCCGAGCAGCTGCGCCGTGTGAAGGATGCCGAAGAGCTCCGCTGCATCGAGCGCGCCTGTGAGATCACCTGTGAAGCCTTTGAGTACATCTGCACGTACATCCGTCCCGGCATGACCGAGCGTCAGATTCAGCTGGAACTGGATTACAAAATGCAGTCCCTCGGCTCCGAGAAGCTGGCGTTCAACACCATCGTGGCTTCCGGCGAGAACGGCTCTCTGCCGCATGCTGTGCCCGGCGATCGTGTGGTCAAGGCGGGAGACATGGTTACCATGGACTTCGGTGCCCGCTATCACGGCTATGATGCCGATATGACCCGTACCGTGGCGGTGGGTCAGCCCGGGGAGGAAATGCGCCGGATCTACGAGATCGTACTGAAGGCGCAGGAAGTATCCCAGGCGGCCATCAAACCCGGCATGACCGGCTGCGAACTGGACAAGATCGCCCGTGACATCATTGCCGAGGCCGGTTATGGCGAGTGCTTCGGCCACAGTCTGGGCCATGGCGTCGGCATCGATATCCATGAGGAGCCCAGAGTCTCCTCCCGGAGCAATGATGTGCTGGAGCCCGGCCACATCATCACCATTGAGCCAGGCATCTATGTACCCGGTCTTGGCGGTGTACGCATTGAAAACACCTGTGTCGTGACTGAAGACGGCGGGCGTCCGCTGTGCAGTGCATCCAAGGAACTGCGCGTTCTCTGAGCGCCGTCCTTTTGCAAATAAAATACCCTTGAGATCAATTAAATGGAGGAATGAACAATGATTACTGCTGGCGATATCAAAAAGGGCGTTACTGTTGAATGGGAAAACGGCGTTTGGACGATCGTTGATTTCCAGCATGTTAAGCCCGGCAAGGGCGCGGCCTTTGTCCGTACCAAGCTGAAGAATGTTATGACCGGTGCTGTGGTCGAAACCTCTTTCAACCCCACCGCCAAGTTCCCCAGAGCGGTCATCGAGACCAAGGAAATGGAATACCTGTATAACGATGGTGAGCTGTATTACTTCATGGATCCCGAAACCTTCGAGCAGATGCCCCTGAACTACAGCCAGGTGGAAGAAGCCATTAAGTACGTGAAGGAAAACACCAATGTGACCATCATGTTCTTCAAGGGCAGCGCCTTCTCTGTTTCCGCTCCCAACTTTGTGGATCTGGAGATCACCAAGACCGAACCCGGCTTCAAGGGTGATACCGCTACCAACAACTTCAAGCCCGCCACCGTTGAGACCGGCTACGAGCTGCAGGTGCCTCTGTTCATCAACATCGGCGACAAGATCAAGATCGATACCCGCACCGGCGAATATCTGTCCAGAGCCTGAGGAGTAAACCATGAACAGCATCAATGACCGCGTGGCCTATCTCAAGGGCCTGGCTGAAGGCATGCAGATCAGCGACGAGACCAACGAGGGCAAACTGTTCCTCAAGGCGCTGGATGTGCTGGAGCAGATGGCCGATGAGCTGACCGAGCTTCGTAAGGATTACGATGAGCTGAACGAGTATGTCGAAAGCATCGACGATGATCTGGCGGATATCGAAGATCTGCTGCTGGATGACGAAGATGAAGACGACGAGGATGAAGAGGACGACGAAGACGAAGAGGGCGAAGTGGTGGAATACACCTGCCCCCATTGCGGCAACGAAGTCACCTTCGATATTGACGGCTTTGACTTTGAAGAGGAAAATCTCTGCCCTGCCTGCGGAAAGCCCCTGTTTCCCGCTGACGGCGAGGATGAGCCTGAAGCCTGATTGACGGACCATGAAAAGGCCATCCGGAAGGATGGCCTTTTTTACGGTAATTGGAAACATGAAAAAACATCAATGGAATGCCGCACAGGTGCTTTCCCTGGGCTTTGCTGTGCTGATCGTGCTGGGTACGGTACTTTTGCTGATGCCCTTCAGCGTGACCGCCCCCATCGGTTTGACGGAAGCACTCTTTACCGCCACCTCTGCTGTCTGTGTGACGGGTCTTACTGTACTGGATACTGCCTCGGCCTTTACAATGACGGGACAAGTCCTCATTTTGCTGCTCATTCAGGTGGGCGGCTTGGGCTTCATGTTGTTTGCCACCTTTTTGCTGAAGGCTTTGGGACGACGCATTTCACTCAAAAGCCGTATGCTGATCAGCGAAAGTGCCGGTGCGGACGGCATTGCCGCTACATGGCGGGATATGCTGCGCATGGCCCGGGTGACCCTGGCGGTGGAGGGCGTGGGCGCTCTATTATTGCTGGCGGCTTTTGTGCCCCGCTTCGGCTGGGCAACGGGAGCCTGGTATGCCGTTTTCCATTCGGTCAGCGCTTTTTGCAACGCCGGCTTTGATTTGCTTGGTCAAAGCGGTGGGATGGCGATCTTCCGCGGCAGCGCATATATGACATTGGTGCTGTCCCTGCTGATCATCAGCGGCGGCATCGGTTACGCGGTGCTGACCGATACCGTTCGTCAGCGCTTCAGCTTCAGCCGGATGCAATTGCATACCCGTCTGGTGTTGATTGCCACCGGCACCCTGCTGCTAATGGGCTTTGTGCTGTTTTTGCTGCTTGAGGGCAATTACACCGGTACCGGCATTCTGGACGCGCTGTTTCAGTCGGTGACCACGCGTACGGCGGGTTTCAGCATGATCGATCAGGGAAAGCTCACCGACGGCAGCAAGCTGATCGGCATTGTGCTCATGTTCATCGGCGCCTCCCCGGCTTCTACGGGCGGCGGCGTCAAAACAACAACTGTGCTGATGCTGCTTCTGGTGGTGGTCTCTACGGTCAAGGCACAGAGAGATATCACCGTTTTCGGAAGGCGGATTTCACTGACCACCGTGCGCACGGCTGTTTGTATCGTGATGGCCGATCTGTTTCTGCTCCTGACGGCAACGCTGGTCATGACGGTCACAGAGGCAGGTCGCGGTGTCAGCCTGATCGACTTGATGTATGAAACGGCTTCCGCTCTCTTTACTGTAGGTCTGACGGCTTCCGGCACATCCCGCTTTACCCTGACGGGTCGGCTTTTGCTGGTGGCGCTGATGTATATCGGCAGGGTCGGCCCCATGACGCTGGTGCTGCTGC
Organism: Clostridia bacterium; assembly: GCA_045599485.1. Lineage (GTDB taxonomy): Bacteria > Bacillota > Clostridia > Christensenellales > Aristaeellaceae > SFMI01. The sequence continues at coordinate 2,534 of JAZRWA010000038.1, read as the reverse complement.
TCAGCGGCTCGCCCAAGCGGGAGGGCAAGGGACTGAACTATCCTGAAGAACATATTTTGATCGGATGAGGACAATATGAAAAACAAAAAGCAGTTTGTGGTTTTCGGTCTGGGCCGCTTCGGCTCTTCGCTGGCCAGAGAACTGGCAGAACAGGACCAGGAAGTGCTGGCGGTGGACAGCCGCATGGAAACAGTGGAAGAGATCAGCGATTTTGTGACCAATGCCGTCTGTACGGATGCAACCGAGGAGGCGTCCTTCCGGCGGCTGGAGGTGCAGCAGTTTGACGTGGCGATCATTGCCATTGGCGAAAATATCCGCGATTCTGTGCTCATCGCCATGCAGTGCAAGGAGGCCGGTGTGCCGCTGGTCATCGCCAAGGTGAATGATGAATTGCATGCCAGAGTGATGGAAAAGCTGGGGGTGGACCGTGTGGTCTATGCCGAGCGGGATATGGCGGTGCGCCTGGCCAACAAACTGGTACGGCCGAACGTCGTGGATATGGGAGAACTGGGCAGCGACCTGCGGCTGGTGCAGCGCAGCGTTCCTGCCGGTTGGAGCCATAAAAGCATCGGTGCCATCAACATCCGCCGTCGTTATGGCGTAACCCTGCTGACCATCCGCCGGGGTGACCGGGTGATTTCCGATATTACTGCCGATACGGAACTGGAGCCCGGTGATGTTCTTTTGCTGATCGGCAATGAGGAAGCGACCGAAGAACTCGGCGATATGGAATGAGAGGAAAACTCGAATGAGAAATGAAGAGCTGACACAGGCGTTCTTTCTGCAGGGCGGCGATCACGCCATTCTGCTGACGCATGGCTTCACTTCCACACCGGCTTCGGTGCTGCCGTTGGCGCGTCTGCTCAATGAAGCGGGGTATACAGTAATGGGCATTCGCCTCAAGGGTCACGGTACCGTGATGGAGGATATGCTCAAAGCCAACTGGCGGGACTGGCTGCGGCAGGAAAAAGAAGCTGTTGAGAAGCTGAAAAGGGAGTACGCTGCTGTGACGGCGGCCGGTCTTTCCATGGGCGGTGTACTGTCGCTGCTGGCGGCGGAGCGTATGGGAGTGGACAGCTGCGTGGCCATTTCCGCCCCCATGCGGGTGCCAAGACGCGGCATGAGCCTGTCCAAGGTGCTGGCTTTGGTAAAACCCACGGTATCTTTCCCTTCCCGCGGACCGGCGCCTGTCACACTGATGCGGGATTACGCCATGGGATATCATACCTTTCCCACCAAGAGCTCCGGCGATCTGAGCCATTTGATGCGTCTTGCCCGCGGTGGTCTTGACCGGATCCACTGCCCGCTGCTGGTTGTACAAAGCACAGGTGATCGTACGATCAGTCCGGAAAGCGCCGGTATCATCCTGGAGGGGGCTCAAAAGGTACAGCCCGAATACCTGGAACTTCAGGGCTATCCGCATGCCTGCACCGTGCATACGGGGGCCTGCGAGACGATCGCGGAGCGCATGATTGCTTTCCTGAAAAAGAATTGATCCAAGACGCGCAGAGATGCGCGTCTTTTTTTGAAAAAACAGATTGTTTTTGACGGATAGGGCTTGCGTATGATGATAAACCGTAGTATAATCCGCATGCTGTACGCCGTAGGCGAAACAGAAAAGAACAAATAACGCGGATGCCGGATCCGCGAAGGAATAATGCAACAATCTGGAGGATAAACCAATATGGCACTGACCAAATGCCCCCGCTGCGAACTGAATTATATTCTGGATGGGGGAAAATACTGCAAGATCTGCCGCATGGAAATGAAGGGCGAAGGCGTCCGTGAGGAGCTGGAGATGTGCTCTGCCTGCGGTGAACATCCCGTCATGCCCGGTAAGGACGTCTGCCTGTTCTGCTTCAAGGAGATGGACGACCGCAATAACGAAAAGGCGACGGAAAACGGCGATGAAAATGTGCCGGTCTCCGAAGAAGATGCCATCAGCATCGATCCCATCAGCACCATGGACGAGATCATTCCCGAATCCGATGAGGAAGAGAATGGTGAAATGTCTCTGGAAGCCATGGGCGAGGAAGAGGACGGCGAGGATATGGACGCCTTTGATGATGAAGAAGCCGATGACTATGACCAGATGAACGGAAAAAGAATAAAATGAGCATCTATGCCATTGGCGACTTGCATCTCCCCGGGGGAGACGATAAACCGATGGATGTGTTCGGTTCCCACTGGGAAGGACACTGGGATAAGATCCGCACGGACTGGCGCGAAAGAGTGACGGAAGGCGATGTCGTGCTGATTCCCGGCGACATCAGCTGGGCCATGCAGCTTGAGCATGCCCAGCATGATCTGGAGGAGATCGCGGAGCTGCCCGGTACCAAAGTGCTGCTTCGCGGCAACCATGACTACTGGTGGAGCTCCATCGGCCGCGTGCGCGAGAATCTGCCCGAAGGAATGTATGCCATCCAGAATGACGCCGTGACCATCGATGGTTTCACCTTCTGCGGGACCCGCGGCTGGGTGCTGCCGGGGGAGGACTCCGACGAGGACGATGAGCGCATCCGCCTGCGGGAGCT
>JAZRWA010000037.1:0-41622 GCA_045599485.1 Clostridia bacterium | reverse complement strand
GACGTTGTTTGAAAAAATAAACCAATTGTTGAAAACAGGCATGGAAAGAATCATCGTTGCGGTGGATGGCGGCAGCGCGTCAGGGAAGACAACGCTGGCGGACAGCATTCAAAAAGTGTATGACGCGGCGGTTTTTCATATGGACGATTTCTTTTTGCAGCCTTTTCAGCGCACCTCACAAAGGTTGGCGTAGCCCGGCGGCAACATGGATCGGGAACGCTTTGAAACGGAAGTATTGATGCCGTTGTCTGTAGGCAGAGATGTCATTTATCGGCCATATAACTGCTCAGAAAAGTGCATCACACAGGGAAGCATCGTGACACCGAAACGCCTGAACATCATCGAAGGGGCATACAGCCTGCATCCGAAGCTTAGAATGTATTACGATCTGAAGGTGTTTGTGGAAATTGATCCTGATTGTCAGCGGGAAAGAATACTGCGGCGGAACGGTGCGGAATGGGGGAAACGCTTCTTTGAGGAATGGATCCCCTTGGAACAAAGATATTTTGAGGCGTTGTCGCCGCGGGAATGCAGCGACCTGATGATTCGGGTTGAGAATATCGATCAGGAGTAAAGAGAGATCAGCAGATTGTATTTTCCCTTCTTGGAGAGGTTTTCGACACCGTCATAACGTGCGCGCCCGAAACCGCGGACGGAAAGGACTTGCCCTTCCTGCAGAATGGTATCTGTTCTCAGGCAGGGAGCGTCATCAAGCGTGACTTTTTCGCGGCGGAACAATTCCTGCGCATCAGCCCGGGAAAGACGAAACAAATGGGCGACGATGGCATCGGCACGGGGAGAAGCAACTTGCAAGCGGCAAAGCTGCGTTTTGCGAAGTTCACCCTGCGGGGCGTCGGTCATGGAACATTTTACAGGAGTGCCGCCGACCGCATCCAAAGAGTCGGCAATAAAAGAGGCCATTTTGTCCAGACAGAAAAGATAGGCGCCTTCTTCACGCAGGACGATGTCGCCCAGCTGTTCCCGGGTAATGCCAAGTGCCATCAGGCTGCCCAAAACATCCCGGTGAGCCAGCGGACCGCTAAAACGGGCACTTCGCGGAGCGATCAGCAGACAGGACAGCGGGAAAAGGAAACGGTCGGGTTCCTGTTCGGAAGAAACTGCCAGAATGCATCTTTCGGCGCCTTCTGCACCGCCCCAAAGCGTATAAAACAAGCCTTCCCGGCGGGCGGCAATCAGTCCTTCTTTTTGCTCGGCAAGATTCAAAAAATGAGAATAAAACGTGACACTGCGTGATGAGGCTCTGCGGCACATTTCATTCAACTGAGAGGTTGGATTCATTCTAACGCCTCCTGACGATAAGGAGTTTAACACGAAAAAACATTGTTGGCAATACAATGGAAATGAGGAACGAAAATGCGACTGGTATCATGGAATGTGAATGGATTACGGGCAGTACTTAGCAAGGGCTTTATGGAGAGCTTTCGCGCACTGAATGCGGATGTTTTTTGCCTGCAGGAGACCAAACTGCAGGAAGGACAGGTGGATTTGCCCTTGGACGGGTATCACGCTTATTGGAATTATGCTGAGAAAAAGGGTTATTCAGGAGTGGCGGTCTTTACGAGAAAGGAACCGTTGAATGTTACCAAGGGACTGGGTATTGAGGCACTGGATCATGAGGGGCGCGTCCTGACACTGGAATTTGAGAATTTTTATCTGGTAGCCTGCTATACACCCAATTCCCAGGACGGGTTGAAAAGGCTTCCTTTTCGGATGGAATGGGAGGATGCTGTCAAGGAGTATCTGCTGAAGCTGAAGGCCAAAAAGGCAGTCGTTCTTTGCGGTGATCTGAATGTGGCGCACGAGGAGATAGATATCGCAAATCCGGACCGAAACCATATGAATCCCGGATTTTCGGACGAAGAACGCGGAAAGATGAGCGAACTGCTGAACAGCGGTTTTGTGGACTCCTATCGCATGCTGCATCCGGAAGAGAAAAAATATTCCTGGTGGTCGTACCGGTTCAGTGCGCGTGAAAGAAATGTGGGATGGCGTATTGATTATTTCCTTGTATCAGACGATGCGGCGGAACAGATCACCTCGGCGGAGATCCATAATAATGTGATGGGCAGTGATCATTGCCCGGTCAGTCTGGAGATCGATCGGGCTTGACTTTGGGTATCGGTGTGGTATAATAAAAATGACAACTGAATCAGCCGGTGTATCTGCATGGAAACATGCGACGCAGCAATGCGCCATGGGAAACGGGTGAGATTCCCGTGCTATCCCAGTAACCGTGAAGCGGACGAAAAAGCAAGCGCCTGAGGGCGCACCATTGTCTGAAAGGATGAGAAGGGGCTTGAGTAGGATGATGCAAAGCCGGGAGACCTGTTTACACCGATCTGTCCCCTGGGGATGGGAGTAAGGATAATGACACCGCTGCAGAGGTGCTTTTTATCGTTGCTTTCTCCATAGAGAAAGAACGGTTTTTTTATGCCGGCTGCTTTAGCAGAATAAACGAAGGGGAGAACAACAATGCTCAAAAAACTGATTGCCCTGGTGCTGGCGTGCTGCCTGTGCGCCGCATGCTGCTGTGTGCTGGCAGATGAAAGCCTGACCGTGACGGATATGGCAGGCCGTGAAGTGACATTGAATGGAACCGCGAAGCGAATCGTGGTGCTGCAGCCTGCTGACTGTGAAATCCTGTACGCCATTGGCGCCGGTGACCTGATCGTGGGTCGTGGTACCTATTGCGACTATCCCGAGAGTGTGTTTGCCATTGCCGAAGTATCCTCCGGTTATGACACCAATATCGAGCAGATCCTGGCACTGGAACCCGATGTGGTTGTCATGACGGAAATGAGCCAGACCGTGGAGCAGAACGAAGCCCTTGTAAATGCCGGCGTAAACGTGATCGTTTCCAATGCGCAGGATATCAAGGGAATTTACGAGGCCATTCGTCTGCTGGGTGTTGTGACCGGCAAGAACGTTGAAGCGGAAGCTCTGATTACCGATATGCAGACCCGTCTTGCTGCGCTTGCCGAAAAGACCACCGAAACCGAAAAGACCGTTTACTTTGAGGTTTCCCCGCTGGAATGGGGCCTGTGGACGGCCGGCAGCGGCACCTTCATGGATGAAATTGCTCTGATCTGCGGTCTGAAGAATGCTTTTGCCGATGTGGATGGCTGGGCGGCTATTTCCGAAGAGCAGGTGCTGAGCCGCGATCCCGATTATATCGTGACCATCTCCATGTACTATGGTTATGGCCCGACGCCTGTGGAAGAAATTGCCGGCCGCGAAGGCTGGGGCAGCCTGAAGGCAATTGAGGGCGGCAAGATTCTGAATGCGGACAGCAACGAGGTTTCCCGGCCCGGTCCCCGTATTGTGGATGCGGCGGAAACCCTGTACCGGTTCATTTCGCAATAATAAAAAACAGCACGGCGGAAGAAACACTTCCGCCGTGTTTTTGAAGGACTGAGACTATGCGAAGACAAAACCCGAAATGGACGACACGTTTGCTGCTGCTGCTTGCGATTGCGGCGATCTGCGTGCTGTGCGTCAGCCTTGGCAGCGTAGCCCTTCCGCTTGAAAATATTCTGGACGTCATCTGGCACGGAATGCTGGGACAGCCAATGCCGAAAGGAATCTCGGCGGGGATCATCTGGTCGGTTCGATTGCCCAGAGTGATCTGTACCGCCCTGTGCGGCGCGGCACTGGCGCTCAGCGGCGCGGCAATGCAGGGACTGCTCAAGAATCCTTTGGCAGACGGCTCTACCATGGGTGTTTCTTCGGGTGCTTCCCTGGGAGCGGTGATTGCCATTCTGATAGGGCTTGAAACACGAAATTTGCCGCTGACGGGTACGATGCTGATGGCTGTGCTTTTTGCGCTGATATCACTGCTGCTTGTGCTGGGACTGACGTTTGCGCTGGATAAAAGCTTTTCGGCTTCAACAATTATTCTAATCGGCGTGATCTTTTCCATGTTTGTCAATGCGGTGCTGAGCCTGCTGATCACTTTCTCAGGTGAAAAACTGCGGACCATTACCTTCTGGACGATGGGGTCTTTATCGGGAAGTACCTTTGCCAATGCGTTGGTGCTTGCTACAGCGTTGGTGATTTTCGGAGGAATGCTGCGGGCTCATGCAACAGAACTGAATGCCTTCGCGGTTGGGGAGGAGAACGCACATGGGATCGGCGTCAATGTCAAAAGGACGAAGATCATCGTGCTGATCAGTGTTGCGGGATTGATCGGGATCAGCGTAGCCATTGGCGGTACGATTGCTTTTGTCGGGCTGATCGTTCCGCATATGATGCGGTTGATCACGGGGCCGAATCACCGAAAATTATTGGAGTATTCAGCGTTTGGCGGAGCAGTATTGCTGATGCTTTGCGACCTGATTGCCCGCACGGTCTTGAGCCCGCTGGAGCTTCCGATCGGCGTGGTGACGTCGTTGATCGGTGCAGTTGTGTTCATTGTCATTTTCGCGAGAAGCAGGAAAGAGGGACGGCAATGATGCTTCAGGTGCGGGAGTTAAATGCTTATTACGCAAAAAAGCAGATTTTGGATCGTGTTTCGTTTGAACTCGATGCAGGAGAATGGCTGATGCTTTGCGGACCAAATGGAGCGGGAAAATCAACCTTGGCCAAAGCGCTGTCCGGACAGATTTCTATTGAGGGAAAAGTGTATCTGGAAGGCAGGGAATTACAGAGCTATCGCCCTGCCGAACTTGCACGGCGTATCGGCTTTCTGGCGCAGCAGCATACGGTATCCTATGCTTTTACGGTGGATGAAATCGTGGCGATGGGACGGTATTCCCACAAGAAGGGGATGCTGCACGGTACTGACCCCGAAGGCACAGAGATGGTGGAGTGGGCTTTGGATATTACAGGGCTGACATCACTTCGCAGCAGAAACATTATGCAATTATCGGGTGGAGAAATACAGCGCGTGTTCCTGGCTCAGGTGTTTGCGCAGAGTCCGTCCATACTGTTGTTGGATGAACCGAGCAACCATCTTGACATGAAGTATCAGAAGCAGATTTTTGAACTCATTGATGAATGGCTGCGGGAAGGAAACAGGGCGGTCATTTCGGTCGTGCACGATTTGTCGCTGGCGCGTAAGTATGGCAGCAAAGCTTTGCTGCTGGATCGGGGGCATGTGGCAGCGTGCGGCAGTATGACGCAGGTGCTGTCTGACGAAAATCTGAATGGGGTATATGATATGGATGTGAGGGAGTGGATGACCACTTTGTATGAAGGGTGGAAATAACTTCAGAAAATTGTGACAAAATAGTTGACATTTCGTAATAAATTTGATATAAAAATGATGGATTCATTTATTATTCACAGCAGCCTGTTCAGGCGGAAAGGTGAATTTGTATGTCTAAGGTGAAAGAACGGAATGTCTATCGCAGACTGATTGTTTTAATGGTGATTGTGCTGCTGCTGTGCGCGGCGGCCTGCGCTGCGTATATTTACTTACAGCAAACCATGAAGACGGCTGAGCAGAACAACCTGCGGGAAGTGACGCAAATCAATAATGAGCGCATTGAGGCCTATAACGCGGAAGTGGAGAGCCTGCGGCGTGATACCGCCGGCAAGGCAGACGCACAATGGCCTGCAGCTGCTCCGGAAGGCTGGGACGTTGTGGATCTCACCAATTATCCGGTGGCTGCCGGTCGCGATGAATTCGTCACCCGCAAGGAAATGCTGTCCGGAGGACTGCTTGTCATTAACCGCTGGCACGCAATGCCTGCTGACCTGACGGATGATATGATGGTCAGCATTGGCAATTACAGCCGTGCGGATGAGAATGCCAACAACAACGTCGCTACTGAAGATTCCAGCGTTATGCTGCAGCAGGAAGCCACCGAGGCACTGATGTCGCTGTATGAAGGTGGACGCGCGGCCGGACTGGAAATGAAGTACCTGATCGTGCAGTACGGTTACCGCACGATGGAAACGCAGACCAATTACTGGAATAAGAAAATTGCCGCGCTGGAATCCCGCTACAGCGGTGATCAGCTGATTGAACAGGCACGCAAGGATGTTTCCTATCCCGGTACCAGCGATTATCAGAGCGGTCTTTCCGTGTACTTCTACAACTACAAGTCCGGTGACAAGGAGTTCAACAGCACGCTGCTGCACAACACCGAGCATGGTAAGTGGCTGTTTGAAAACAGCTGGAAATACGGCTATGTTTTCCGCTTCCCGGTGCAGAATTTCCCGTATCCCAACACGGTGGACAAGTCTTACAAGACCGGCATTTCAATGGAAATGAAAGTCTATCGTTATGTGGGCGTTGCCAATGCAGCTGCAATGCATGCTTTGGACCTGTGCCTGGAAGAGTATGTGGAATACCTGATGCAGCATCCCCATATCGCCGTTTACGAGGACGGCGAGCTGAAGTACGAAATCTACCGTGTATCCGGCGGCTATGCCGATACCACGGTGCAGATTCCCAAGGGTGCTGACTCTTATTCCGTCTCTTCCGATAACATCGGCGGTCTGGTGATCTCCATCGCTTACTGATAACCCAATCAAACAGGACTGTGAAAGAATTGCGCTTTCACAGTCCTTTTGTATTGCTTGAATTGATAATACAAATTTCATTTAAATGTCAGGTAGACAATCAATTTGGGGTATGCTATAATTCGCAATGCGTTTTTACGACTTTTCGATTATCCTATTGATGAGGTGAAAAAGATGAAGAGCAACTGGTGGAAAAAGGCTGTAGTATATCAAATCTATCCTCGCAGTTTTGCGGACAGCAATGGAGACGGCATCGGCGATCTGAAGGGTATTACTGCGCATCTGGACTATCTAAAGGAACTTGGTGTAGACGCTGTTTGGGTCAGTCCGTATTTTGCTTCACCAAATGATGATAATGGATATGATATTTCCGATTATCGTGCGATCATGCCGGAGTTTGGCACCATGGAGGACTGGGAAGAAATGATCGCCGGGATGCACAAGCGCGGGATGAGGCTGGTGATGGATCTGGTTGCCAATCATTCCTCGGATGAGCATGCATGGTTTGTTGAAAGCCGCAAAAACCGTGAAAATCCCTACCGGGATTATTACATCTGGCGTGATCCTGTGGATGGTCATGAACCCAACAACTGGGGCAGCTGTTTCTCTGGCTCAGCATGGGAATTTGATGAAACTACCGGGCAGTACTATCTGCATTTGTTCAGCAAGAAACAGCCTGACCTGAACTGGGCCAATCCCAAAGTTCGCGATGAAATTTTTGACATGATGACCTTCTGGTGCGACAAGGGTGTGGATGGCTTCCGCATGGATGTGATCGGCATGATCGGCAAGGAAAACTATAATGACGGCCCCAAGAGCCCGAATGCCTTGTTTGGTGATTTCCATGACAGCTGCTGCCATACCGAAACCACACACCGCTACATTCAGGAAATGCGGCGCCGTGTTTTGGACAATTATGACCTTTTGACGGTTGGCGAGGCCGGCGGCACCGCTGAAGGCGCTGTACGTTATACCAACCTTGACGGCAGCGAACTGAACATGATATTTTCTTTTGATGCGCCTGATGATATCTGCCATGACGCACCGCTTGGCAAGTGGAATGACAACCCTGCGGACCTGCCCACCGTGCGTGCAGCTTTCAACCGATGGCAGCAGTATCTGGCAAAGGACGGCTGGAACAGTCTGTATCTGAGCAACCATGATCAGGCGCGTCAGGTCAGCCGTTACGGAAATGACAGTGAGCTGTTCCGTGTACGCAGCGCAAAAATGCTGGCGACAATGGTGCATATGATGCGCGGAACGCCTTATATCTATCAGGGTGAAGAGCTGGGTATGACCAATGCGTATTTTACGCGTCTGGAACAGTATCAGGATATTGAAGTGCATAACTACTGGCGGGAGCGTGTGGAGACCGGTCTGGTCCATCCTGAAGACATGCTTCGCTACCTTGCGCGCATCAGCCGCGATAATGCCCGTACCCCCATGCAGTGGACGGCGGACCCCAACGCGGGCTTTACTACCGGCAAGCCGTGGTTGGAGATCAACCCCAACCATGCCTTTATCAACGCGGAAGCCGCAGTTGCCGATCCCGACAGCGTGTTTCACTATTATCGGCGGCTGATTGAACTGCGTCATACGATGCCCATCATTGTGGAGGGCACTTTTGAGCCACTTCTGGAGGATGATCCTTCCGTCTATGCTTATCGCCGTGTGCTGGGCGACCAGAAGCTGACCGTTCTGCTGAATTGGACGGACCGAAACGCGGCTTGCGAACTGAAAGAGCAGTTGAAGGGCACCGAACTGATTTCCAACTACAAACAGCACAAGACGGGGGAACTGCTTCCTTATGAAGCGATCGTTATTCTGGAAAACTAAACGCTGCAGAAGGGGAAAGGTTTTCAGTGTTTAAGAATATCTCCCGGCGCACGGCTTTTTATTGCCATGCCGGTGTCATGTTTGCATCCTATTTTGCCATGGGCGTATTCCTGTCCGTTTTGACGCTTTATCTTGCGGATAGCGGCCTTTCAATGACGGACCTGTCCTTTGTGACATCGGGTACTGCGGTTTTCACGATTGTGATGCAGCCGTTGATCGGCATGGCTGCTGACCGATTTGGCAAGCCAAAGCGTTTGGTAGGGGCTTTGTGGGTAGTATGCCTGGCCGCGGGAATGGGTTTTCTTGTCACCCATTCGGTGCCGCTGCTGTTTGTGATGAACGGTGTTGCCCAGGCGATCATCATTGCGACCTGCTCGCTGGTGGATAATATGATCCTTGATGCGAAGTTCAACTATGGCACCATCCGCATGTGGGGATCGATCGGATATGCGTTGTCGGTACAGGTCAGCGGTCTTGTGTACGATTATGTTTCCCATGACGCTGTATTCTGGATCTTCGGTGCAATGATGCTGCTGTCACTGGTGCTGCTCCAGGCGTTTGCACCCGGTGAGAAGAAGGCAGTTGCCAAAGATGATTCCGTCGGATTCATTTCGACAGCTCTTCATACAAAAGGCTTTCTGGTGTTCCTGTTTATCAACTTTGCGATTCTGGGTATGCACTATTGCAACATCACCTTCATGCCGATCCTGGTGGAGGAGATGGGCGGTACTGCCACCAATGTGGGCACGATCCTGCTGCTGCAATCTTTGGGAGAGATCCCGCTGCTGGCTGTTTCACAGAAGATCATCGACAAACTTGGAAAAGCAAAGTGTATGCTGGTCATCAGTCTGTTGATGGCGCTTCGCTGGGTCCTTTACGCCAGTCATATCAGCCTTGGCTGGATGATCTCGCTCTTCTTCTTCCAGGCTCTGACGGCTTGTCTGTTCTTTGTCGTCTCCCTGCAGGTCACGAAAGAGATCATTCCGCCGCAGTATTGCAATACGGCCATTGCAGTGACCGGAATGGCGGGGAAAGGTGTAGCCAACCTGTGCTTCCAACTGACAGGCGGTCAGCTGATGGAGGCGGGTGGTACAAGCCTGCTGTATATATTCCTGACGATCATCGCGGTGATCACCGCTGTCGCATCTGTGATGTACGGACGCATTCGAAAGGAAATAATTGCTTAAAAATGATTTGCTTTTTGCCTGCCTGTCTGCTGCGATGGGCGGGCATTTTTGAATCGTGAAGTTCTGATATGTAATTGAATATGTTCTATATGGCGAAAATTTAAACAAAATGTATAAAGTTTAACGCTAAAGTGATTGACAAACTTAACTGTCTCATGTTAACATTTATTCACGTTTCCCAATTATTTATATGGAGGTTTCTCACTATGAAGAAACTGGTCGCCCTTCTCCTCTGCATCGCGATGATGCTCGTTTCCGTTGCCGCTCTGGCTGAGACCGTCACCATCGAATTCATGGGCCTCAAGAGCGAAGTGCAGGACGTGATGAAGGAAATCATCGCCGATTTCGAAGCGCTGAATCCCGACATCCATGTTGAGTATGCGTACAACCCCGACGGTGCTTCCGGTCTGGCTGCCCGCATCTCCAACGGCACCACCCCCGACATGATGAACGTTTATCCCCTGGAAGCTCAGTATCGTGCTTACCTGGATAACGGCTACATCATCGACCTGGCCGGCTATGATTTCGTCAACAACATCGAGTCTTCCCTGATCGAGCTGTGCGACTACAACGGCCAGCAGGTTGGCATCCCCTTCACCCTGTCCACCTATGGTATTTATTACAACAAGGACATCTTTGCAGCCCTGAATCTGGAAATCCCCACCACCCTGGAAGCCCTGATCGAGGTTGCCAAGGTGTGCAAGGATGCCGGCTATGACGCTTTCACCCTGCCCATGGGCGCCAGCCAGAACCAGATCACCGAGCGTCTGCTGGGCGCTCTGGACGGTGAAACTCATGTGAAGTTTGCCCAGGTTGCTGCCGGCGAACTGTCCATCGAAGAAGTGCCCTCCATCAAGGCTTATGCCGAACTGATGCTGGCTCTGATGCCCCTGAGCACCGAAGATCCTCTGGGTCTGGACTACAACGGCGCTACTCAGGATTTCGTGACCGGTAAGGCTGCCATGCGTTTTGATGGTTCCTGGTTCCTGGGCTCCATCCGCGCTGCCGCTCCTGACATGAACGTTGGCTACTTCGCCATTCCTTCTGCCGTGTCCGAGACTCCCATCGTTCCCGTCAACGTTGATACCACCGTTGGCATTTCCGCCTCCACCAAGTATCCTGAAGCTTGCCTGAAGTTCCTGGATTATCTGACCCAGACCGAAGTTGCTGCCAAGTACTATGCTGTGGATGGCAACATCAACATGGTCAAGGGCGTTGAGTATGACAAGGTCGAACTGATGGATGTTTACAACACCGTTATGTCCGGCGCCATGTCCGTCACTCAGATCAACCAGTGGGGCGCCAACGGCGTTCTGGTCCGTCAGGATCTGGGCTCCGCCATCCAGGGCCTGTTCGCTGATCAGGATCTGGCTGCCTACTACGAAGCCTGCGCTGCTTGCATCGCTGACAACTGGCAGTAATTCGGACGACCGAAAAGATTTGATTCTCTAAAATCAACTGCCGCATGGAAAGTAACCTTTCCATGCGGCAGTCTCTTAAAGGGGTACAGCAATATGGCAAGTAAAGGCATTAACCGCGCTGAAAATGCGGTTATCCGTCGTCAACGCCGGGCAACCTTCACATTGTTCACGCTTCCCGGTTTGCTGCTTTACAGCATCTTCTTCATCTATCCTGTCGGACTGGGCGCGTACTATTCCATGACAGACTGGAATGGTATTGCTCGTGTAAAAAACTACATTGGACTGGACAACTATATCAGCCTGGCCAGCAATAGCCGCTATAACAAAGCCATGAGCTTTACGTTGACCTATGCGGCTTTGCTGCTGGTTTGTATCGTTATTCTGAGCATTTTGCTCGCTTTGCTCCTGAACCGTCCGGTGAAGGGTATCACCTTCTTCCGCGGTATGTACTTCGTACCCGCCGTACTTTGCGGCATCACCATTTCTCTGGTTTTCAGTCAGATTTTTATGCGCGTTATTCCTTCTGTGGGTAAAGCGCTGGGAATAGAATTTCTGAAAAAGAGCCTTTTGGGACGAAAGGATACGGCCATTTACGGCATTCTGTTTGTTAACGTTTGGCAGGGTGTGGCAATGCCTACAGTTCTGATGCTGGCAGGTTTGCAGACTGTGCCCGGTGAACTGTATGAATCCGCGAGCCTGGACGGTGCAAATGCCTGGCAGTCTTTCTGGAAGATCACCTTCCCGTTCCTGATGCCTACCATCACTATCGTATCCATTCTGACCCTCAAGGGCGGCCTTGGCGTATTCGATTACATCAAGGGCTTGACGGATGGCGGCCCCAACAACTCCACCATCAGCTTGAGCTTGCTGATCTATCAGGATGCGTTCAACCGTCAGCGCTTCAGCCTGGCTGTTGCCGAGGCTATCGTAATGAGTTTGATCCTGATTGTGTTCTCCATCGTTCAGACCACCATCAGCAACAGAAAGAAGGTGTACTGATATGACGAGAAAGAGAATAAGCAGTACACTTACATACATTGCCCTGATCTTTGGTGTTCTTCTGATTCTGCTGCCGATCTATATCACGGTTGTGACGGCCATGAAGACCTCCGGCGAAAGTCTGCTCAGCTTCTTCACGCTGCCAAAGTCCTTCATGCTGGATAACTTCACCAGAGTGTTGAACTCTTCCGGATACTGGCGTGCATTCATGAACACGTTCACCATTGCCGCTATCGTTCTGATTGGCAACGTGGTGATCATGCCTCCCCTGAGCTATGCGGTCACCCGCTCCATGGGTTCCAATAAGCTCTACAAGGCAATCTACTTTTATCTGCTGATTGGTATTTTCATTCCTTTCCAGGTAAAAATGATTCCTCTGGTCAAACTGATGTCTGCCTTCGGCATGTCCAATCCCATCGGTCTGGCCATCCTGTGCATCGGCTCCAATACCTGTGAGAGTACGTTCCTTTACGTAGGCTACATGCAGTCTCTGCCGGCGGAAATTGAAGAAGCGGCTTACATTGACGGCGCTTCCACAGCCCGCACCTTCTATGAGATCGTGCATCCTTTGATCACGCCCATTCTGGCGACCGCTTTGATCAAGGAAGCGTTGTGGATCTGGAATGACTTCATGCTGCCCATGCTGATTTTGACCAAGACCGATCATTTCACGCTGTCTCTGTTCGCTTACAACTTTAAGTCAACCGACCAGACCGATTTCGGCCCGCTGTTTGCCTGCTACATTCTGCAGATGCTGCCCATGCTGATCTTCTACCTGCTGGCTCAGAAGAAGATTATCGGTGGTCTGACTTCCGGTTCCGTCAAGGGTTAATTCCTTCGCGGCTGTCGCCAAGATGTGACAGCCGCTTTATTTCCGATGTATGGAGGTAAAACAATGAAAATTCAGTATCTCGGTACTGCCGCTGCCGAAGGTTGGCCGGCTATGTTCTGCCGCTGCCCTGCTTGTCTGGAAGCGGCAAAACGCGGCGGAAAAAACCTGCGCACCCGTTCTCAGGCCATTATCGATGACCGCATTCTGCTGGATTTTTGTCCTGATACCTATATGCATATGCTGCAGTATGGTGTAGATCTGCCCAATCTCAAAACCTGCCTGATCACGCATACGCATGATGACCACTTTTATATTGAAGATACCAAAATGCGCTGCAACTGGTTTGCAAATGATGTGGATGAAATTCCATTCACCCTGTATGGGAATGACGAGTTGGTGCGCCGCATGGAAGAATATAAATCCATGCCGCATGGTGATGCTTGGACCAAGGGCATTGACTGGAAGGAATTGAAAGAGTACCAGTTTGTCGATATCGAAGGTTATACCGTGATTCCCACCATTGCCAAGCACAATCCCTTGGAAAAGTGTTTCAATTATATCATTGAGAAGGATGGAAAGACGCTTTTCTACGGTCATGATTCAGGCTTTTTTACAGAGGAGACCTGGGCACAGCTGAAGAATTACCACTTTGACTATGTCACCGTAGACTGCACGATGCTGGCTTCCGGCATCAGCGGCGGCCATATGTGCATTGAGGACTGCGTACGCGTGCGGGAGCGTATGTTGACAGTGTGTATGGCAGACAATAATACAGTTTTTGTCATCAATCATTTTTCTCATAACGGCGGCAGAAACAAAGAAGGAAAACTCTTCCTGCATGAGGAACTGGTTCCTTACATGGAAGCACGCGGTTTTCTTGTAAGCTACGACGGCATGACGGTTGAATTCTGATAAGAGGTAACATAAAATGGAGCAGCATGCATGGTGGAAGGAAGCGGTCGTTTATCAGATCTATCCGCGGAGCTTTTGTGACTCGAACGGAGATGGAATCGGCGACCTGAACGGTATTACTCAAAAGCTTCCTTACCTGAAGGAACTGGGCATAGATGTTATTTGGCTTTGCCCGGTGTATGAATCGCCCAATGATGATAACGGATATGATATCTCCGATTATCAGCAGATCATGTCTGATTTCGGCACCATGGAAGATTTTGACCGGATGCTGGAAGAGGCGCATAAACTGGATATAAAGATTATTATGGATCTGGTGGCGAATCATACCTCCGATATGCATCGCTGGTTTATTGAAAGCCGAAGCAGCCGTGACAATCCTTATCGCGATTATTACATCTGGCGGGATGCTGTGGACGGGCATGAACCCAATAACTGGGGGTCGCGTTTTTCCGGTTCCGCTTGGGAATGGGACGAGAAGACACAGCAGTATTATCTGCACTTCTATACCCGACGTCAGCCTGATCTCAACTGGGCAAACCCGAAGGTCCGGGACGAGATGCTTGGAATGGTGGACTGGTGGTGCAGTAAGGGAATTGACGGATTCAGACTGGATTCCATTGGCACGCTGGGCAAAGAAAGCTTTGAGGATGGCCCCGTGCATCCCGGGCGTATGTATGGCGATTTTTGGCCTTTGTGCAATAACAAGCCTTCAGCGCATCAATATCTGCAGGAACTGAATCACCGCGTTCTTTCCCATTATGACGTACTGACGGTGGGCGAAACCGATGATGTTACCACCGAGATCGCCTGCCAGTATGCCGGTGGATAGGATCCGGAACTGAAGATGTGTTTTCAGTTTGAACATACTTCGCTTGGACGCGGGGGAGAAGATCGGTGGGGCAAATGCGACTTTACACTGGCGCAGTTCCGCTCGGCACTGAACCGCTGGCAGTTGGCCCTGGAAGGAAAGGCGTGGAACAGTCTTTATCTTGGTAATCACGATCAGCCCAGGGCGGTATCCCGCTTCGGCAATGACCATCCGCTTTTCAGGGAACGCAGTGCGAAGATGCTGGCGACCATCATCCACATGATGAAGGGTACCCCCTATGTATATCAGGGTGAAGAACTGGGCATGACGAATGCGTATTTTACTGACATCAGCCAGTATAAGGATGTCGCAGCTCTGAACGCCTGGCGGCAGTGGGTAGACAGCGGACGAGTTGACAGCGAAGATATGCTGCGATACAATGCCCGTATGAGCCGGGATAATTCACGTACGCCCATGCAATGGAATGATCAGAAGAATGCCGGTTTTACGACTGGGACACCCTGGATCGCGGTATGCGATAACTATCTGTCCATCAATGCGGAAAAGGAACTGGCAGATCCGGACAGTGTGTTCCATTACTACAGACGCCTTATTGCTTTGCGCCATGCGGAACCCGTGATTGTATACGGTGTTTTCCGTCCGCTGCTGGAGGATGACCCTGCGGTATATGCCTATGAGCGGTATCTGGAGGGACAGACCCTGACGGTGATTGCCAATTTTACCGAAAACAAAGTTCCCTGTGAACTGATAAATAACGAGCTGGGCAGGGAATTGATAAGTAATTACCATACACATCAACAGGGAATATTGCAGCCTTATGAGGCTGTGGTATTTCTGCGTGAGGGGGAGAACAATTGACGACCCTTTATCAGATGGCTCTGGATCAGTCTGTTGTAGACTGCGGTATGAGCTATGTTTATCAGCTGCAATCTGGCCATTATTTCATTTTGGACGGCGGTTATTTTACCCCAGGAGAAGGGGAAAGGCTGTATCGTTTCTTGTGCGATCACTGTAACGGAAAGCCGCATATCAGCGGATGGTTCTTTTCTCACGTTCATCAGGATCATATCGGCGCCTTTATGGATGTGATGCTGGAACATAGGAATGATGTTGAACTTGAACGACTTATTTTCAATTTTCCCGAAACGGAATTGCCCGAGAACTGTGAAGACTGGCGGGAACAATCCCATGACAGTGCAACGCTGAAGCGGTTCTATGAGATACTGGAATCCCATTGTAAGGATGTGCCGGTAATCACGCCGCATATGGGTGAGCATTATCAGATCGAAGAACTATCGGTTGATGTGCTGTTCAGTCATGAACATCTGGATGAACCTTCAACAGTGAATGATCATTCAACGGTGATAAAAATCACAACAGCTGGACAGAGCGCATTGTTTTTGGGAGATATCTGGAAAGCAGCGTCGAGAGTGCTGCTGGCGGAATGTAAAGATCAGCTGTCCAGCGATATTGTACAGATTGCACATCATTGCTTCAATGGCGCTACAATTGAACTGTACCAGGCTGTCGAAGCAGAAACAGCGTTATGGCCTGTGGCGGATTATGCGATGGAACGGGAAAAAGATCGCCCGGTGAATGTCTGGCTGAAGACGGAGTCTTCTGTGAAGCAGCATATTCTGGCTTGTGATGGTACAGTTGGCTTGCAGCTGCCGTATCATCCGCAGGAGAAATGAAAAGAAAGGAAAGGGAACATGAGCGAGCAGAATTGGAAACAGCTTTTTGAACAGTGGAAGACTGATTTGTTCTTTGATGAAGAAACCCGAAATGAATTAGCTGCCCTTGATTTGAACTGTGATTCGAAGGAGATCGAAGATCGTTTCTGGCGTAACCTGGAGTTTGGTACCGGCGGCATGCGCGGCGTGATGGGCGCGGGAACAAACCGTATGAATCGCTATATGATCCGCAAGGCTACCATTGGCCTTGGTAATTATTTGATGGATCGTTATGGGGCAGATTGCTGCCGTGAACATGGTGTGGCTATTGCGTATGATACGCGTTTGAACAGCAGCACATTTGCCAAAGAAGCAGCCTCGGTATTGGCGGCCATGGGGATCCGCGTATGGCTGCAGCGTGATGCTGCACCGACACCGCAGCTGAGTTTTACAGTGACTTATGTAGGTGCTCTTGCCGGCATCGTGGTGACAGCCAGTCATAATCCCAAGGAGTACAATGGCTACAAAGTGTATGATGAAAAGGGTTGTCAGCTGGTCCCTGCAGATGCGAAGAATGTGATTCGTTATGTAGATAACGTGATGGATCTGTCCGCTATTCCTACAAGCGGCAATGAAGAGCTGATCGAAGACGTTGATACCACGGAGGCGTTTGTGGCTGCTGTAATGCGTCAGAGCAGACCTGTACCGGCAGAAGCGAAAAAAGCGCTGAAGATCATCTATACGCCTCTGCATGGATCTGGAAAGGTGCCGGTGTGGCAAGCACTTGCGGCGGATGGTTTTACGGATGTTGCCTACGTTGCTGCGCAGGCCATACAGGATGGTAATTTCCCCACAGTCGTTTCGCCCAACCCGTAGGATCGCCGTGCACTGGAAATGGGCATTGCGCAGGCACAGGCATGCGATGCGGATATAGTGCTGGGTACGGACCCCGATTGTGATCGTGTTGGCATTGCGATTCGTACGAAAGATGGCTATAAGCTGATGACGGGCAATCAGACTGGTGCACTTTTGATGGATTTTGTCCTTTCCAATACTGATCTGAATGCACTTCATCGACCTGCAGCGGTCAAAACGATCGTGACATCAGAACTGGGTGTGGATATTGCACGCAGCCATGGGTTGACTGTATTCTCCACGCTGACGGGCTTTAAGTTTATCGGTGAAAAGATCACTCAGTTTGAAAAGGCCAAGACACAAAAAGACGCAGAGCGTGATTTTGATTTTGTGCTGGGCTATGAGGAATCTTACGGTTATCTGGTGGGAACACACGCACGTGATAAAGATGCAGCGGTTGCAGGTATGCTCATCTGCGAAATGGCTGCCTTCTGGAAGGCGCATGGAAAAACACTGGAGGATCGGTTGGAGGAACTGTATAGAGAATTCGGGTACTATCTGGATGGTCTGGACAGTTTTACACTGAAGGGGAAGGACGGTTTGGAACGCATCAATGCGATGATGAGTGGACTCCGGAATGGTGCTTCTCCGCTGCCTGATACAAAGCAGGTTGTTGACTACAGTACACCGATTGCGGCGGAAGACGGCTTCGGTTGTTTGCCTACTTCCAATGTGCTGCGGTACATTCTGGAGGATGGCAGCTGGGTGGCAGTGCGTCCTTCGGGTACGGAACCGAAGATCAAGCTGTACTATAATGTGCGCGGTTCCGATTGCACGGCAGCGCAGAAGAAGCTGGATGTTCTGCGTGAATCCATGATCCGTACGATGGGCCTGACCTGATATAGATTGCTACTAATGAAAAAAAGACATAGCCGAAAATGGCTATGTCTTTTACTGTGAACTGGAAATGCTGGTAAAAACAAACAACCGGTCCGAGGACCGGTTGCTTTGATATTGGTTTCAGATTACACAATCAGCATGATCAGGGCAATGACAACGAACGCGGCGGCGGAGATCTTGGTGATCAGAGCCAGCTTCACTTCGGCAGCGGCGTTCTTGTTCTTGCTCATAAAGCTGTCGCTATTGGCACCGGTCAAGGCACCCATGCCATCATCATCACTGCTCTGCATCAGAACGGTAATGATCATAATGACAGAGGCAATCAGCATCAGAATGTTCAGGATAATCTGTAAAGCGGTCATAATAAAACCCTCCTTGAAATCAACATTTACATCATATCACAAGAAACGGGGAATAGCAAGCATTTTTTTGTGATACAAGCGTCAGTTGAAGGTGACGTACTTTTCTTTTGCTTTGTCAGTAACGGTGGCGTCGATCTGTGTCAGGACGATCATTTCACGATCCTGCTGGCGGCTGTAGGCACATTCGACTTTACAGGTCAGTGTATACCATTTGGTCTGAGAAGGACGCAGACCGCCGCGGCACATAAAAGCACAGCAAGTGATGTCATTTGCACAGCAGGTCATAGCCAGACGACCGAACAGATAGAAATCCTTCGGTAGTGTGTTGTCACCGAATACCTGACCTTTGAACTTCAGGGTCTTGCCGTCATAGCGCTGGGGATGATCGAGAGCATCCAGATAGAAGGTGCCAAATTGATCTTCGGCAATGGAGATGATATCGGCCTTCATGTCGTAGGGGAGGTCTTCATCGGAAACGCCATCGTCACTGTGTCCATCGGTAAATTCAAAAAGGATAGTGGCGTTGCTGTTCATGGCCCGCATCTGACGCCGCCAGGAGCTGATGGGCATGCCGTTTTCACAGCGATTGAAAAGGATCAGATCAGCATTTTGCAGCGGATCGGCCATCTGCTGACGCATGTTGGCGATATAGTTTTCAAATGTGGCAGATTCGACCAAAGCAATGACCTGCACCAATTCCCAGCGCTTGGGAAGCACCATGGTATTCAGCTTGGCGAAGGTGAACATGCTGTTGTATTCAATGATAACGCGTTCTGTATCAGGATAACGCCGGCTTAATTCAACAAACATGCGTGGTTCCATCTCTTCCACGGAGTCAACCACATGTACCTGTACGTTTTTGGAAGCCAGGGCTTTCTCGTCGTATTCCTCTTCACCTTCCTCGCAAACCACAAGGAGAGTCTTCTGACCGCGGGAAAAGCTGTCATCATCAAACATGCTGTGGATGAGCGTGGTCTTACCGCTGTCCAGAAAGCCGGAGACAATGTAAACGGGGATGATTTCATCAGGACGCATACAGAACTCCTTTATCAGACGCCAAAGAGGGTATGAAGCGCCTTCTCGTCGATATGAGTACCGATGACACAAAGACGGCCGGTGTAGTCTGCGCTGCCGGCACGGATCTCGGTTTCACCGGGAACATAGTCAAACTGCAGCCAGGAACCCTCTTCGGTCTGCACAATGCCCTTGGCGCGCAGGATGGAACCGTACTCTTCTTCGTCGGAGAGCTGAGCCAAAGCCGCACGCAGGCTTTCCACGGAGAAACGTTTCGCGGTTTCAACGCCGATGTTCTCGAAAATTTCATCGGCGTCATGGCCATGATGGTGATGATGATGTTCGTGGTCATGACCGCAGGAGCAGTGGCCGTCGTGATCATGGTGATGCTCGTGTTCATGCTCATGATCATGGCCGCAGGAACAATGTTCATCGTGATGATGTTCGTGCTCATCCTCATCATGGTCGTGATGGTGATGTTCGTGCTCGTCTTCGTCATGGTCGTGATGATGGTGATGATGCTCATGCTCATCTTCATCGAGGTCATGATGATGGTGGTGATGCTCGTGCTCTTCCTCATCATCGTCATCCAAATCCAGATCGGCAAGCGTGAGAAGGGCAGCGGGATGTTCAATGGTTTCAAGCATCATCTGCGCGCTGAGCTCACCCCAGGGAGTGGTGATGATGCGGGCAGACGGATTCTGCTCGGCAATCAGCGCACGACTCTTTTCCACACGGTCGGCAGTCAGGTTCTGGCTGCGGCTGAAGATGATGGTTTCAGCGCTCTTTACCTGATCGATGAAGAATTCACCGAAGTTTTTCATGTACATACGGCAGCGGCCGGCATCAACAACGGTGACGCAACCGCTGACTTCCAGCTCGGGATGTTCTTCACGGGCTTCCTCGATGGCGCGGCGAATATCGCTCAGCTTACCGACACCGGTGGGTTCGACCAGCAGACGGTCGGGATGATAGGTGTTGATCAATTCATCGATAGCCTTTTGAAAATCACCGGCCAGGGTGCAGCAGATGCAGCCGGAATTGAGCTCGGTCACAGTGATGCCGGCATCCTTCATGAAGCTGCCATCTACACCAACCTCGCCGTATTCATTTTCGAGCAGGATGACCTTTTCGCCTTTCATGGCACCTGCAATCAGCTTTTTGATCAACGTGGTTTTGCCGGCTCCGAGAAAGCCGGAGATGATATTGACTTTGATCATAATTAACTCCTTCCCGATACAAACAGATAAAAAAATGAACGTCTGCTGTCGCATACGGGCAAAGGCTTGGTGCCGGTGGCCGGACTCGAACCCGCACGCCATCGCTGGCGGTGGATTTTGAGTCCACTACGTCTGCCAATTCCATCACACCGGCATGCAGCTGCCGTTTGCAGCCGCATATTATTATAGTTGATGCAGTGAAAAATGTCAATGCCGACAAAGGAGATTTTATTAACTGCGGTTTTGCTGAGCGACCAACTGATCGGCCTGATACATCTTTCTCAGACGGGGCTTTTCGATTTTGCCGGTGGCATTGCGGGGAACATCGGCAAAGATGATCTTCTTGGGACGCTTGTAACGCGGAAGCCCTTCGCAGAAGGAATTGATTTCTTCTTCGGTGCAGGTCATGCCTTCTTTGATTGCAATGATGGCACCTGTGATTTCGCCAAGACGCTTGTCAGGCAGGCCGATCACTGCGACATCCTTGACTTTCTCAAAGGCGGCCAGATAGTTTTCAATCTGTACGGGATAAATGTTTTCGCCGCCGCAGACGATCACATCTTTTTTGCGGTCGACCAGGAAAATGAAGCCGTCAGCATCCTGCATGGCCATGTCACCAGTGTAGAGCCAGCCATCCTTGAGGACATCGGCAGTGGCTTTGGGGTCGTTATAATAGCAGGTCATGACGCCCGGGCCTTTGACGCAAAGTTCACCGACATCGCCCTTTTGAACTTCGTTGCCGTCGGGATCCACGATCTTGCATTGCCAACGGTAACCGGGAATACCGATAGCACCGACCTTGTGGATGTTTTCAACACCAAGATGCACGCAGCCGGGACCGGTGGATTCGGAAAGACCATAGTTGGTGTCGTAAAGGTGATTGGGGAAATAATCCTTCCAGTGCTTGATGAGGGACGGTGGCACAGGTTGCGCGCCGATATGCATGAGACGCCACTGATCCAGCTGATAATCAGAAAGACGGATGCGGCCGTTGTCCAAGGCTTCCAGAATATCCTGTGCCCAGGGCACGAGCAGCCAGACGAGCGTACAATGCTCGGTGGAAATGGCATCCAGAATGATTTCGGGCGTGGTACCGGTGAGCAGTACGGCCTTGCTTCCCGCGCAGAGGCTGCCCATCCAGTGGAATTTGGCACCGGTATGATACAGCGGGGGAATGCATAGGAAGGTATCCTCACGCCCGGTCAGGTGATGCTTTTGTTCCATCTGGGCAGCCTGCAGCAAACTTTCGTGATTGTGCAGAATCGCTTTGGGAAAACCGGTCGTGCCGGAGGAGAAATAGATGGCGGCATCATCTTCATCTTCGATGCGAACCATGGGGCTTTTGCTGGAGGCATCGGCGACCAGTTCGCGGTAGTTTTCCGCAAAGGTGGGGCAGCCGTCGCCCACATAAATCAACAGCCGTCCCTTGGAGAGACGGGAATCAATGGCTTCGATACGGCCGATAAACTGCGGACCGAAGAACAGCACCTGCACTTCAGCTAGATCGGCGCAGTACATGATCTCTTCCGCGTCAAAACGGAAATTGAAGGGAACGGCAATGGCACCGGTCTTGAGGATGCCGAAGTAAATGGGGAGCCATTCCAAGCAGTTGAACATCAGGATGGCCACTCGGTCACCTTTACCGACACCGCGAGCCATCAGCATGTTGGCGACGCGGTTGGCCTTCTCGTCAAACACGCTCCAGGTAATTTCACGGCGGTAAGGCTTGGGCGAAGTCTGCTGAACAAGGTCATATTCCTTCCAGGTGACCTTGCGCGTATCCTTTACCATGGGATTGAGTTCAACAAGAGCAACCTCATCACCGTAAAGCTTATGGTTGCGTTCGAGCAAATCGGTAACAGGCATTCATGTACACCCCTTTAACACAAATTATTTAGCGCTTTAACCTATTAAAGCATAACACGAATAAAGTGCTTTGTCAACAAAAAAGCTTTTTAAAAAAGCGATAAAGGTCAATATGTGACCAAATAATCCCTTTTCTTCAATGATGCTTTATTGTATAATAAGGTGGATTGGCGATATTACGCGATTGGGAGGAAACATTTCAATGACGAGCTTACTGACTACGTGGGAAAAAGATCCAACCAGCGTTCCGATCGGCCCTCTTGGCATCATTGCCATGGCGGGCTGCGAAGAAATCGGCGAGAAAGTGAACCAGTGGCTTCTGAAATGGCACAGCCTGCAGGAAGTGCAAGATGAGGAATATTATACCACGCCCGGCTTGAACCGTGATACGTTCCTGATCCGCAACAGCTGCCCGCGATTCGGTACCGGCGAAGGCAAAGCCGTACTGCGCGAGAGCGTTCGCGGTCTGGATGTATACATCATTGTAGACGTGTTTGCACATAATGTCACCTATAAGATGTACGGGCAGGAGATTCCGATGTCTCCGGACGATCATTTCCAGGATCTGAAGCGCGTTATCGCCGCCATTGCCGGCAAGGCAAAGCGTGTCAGCGTGGTGATGCCCATGCTGTACGAAGGCCGCCAGCATCGCCGTACCGCCCGTGAGAGCCTGGACTGCGCGATGGCGCTGCAGGAACTGGAGAACATGGGCATTCGCGATATTATTACCTTTGACGCTCACGATCCCCGCATGCAGAATGCTGTGCCGCTGATCGGCTTTGAAAACGTGATGCCCACCTATCAGATGCTGAAGGCACTGCTTCGCGATCAGAAGGATCTGCACATTGACAAGAATCATATGATGATCGTCAGCCCCGATGAAGGCGCTATGCAGCGTAATATTTATTATTCCTCTGTGCTGTCGCTGGATCTGGGCATGTTCTACAAGCGCCGCGATTATACATGCATTGTGAACGGCAAAAACCCCATTGTGTCGCATGAGTATCTGGGAGACAGCGTGGAAGGCAAGGACATCATCGTTGTTGATGATATGCTTGCTTCCGGTGATTCCCTGATTGACTTGTGTCACGAATTGAAGAAGCGCAATTGCAACCGGATCTTTGCGATCGAGACTTTTGCACTGTTCACTTCCGGCATTTCGATGTTCAAGAAGGCTTATGAAGATGGCCTGATCGACCGCGTGATTTCCACCAACCTGGTGTATCATTTCCCGGAACTGGACCAGGAACCCTGGTTTGTGCAGGCGGATATGAGCAAGTACATCTCTTACATCATTGCCACCTTGAATCACGACCGTTCGTTGAACGCGTTATTCAATCCCTACAACCGCATCAGTGCTCTGCTGGAGCGTTACCATAACGAACAGGTGGATGCCGGCATCACGCTGGCCTGAAAAAATGACGGATTTGAAATATACCCCTGACGAAAATCAGGAAATCGTCGAAAAAAAGGGCGGCTTGATCCACGGTGCAAAGGATTTTCTGGAGAATACCTTCAACTCGCTGAAAGGGAAGGACCTGAATCAGGCGGTTGAGGAGTTTACCGGAGAAATGACGCTGGTAGCGGAAGGGCTCAGCGAGGATCAGGAACAGCTTCGGCGAGATCTGGATACAACAGCGGCACAAGTCACATTGATGGAAGAAAACCTTCGCCGAAACCAAAGCACGACGTAGGAAAGCCTGGCAGAACTGAAACGTTCTTTGGAAAAGACTCAAAAACAGCTGGATGCACTTGAAAAAAGTGTTAAAGCAGCAGCTAAGGACAAAAAAGCAGGAGTGACTGCGGCTCTGCGGCAGGCAACGTGGCTTACTGCGATTCTGGCCGGTGCGTGGGTGATCGTAACGCTGTTAAAGCTGATTGGAGGCTGACGGGATGGCCGGCTATCGCGAACTGGTGAAAAAGTACACCAAGCGGCGTCATGATACACTGATTGATTCCGTGACTGCCGGCATCAGCGTAGCGGGACAGGTGACAGAAGAGCTGGGCGTGTTGGAAGACACCGGTGTTTTAGGGGAACTGGCTGAGAGCGTTGCACCGGTGCTTCCGTTTGCAGTCATTGGAATCACAGAAGGTGCCAACGTGATGCTGGGCAAAAAAACCGGGACGGCAGGAGCCGGGGATGCTATCTTCCGTATGGCAAAAACCGGGGCGGCAATCGGCGTTGGATCGGCTGTTGTTGCGGCCGGTGCCGGTGCGGTGGCATTACCGGCTGTGGTTGGCACACGCCTGATGATGGAACGCTATCGCGGAAAGACAATGACCGGCTATCGTGTGACGATGCGTACACGTCGGCTTCATGCCCTGACCGAACGGCGTTTGAAAAAGCAGCATGCGACGATCACCGTTGAATAAATGACAAAGGACCGAGAGAGAATGAAACATTCTTTTTCGGTCCTTTTGTGCAGATAAAACCAATATGCCGAGAAAAGTTGTATGATAAAAGGCCGATAGATGACTCTTCGGCCTTTTGATGTGCGATTAACCGCAGGTATCGCAGGCACGATGCTCCACGATCTATTCATCTTGTACGGGAGGCTGATCCATCCAGCCCATGGCTTCGTCAATATCCAGGGTCATGCGCCCGTCATCATTTACAAACAGCGGAATGCCGATACCGCCGTACTGGCGCTGGGGTGCATAGAGCGGGGCGGTATCACGAATCTGGAGGAATTCACGCAGGTTGGCAGTGCTTTCGGTGATATCGATGTATTCGGCTTCAAAGCCGCGTGCAGCCTGAATGGCCTTGTAATTCCTGCAATCGATGCAGATGGGCGCGCCATAGACTTTCATGATATACTCTCCTTTGTTATTTATGCTTTTTTGATGTAATTTCAGGAGCCAGAGAACGGACAAGCGCCACAGCTTCATCCAGCTCCGGGAAAGCGATAAGACTGATACCGGTTTCGGTAATGGGATATTTGAGCGAAGGCGGCTGCTTGTTGATCAAGCGGCCCGGCAGGTAAACAAATACTCCTTCGGGAGAGAGCTCAATGACGCCGGAAGTGCGAATGGCATTGGTCAGTGTTTTCAGTCGGCGCCAGATTTCGTCGGGCAGCTCGGCACTTTCCGCGGCTGAGTAGCCATGCACATGATCATCAAAGCCGTGTTGGAGCTTAACGGGAAGCATTTTCAAATCATTCAGATGGTAGGCGGCGGTAGCTGCTTCCTCAAGTTCTTCTTCTTTGGTGAAACGAAAAACCGTGGAAATCGGGCTTTCGAACGTGAAGCACATCTCGCAGCCGCTTATGAACTACGGTTTGCGGGATTCACCGACAGGAAAGGTAACATCTGCAAAGGTGGCATCAAAGCTGCCGGTATGGGCGGTAGCGAGGTTGCGTGCGAGCACGGTTCCCCTGGAGGATTTGGGCAGCAGAATGTGGTTGCTGATGACGGGAATCTCGCTGGCCACGGCCTTATAGGAATAGTGGACGGTTTTGAAGTGCTTCTCCGTAAACAGGCGAACACAGAACTCACGCCACTTGGCGGAGTATTGCGCGGTGGCTGTACGCACAAGTCCGAAATACAGCGCCGCAAGAAGAATAAGAATCAGAAAGCCGTTGATTTTGGTTTCGGCAAAAGAAAGTATGATTCCCGCGACCATCAGAAACGAAAAGGTCAGGCGCATGGAACGGCATCGTTTTCTTTGATCTTCAAAAGTGGAGGCAGCTTCTTTTGGCGTCATGTTGTTATCTCCTTTATGAATTATCCCTGATGCAGCGGCAGTTCTACCGTAAAGACAGAACCTTTTCCGACCTCGCTCTCCACACGAATCTCACCGCCGTGCAGCATGACAAGCTGATGGACGATGGCGAGGCCAAGTCCGGTGCCGCCGCTTTCGCGGCTCCGGGCCTTGTCAACACGATAGAAACGATCGAAAATATGGGGGAGATGCTCTGCGGCAATGCCGGGTCCGTTGTCGGTGACGGAGAAGATGCAGTCTTTGCCGGAACGGGACAGACTGACCTGAATGATACCCTCCTGCTGAGTGTATTTGATCGCGTTTTCAATCAGGTTGTAAACGACTTGCTGAAGTTTGGTGCGATCGGCGTACATATCACAGGAGTCTTCAAGTGAAAGCGTAAGCACCTGATGACGTTTATCAGCCATGGGACGCAGCAGATGCTCGGTATCCTTGATCAGGGCAGCCATGCTCATGTTTTCACGAGTAAGTTTGATGTCCTTGTCGTCCATACGTACCAGCGTGAGCAGGTCACTGACGATGGCAGAGAGACGATCGATTTCCCGGTTGATATCGGATAAAAACTCGGTGCGGAGCCCTTGCTCCATGTCCGGCTGATAGATGAGCGATTCAAGCATGATCTTCATCGTAGCCAGGGGTGTCTTCAATTCGTGGCTGGCATTGGAGACAAATTGATTACGGGAACGGTCCAAGGATTCCAGCTTTTCGCTCATTGAGTTGAATGTGTTTGCCAGACGGCGAAGCTCCCCGGAACCGTAGGGCGTAACACGCGTAGAGAAGTCACCGCGAGCCATGCTTTGAATACCGCGTGTGAGTGAAAGAATGGGGCGTGTGACAATGCCGGACATGATGAGGCAGCCAAGCAAAGCAATTGCTGCCGTAAGGGCAAACATCAGAATCATCTGGCTGCGCAGGCTGTAAAGATTGTTCATCATATCCCGAGCGGAGGAAATATAGAGCAATACACCGATAACATCGGTCTGGTTCACGATGCCGGCAGTTGAATAGCAGTACCAGTCTGATGAGAAAGGCGAAGAGAAAAGAAAGCCGCCGGAATGCCTCGGGCTTCCGTCAGGGTTTAATGCACGCACGGTATAATCGGAGGCAATACCTTGCTCGAGGATGCTGGCTACCTCGGGCAGGTCAAGAAGGGTACCGTTCAATTCGGAAAAGGTATCCACCTGAACCTTGCCGTCCTTGTCGACGACCAGAAGCCGGCCGCCTAACTCGGATCCTGAAACGGTTAATTGACGGTATAAGGCATCGGTATCGGCCTTTTGAAGCCATGCAGCCGCTTTGGAAGCGAGTACGGCAGCAGAAGCACTGTCACCGCTGATTTTCTGCTCAAACAGATAATCGCTCACCGTATTGGTGAGCGAATTGGCCATAACAAAGAAAGATAGACCGATAATCAGCAGGAAAATGAATGTCATCTGCCAACGAATGCTGATGGATCCTTTGTCAGTCCTTGTCGGTGAAATAGTATCCAACTCCCCACTTGGTAAAGATGAATTCGGGCTGAGAGGTGTTCCGTTCGATTTTTTCGCGCAGGCGACGAATGTGAACATCCACCGTACGGGCATCTCCCATATAGTCGTATTTCCATACGGTTTCAAGCATGGCTTCACGGCTGAATACTTTTCCGCGGTTGTTGATGAACAGCTGCAGCAGATCGAATTCTTTAGCTGTCAGACGAATCTCCTTGCCATCCAGCGTGACAGAACGATTGATGATATTGACTTCAAGGTCGCGGATGCGGATGACCTTTTTTTCTTCTGTCAGGGTAGGCTGTCCGGCACGACGCAGAATGGTCTTAATGCGGGCTTTGACTTCTAAGACATTGAATGGCTTTGTGATATAGTCATCGGCACCGTATTCAAGGCCGAGTACTTTATCCATGTCTTCGCCTTTGGCGGTCAGCATGATGATCGGGATGTTGCTGGATTCGCGAATGCGCTGACAGACCTCGGTGCCGTCCATCTTGGGCAGCATCAGATCCAACAGCACAAGATCGATGTGGTTGTTGAAAAAAAGGTCCAATGCTTCTTCGCCGTCGTAGGCGGAAAGTGTTTCATAGCCGTCCTGTTCAAGATTATATTTGAGGCCCTTGATCATCAAGGGCTCGTCATCAACGAGCAGAATCCTTTTGCCCATGCCGCTCAATCCTTTCGTGACATGCAATTAATTCATTACTATTTTACAACAAATATTTCATTCAATCAAGTAGGATGACGAAAAATTGTAAAAAAAATGAAACAATTATACAAAGAAAAAACCGCGGGAACCGATAAGTTCCCGCGGTTTGTGAGCGTGAAAGGTTAGTTTTTAACGAGGCAGCCCTTGCGAACGTAGCCGATCTTGTTGTCCTTATGACCGCGGACCAGCGCGTAGTTGCGGTCGGCATTCCAGTCGATGATGTCAAAGGAATCAAAGTCGTTGTAGCGGCCCAGATTCTTACCGTTTGTGGAAGAGGGCTTATCATACATGTAGCAATAGCCCATGGGATCGATGCTGTCGACGTAGCAGGTGCCTTCGATCGGACGCGTTTCGGTTTCAGTCAGACTCTTCATGGCGATCCAGCCGATTTTGCCGGTGGTGACGGAATATACATAGGCCCAGT
Source organism: Clostridia bacterium (assembly GCA_045599485.1). GTDB lineage: Bacteria > Bacillota > Clostridia > Christensenellales > Aristaeellaceae > SFMI01. The sequence continues at coordinate 12,883 of JAZRWA010000037.1, read as the reverse complement.
TGTGCTTGGTGTTGTAGCCAATGACCTGCATTTTTTCACCGTCGTTGTAGCGGCCAAGATTCTTGCCGTAGGTGGAAGAATCACGATCGTACATATAGCAATAGCCGGCAGGATCAATGCTGTTGACGGTGAACACGGGACGGGCATCGATTTCTTCCTGGGTATACAGGTAGTTGTGGTTCATGTAGCCCTTGCGGCCATCGGGGGTGCGGACGAGTGCGAACTCGTTGCCGCCGTACCAGTTGATTACCTGTACGGTGGTATTGTTGTAGTAGGCACCAAGGTTATTGCCATACGTGGAAGAAGCCTTGTCGTACAGGTACAGATACCCCTGGGGTTCGGAGCTCTGGATCACATAGGTGCTGGCGGCCAGGGCGGTCGGAAGCAGAGTGAGCATCAGGCAGGCAAGGAGCAGGATGGAACAGATCTTTTTCATTTGGAAAGCCTCCTTTTTGGTGTTCAATCATAAAACGATTTGGAAACCCGTTTTGTTGCAGTTTCAAACACCGAAAACAATATACCATATTTATATGGTTTAGTCAAACGAATCGACAGGAAGAGCCCGCGGAAAATAACCGCGGGCAAGTTGAGGTTTGATTAGCCAATGATGATCCGGTATTCGACGCCGTCAAAGACGATTGTCTCGGGAAGAGGCGCGGGAGCGGGTTCTTCATCAGGCTGCTTATAATAGTTTTCCCAGTATTCATTGGCATTGACCACGTTGTTCTCGGCAGGGTCAAACTGTGCGATATGGGTGGTACCATAATCGAAAGCAGCGGCATTGCCGGTGATGGTGACTTTTTCTCCGCCATCAAAGATCAAGGTGACGGTGCCATCGGCGCCGACGATATGGCCTTCTTCATCCATCGAGAAGGTGAAATCCAGACTGTCGACCTGAAGGTTGTTCATCTTTTTGAGCAGCTCTCTGGAACGGCTGGGGTAATCGTAGGAATCACGGATATACGCTTCATAATTGAGAATGGGCGTCACGGTGCCGTCCGCGTCCACAATGATGCCGCAGGCGCCGCTTTCTTTTGCCAGTTGTTGATAGTAGGCATCCATTTCAGTGCACATGGTATAGTAGGCATCGATCAATTCGATGTTATCGGAGAGATAAATGGCCTCCTGGTCAGCCTCGGTCAGCACGTTGCCGGTTTGCTTAAGATACCATTGGCGCACGTTTGCACGGTAATCCACCGAGTCGACAAACTGCTCGTTGTTGGCGATATAGAATTCGCTGAGCGTTTCGAAATAGGCATAGCTGCCGTCTGCATAACGCAGGATAGCACCTTTGGTATACTGCTCACGCAGGGGAGCGTAGATGGAATCTTCGATATAGTTGGTAAGCTTGTCGATGACGGCTTCGGGAGCGATGGACCAGAAATTTTCCGGCATGCTGTTGTTGTAAATTGCCTGATAAGCTTCGCGGTAAGGGGCTTCCCAGTCATCATCGTAGATGATCAGTCCTTCGTTGCCAAAGTAGAAGTTTTCGGACGGATAAGAGAAGTAATAGTCGCCAACTCCGAAGTAGCGCCAGGCCGCTTCACGGGCTGCCACGCCGACTGCGGCGCTGATGAAGGCAGGTACCTCACCGGACTTATAGTTGATGCTGTAAATGCCCTTCTCTCCGGTGATGACAGTATCCAGCAGAGGCGAAGCCACGGATACGAGCGCGTTAAGGAGATACAGCTCTTCTGTTATGCCGTCCTGATTGAGAATGGTGGTCCCAAAGCCGGCATTGCGGTTGGATTCATAGTAGGCCTTACCGTCCGCAATGCCGCTTTCAAACACATAAACATCCTGGCCGTTGGCAATGACGGTGTACCAACCGGAATGGGTTTTATGGGTATAGTAGTTGGGAGTATCCAAAGAGACGGTCATGGTTGTATTGACACCGTCCTGCTTGTAAATGCCGTTGAAGGACTTGAAAAGCAGGCCGTCCACGGAAAAAGCGGCATCGGCGGTCAGGGTAACGTTTTCTGTTTCAAAAAACAGGGAGTTGACTGCTTTCCATAGCGCGGCACTGGGGCTTTCAGCCAATGCGGCGGGGAAGCAGAATGAGAGAACGATCAGCAATGAAATAATCCGACGGAAAAGTTTCATGGGTATTTCCTCCTTTGCGAACGGTGTCAACCACCGTGTACAATGATAAAACGAATGATGTAAGTGTTTTGTTGCAGTCAGGGATCAAATTTTTTTCACCGGCCGCCGCAATCCCGAAATGGATTGTTGTTACTGCAGACTTTGTAGATGATAAAGCCGAGCCGCTTGCGTGAGAAAAGCTATTCCATTCAAACAAATTTGGAAATTTTCGACTGAACGACTATATTATAAAACAAAACGTGTCTGAAAATATGAAAGATATGTGTATATTCGGCGGATTTTTTGTAAAAGAATTGCGTATGTTTGCTTATAGATTGAATTTGTGGTATGATAGAATCCTAAAATTGTGCGTTGGAGGCATGACCATGCGCAAGCTCATTGGCGTGTTGATTTTATTGGTGCTGTTCATGACGGCAACAGCCTCGGCAGAAATTTACAAATTCAGTGAGACGGGGATGTTTATAGAGCTTTCGGCGGCAACCTATCCTGTGCAGATCACCGGTGAAACGCTTGATGCAAATGAGGCAGAGCTGCTTCAGCGGGGAATGTCCGCTGAAGAGGTAAAAGCCCGTTTTGAAAGCGAAGGATTGCTGCTGCTGGCCTATGACGACAAAAACGGCAGGACGATCGAAGTGACGGCTGTCCGTGATGCCTCGGGGCAAAAAATACTGGATATTGATGAAATCACGCCGGAAGAGCGTTCGACTTATCGCGCCAATCACCGCAATGGCAGTATGACGGGCAGTTTGGGGTATTCGTTTGAAAGCTGTGAATGGAAGAATTTCGGCGGTACGCAGGGCAGATTCCTGATGCTGAAATATGTGCGTAAGATCAACGGCGAAACCTATTATGGCCTCTGGCGCCGCACCGTTAAAAACGGCTATACCGTAACGGTGGACATGCAGGTGCGCGGCCGAAAAGTGAGCAGCGCGGATATTACGGCACTGAACAAGATTCAGGATACCATCGCATTTGTGGCAGCGGAGGCAACCGAGGATCAACCGGTGACGCTGAGCTTTTCGGTAATTCCACCGGAAGTGACCAACTCGGATACCTTTATCATCAAGGGCACTACGCAGCCCGGCATGACGGTGGTGGCGGCATATGCTTCGTTGAAATACAATCAAAGCAAAGTCCTTACGGCGATGGCGGACGGAAAGGGCATCTTCCAGTTCAGCGTTACGCTGCCCAGGGAAGACCTTTACAACCTTTTGGTCTCTGTGACCGCCAACGCGGGACAGGAAAACGAAGCAACAGTGGAGCAGAGCTTCCAGACGGAATACAATGCCGGCCTGATTCCGGTCACATTCACTTCGGCTTTTCCTGAACGGTTTACGGGTGACAGCTTCAAGCTGACCGGTACTACCGATGCCGGGGTTACCGTGCAGCTTTCGGTAAATGGCGCCAGTACCGGCAAGAAAACCGGTACAGCAAAGACGTTTTCTTTCACGGTCGACACTTCGAAGGAAGGTATCTATACCATTATGCTGACCTTCAGCAAGAAAGGCTATGATACCCGCATCTTTAATTATACGATCGAAAGAACGATGACCCAGGAAGAGCAGAGGGACGCGCTGGCCAAAACGGCAAAGCGTCCGGAGTATGCCAATCTGAAGGGTAATCCCGATAATTATAAGGACAAGGTAGTTCACCTGGGCGGCTACGTAGTGGATGTGCGCGAGGGGAACGGGGAATACCTGATGACATTTTCAATGAGAAAGAGCGGTTCCTCGTACAAGGACCTGGTCATGGTGAGCTGCCCGGTAGCACCGGACGCAGAAATTGATTCGCAGCGTGAGCTGTACGGAATGGCAGATGGGCTTTACAAAACCCAGGACGAAAACGGAAAAGACATTACCTATCCCAAGGTCAATTTCCTGTTCTTTAAATAATGATTATTTCGGAGCGAACAATGATCGTTGATTTTCATACGCATACATTCCCCGAAAAAATCGCCGCCCGGGTCATGGATAAACTGGGACGTGCTTCGGGTATTGTACCTTCCATCGACGGAACGGCGGCGGGGTTGAGTTGCTCTCAAAAAGAAGCAGGCATCGATCTGTCTGTCAATCTGCCGGTCGCAACGGTGCCGGGACAGGCAAAGGGCGTGAATGCTTCGCTGATTCGCAATTCAAAGCTGTTGAAAGAACAAGGAATACTGACATTCGGCTGCCTGCATCCTGAGGATGAAGACTGGAAAGAACAAATTGACACGCTGGCTGCGGCGGAAATTCCGGGCATCAAGCTGCATCCTGCTTATCAACGACGAGATTTTGACGATATCGCTTATCAACGTATTGTTGGCTATGCAACGGAAAAAGGAATGATCGTCCTGATCCATGCCGGTATGGATATTGGCATCTATGACCGCAATTATGCTTCGGTTGACCATATTCAGAATGTACTGAAAACCGTCGCTCCTGAAAAGCTGGTGCTGGCACATCTGGGAGGCTGGGCAGATTGGCAGAATGTTGAAAAGTATCTTTGCGGAGCACCGGTGTGGTTTGACACAGCCTTTACCATCGGTCCTGTATCAAAAATGTCCGACGTACAGGCTCCGCCCTTGTGCGGGACGGTGTTGGAGGATGAGGCGTTTTTGAGAATCAGCCGGAAACATGGCATCGAGAAAGTGCTTTTTGCGACAGACTGCCCCTGGCAGGCACAGAAAAGGTACGTGGAACGTTTTGAAACAATTGGCCTGACAACGGAGGAAAAGCAAAAGGTCTTTTCAGAAAATGCGTTAAAGCTTTTGAATATATAAAAAAACAATGGACGCCGGAAATTCCGGCGTCCATTTGCTTTTGAATGAATTATTTTCCGAGAGCGGTCTTCTGATCGACGGTGGTGGGCTTGTTGTAGCAACTGAAGGCGTTCTCGACAAGATCATGCTCCGGCTTGGGCGTAACAAGGCTGACGACGGGCACGATGATCAGGCCCGCCATCATGGCGATGGCACCGGCATTGATGGGGCTCTGCAGGATCACGGGGAAGGAAGAACGGAAGAGCATGTTGGCGATCATCAGCACAGAGCCGAAGATGAAGCAGGTCCAGCAGGAAGCGGTAGTGGTCTTTTTCCAGTACAGGGAGTAGAGGAAGGGAGCCAGGAAAGCACCGGCAAGAGCACCCCAGCTGACGCCCATCAGCTGCGCGATAAAGAGAACGTTGCTCTTGTACTGGACCAGGGCGATCACGGCGGAAATGGCGATGAAAACAACGATCAGCAGGCGAATGATAAGCAGCTGCTTCTTTTCGCTCATCTTCTTGATGATGTTATCCTTCAGGAAGTCGATGGTCAGCGTGGAAGAAGAAGCGATGACGAGGGAGGAGAGGGTGCTCATAGAAGCGGAGAGTACCAGAATGACGACCAGGGTAATCAGACCGTCGGAGAGACCGGACAGCATGGTAGGAATCACGGAATCGTAACCGTTGGCGGCGATGTTGATCTGGTCAGAGAACAGACGGCCGAAACCGCCGAGGAAATAGCAGCCGCCGGCGACAACGAGGGCGAAGACGGTGGAAATGATGGTGCCCTTGGTGATGGCGCCTTCGTTCTTGATGGCGTAGAACTTCTGTACCATCTGAGGAAGACCCCAGGTGCCCAAAGAAGTCAGGATGACAACGAACAGCAGGTTCAGGGGATCGGGGCCAAAGAAGGAAGCGAAGATACCGGGCGTTTCGCTGACGGTGCTGTCGGAAATGGCTCCCAGTCCGTTGAGGGCAGCCATGAAGCCGCCCTTGCTGGTCAGCACAGCAGCAATAACGGCCACAATACCGACGAGCATGATGATGCCCTGAATGAAGTCGTTGATGGCAGTGGCCATGTAGCCGCCGGCGATGACGTAGATGCCGGTCAGGATGGCCATCAGGATGATGCAAACGCTGTAGTCGATGTTGAATGCCATACCGAACAGGCGGCTGAGACCGTTATACAGCGAAGCAGTGTAGGGAATGAGGAAAATGAAGATGATGGCAGAAGCAGCAATTTTAAGGGCTTTGCTGTTGAAGCGTTCGCCGAAGAACTGCGGCATGGTGGCGGAATTGAGGTGCTGAGTCATGATGCGGGTGCGGCGTCCGAGAATGACCCAGGCAAGCAAGGAGCCGATGATGGCGTTGCCGATACCGGCCCATGTGGCAGCGATACCGTACTTCCAGCCGAACTGTCCGGCGTAACCAACGAATACGACAGCGGAGAAGTAGCTGGTGCCGTAAGCGAAAGCGGTCAGCCAGGGACCGACGTTGCGGCCGCCGAGAACGAAACCGTTGACATCGGTGGCATGCTTGCGGCAGTAAAGACCGATGCCGACCAAGATGGCGAAGTAGACGACGAGGATCGCGATTTTCATGGTAGGAATCACTCCGTTTCAATATTACGGTTGAACGCTTTAAAACGTTAAAGCATTCATCTGACAATACTTTAATACATGAAAGCAATAAAGTCAATAGCCTGACGCATTTTTGATAAAAGTATTTTTAAAAAAAGCTGAATGCAGGGGATACGACTTTGCGAAAATGATTTCGCAGGATAAGAAGGGAAAGATGCGCAGACAGTTGCCAAAAAGCTTTTCTTCTGTTATAATTAATCGTAATTCCTGAAGGAGGAGTGTTAACATGGCCAGCAAGAAAGATAATCTGCCCACAAACGTGGATGTGGATCTGGAAAACGGCGGTACCATCAAATATGCCAATGAGGTCGTGGCTATCATTGCAGGTGTCGCGGCAGCAGAAGTGGATGGCAATGCGGGTATGTGTGCCGGCGGCGGAATCAGCGATGTTTTCGGCCGTAACCGTAATATCACCAAAGGTGTAAAGGTAGAAATCGGCAGTGAAGAGGTAAGCATTGAACTCTACATTGAAGTGGAGTACGGCTCTCCCATTCAGAAGGTGGCCGGTGATGTGCAGGAGAATGTTCGCAAAGCGGTTGAGACCATGACCGGTCTTCGTGTTGTGAAGATTGATGTGCACGTGATGGGTGTCAGCTTTGAAAAGGAAAAGAAAGCAGTAGCCAGCGGCATCGAATCCGCTCATCTGACTTCGGAAGAAGTGGATAAGCTGGAAAAGGCTACGGAAAAGGCAATTGAAAAGAATGCCGAAACCCCGGTTGAGATCGCACCGGCGAAAATCGAAGATGATGCCATAAAATCCGAAGCTGAAGCCGCGTGCAGCTGTGAAGAAACGGACAAACAGGACTGAAATATACCAAAGTTTAATTAAGCGCAATGTGCGCAGAAAGGAAACACATCTATGAAATTAAAAATTCTGGACCGGTTGGTCATGCGCTTTAGCGGCTTTCTGACCTTGGTCGCCGGCCTTGTGAACATTTACGCCTGGTATCTGCTGCGTGAAAAAGAACTTGGCGAAGAGATGTTCATCCAATATCTGCCTCTGGCTTTGCTTGTTTGCGGTGTGCTCTGCGTAGTATTTGGCTTCTACAGTATTCTGGTGCCGCATCGCTATCGCCGCAGAAAGAAGGACTTCATTGTCCAGACGACAGAGAACGGCGATCTTCGTATTGCCGTTTCCGCGGCGGAAGAGCTGATCCGCAAGTGCATCGAAACGCACAAGGAAGTTCAGGTCAAGCATATGCACATCATTAACAAGCGCGGTGCTGTTAATGTTGAGATGCTTGTGGCCATGAACAGCAATGTCTCCATTCCGCATGCCATTGAGCAGCTTCAAACCCAGATCAAGCGTTATCTGATTGCTTCTACGGGCATTGAACTGCAGCAGATCGGCGTAACGGTAAGCAACGCGACAGGTGAAGCGGATTTGCCCCATGAGCCGCTGCCCACTGCTGCCGAGGTTCAGAAGGCCGCTGAAAGCAAGAATGAAACGGCTTCTGAAGAAAAGGTGCCCATGCATCAGCGTATCTTCGGCCGTGATCCGAGCTTGAGCGAGGAAGAGCAGCTGGTTGAAGCTGAAATGGTTGCCGCTCCCGAAACGGAAAACACTGAAGAAAAGGAACCCACTGCCGAAACTGCAGAAGAGAACGACAGTGAATATAAGAAGAACACGGAAAATGAAACGGAGGAAGTAAAATGAGCAAGCTTTCTGATAACCTGCACAAGCTGTTCCGCCCCGGTACGGCCCTGGCAACCTTTACCTATGCGCTGATCGGTGTAGTAATCGCCGTCCTGTTCATGGCCATTGGTTTCTGGAAGACCCTGATGATTCTTGTTTTTGCCGCCATCGGCGCCCTGATTGGTGCTTTCGGCAACCGCAAAGATGAAATTGCCAAGGAAATCAAGGAAAAGGCCGCTGCCATCAAGGTGCCCACCAAGAAGGACGCTGCTGCTGTCGAAGCTGTTGAAGAGTCTGCCGAAACCGAAGAAGCCGCTGACGTCGAAGTGGAAGAAGAGGCCGAAACGGACATGGAAGAAGTGGTTGAAGAAACCGAGGAAGCTGCCTCCGAAGATGCGGCTAAGGAAAATAACTAAAGAACCGCAGGGGGATTGAAGAGACATGGCTCGTTCGATGGCGCGTGCCGCAGCAATGCAGCTGATTTATGAAAAGATGCTGGGCGGCAGCGGAGAGAGTACTTTGAGTGAATTGATCAATTTTGTGCCCGAAGATGGCGATCAGGCTTACATCGATACCATTTTTGCAGGCGTTTCTCAGCACGAGGAAGAGCTGGATGGAATTATCGGCAAATTCAGCCCTTCCCGCACTGTAGATCGTATCGCCAAGGTTGATCTTTCCATTCTGAGAATTGCTTTGTACGAACTGAAATACTATACAGATACGCCCCAGGCGATTGCCATCAATGAAGCGGTTGACTTGGCAAAGAAGTACAGTGAACCGGCAAGCGCACGCTTTATCAATGGCGTACTGGGTTCGGCAATTCGCGAAGGCCAAGAGGCTGAAGCATGATTGTGCTCGGAATCGATACAAGCTGTTATACCACTTCGGTTGCAGCAGCAGACGAGAACGGAGTTCTTGTCAGCAACCGCAAGCTTCTGCCCGTTGCGGCAGGTGAACGCGGCCTTCGCCAAAGCGAGGCCGTGTTTACTCATATTAAGCAACTGCCCCAATTGTTTGAGGATACTGTCCGGGAACTTGATAAGTCGCAAATAGGAGCAGTGTCTGTATCTGTTCGCCCAAGGGATAACGGCGATTCTTACATGCCTGTCTTTTTGAGCGGAACATCCTTTGCAAGGGTTGCAGCAGCATCTCTCGGAGTGCCGGTGCTGGAAACTACCCATCAAAGAGGGCATATTCGTGCAGCACTGCAAGATAGTGGACTAAAGTCTGAAAAATATCTGGCGGTACATCTCTCCGGCGGCACGACGGAAGTGGTGCTGATGGATGGAAACGAGTTGACTTTGCTTGCCGGTACAAAAGATCTGCACGCGGGACAAGTGATTGACCGGATCGGCGTCGCCATGGAACTGCCCTTTCCCGCAGGTCCTTCTTTGTAGAAGCTTGCAATGACCGGCGTTAGTGAATCACGGCTTTCTGTTAGTATAGACGGCTGCAATTGTCACCTTTCGGGTGTAGAAACCAAAGCATCACGTTGGGTTAAGGAAGGAACTTTCAGTCAGGAAACGATTGCTGCGGAAGTGTTTAGCGTTATTGAAAGAACAGTGCTTCGAATGCTGGAAGCCTGCAGTGCAAAGACCGGCGTGAAAGAGATTCTTTTGACGGGCGGCGTGGCTTCGTCAGGATTATTCCGACAACAGCTGCAGGTGCTGAATGCAAAACGTCGAACCGGTTTAAAACTGTTCTTTGGCAAACAGTGTTATTCCGGGGATAATGCAGCAGGCGTTGCTCTGATTGGAATGGATCAAATGAAAGCAGGAAGATATGAGCGCACAACTGATTGACGGAAAATCAATAGCATCCGCGCTGCAGAATTCGCAGGCAGAACGTGTTGCACAGCTGAAAAAGCGCGGTATCATGCCCATGTTATCGGTGGTGCTTGTCGGTCATGATCCTGCGAGCACGGTTTATGTTCGAAACAAAGCCAAAGCTTGCGAAAAGGTCGGTATTCTTTCGGAGACGATCATGATTCCGGAAGAGGCTACGCAAGAGCAGTTGGAAGCGTAGCTTGACCGTTTGAGCAATGATGAACGAGTGCATGGAATTCTTTTGCAGCTGCCGCTACCCAAGGGATTTGACCAGGAAAAAGCACTTTGCCATATTACTGCTTCCAAGGATGTGGATGGGTTTCTTCCTGAAAACTGCGGTGCTTTGATGCGTGAAGGGAAGTGTTTTGTTCCCTGCACGCCCAAGGGCATACTGGAGCTTCTTAAAAGGAACAGCATCCCGATGGATGGGGCACACGCGGTCATTATCGGCCGCTCCAGTCTTGTTGGGAAGCCGATGGCGATGCTGCTTCTGAATGAAAACTGCACAGTGACCATCTGCCACAGCCATACTCAAAATCTGTCGGAAATAACAAGAAAAGCGGATATTCTTGTGGCGGCTGTCGGAAAACCACACATGATCACCGCTGACATGGTAAAGCCCGGTGCAGCCGTCATTGATGTGGGAATCAATCGCACAGAGAACGGTCTCACCGGTGATGTGGATTTTGAAAGCGTCAGGGATGTGGCTGGGTTTATCACACCTGTGCCGGGTGGCGTTGGACCAATGACTGTCAGTATGCTGCTGGAAAACACTTTGGAGGCTGCATGCGGGGTGTAACGCTGAGCGTATCACAACTGAATGACTATGTTCGGCGCAGCTTGGCAGGAGATCCGATTTTGCAGGTGCTGACAGTGCGCGGCGAAATTACCAATTATAAGCCGTCAGCTTCCGGTCATTTGTACTTTTCATTGAAGGATGAAAACTGTTGTGTAGACTGTGTTCTATTTCGACAGTATGCCGGTAGCCTGAAATTCAGGCCGTAGAACGGCATGAAGGTGCTGGTGGACGGAACAGCCGGTCTGTATATGCAAACAGGTCGTTTTCAGCTATATGCAACCAACATGGAAAAGGAAGGCGCCGGGGAACTTTATCAGCGGTTCCTGGAGCTGAAAGAAAAGCTGACAGCATAGGGGCTGTTTGATGTTTCAAGAAAAAGGCCTTTGCCGATGCTGCCGGCCAAAGTTGGAATCGTTACAAGCGAGAGCGGAGCCGTACTGCATGATATCCGAACTGTTGCCGGTCGTCGTTTTCCAGGTTTGCCGTTGGTGCTGCGGCCTGCGCAGGTGCAGGGTGAGGGCGCGGCGGAGGATATCGCCAATGGTCTGAAAGAAATCGCACAGTATCCCGGCGTAGAGGTTGTGATCGTCGGCCGAGGCGGCGGCAGCATGGAAGACCTTTGGTGCTTCAATGAAGAATGCGTTGCACGGGCGGTAGCGGCATGCCCTGTACCGGTCATCTCCGCAGTCGGTCATGAAACGGATTTTACCCTGTGTGATTTTGCGGCCGATATGCGGGCTGCAACGCCTTCGGCGGCTGCTGAACTTGCGGTACCGGTAAGGACGGAGCTTTTAGACAGCGTACTGGGTCTGCAGCACAGTTTGCGGCAGGCAGCATTGAATATAGTTCAAAGCTATACACTGCAGGTGGGTACGCTGCAGGAACGGCTGCGTTTGCAAGATCCTTTGATTCTTCTCCGTGGAATGTTGGGTAAACTGGAGCAGCTTCGAATGAGAATGGATAATGCTGCTACTCAGAAAACGATGCAATTTCAAGCAAAGATCGATCAGCTGCAAGCACGGTTTTCTGCGGCCGGACCAAAGCAGACTTTGGAACGTGGTTATGCGATTGCTATGAGAGGTCATACCCCCGTGAGCAGCATAAAGGATATGACGGGCACGTTGAACATTGTGGTTCGAGATGGCACTGCAGTGGTAAATGTACTGAGTACTGAGGAAGGTGACGTGTTTGGCTGCTGAAAAGGACAATTTTGAAAAGCGACTGATGGCTTTGGAAGCCTTGGTTGAACAGATGGAGAATGGCGGTATGCCGCTGAATGAGACCATCAAAGCATATGAGAAGGGTATCAAGCTGGCGGAAGGCCTGAAGGCTGATCTGACGGCGGCAGATGAGAAGCTGACCATTTTGCGGAGCGGCGGTAAGGAAGAATGAACTATTACGATCAATACAGCCTGTACAGAGACAGGATTGAAGAAGTACTTCCGCTGTTTGTGCCGAAAGATATTCCATCGCCGCTGCGGGAAGCCATGCTGTATAGTCTGACAGCGGGCGGAAAGCGGTTGCGAGCGGTGCTTGTACTGGCGGCTTATGCAATGCTGAAAGATGATATCGAAACAGTATTGCCGTATGCTGCGTCGGTAGAGATGGTTCATACCTACTCGTTGATACACGACGATCTTCCGGCAATGGACAATGATGACCTGCGCCGCGGAAAGCCGACTTGCCATAAGGTTTACGGTGAAGGCATGGCGGTCCTCGCAGGCGATGGGCTGCTCAGCCTTGCTTTTGAAACAATCGCCGCTGAAAGCAGCCTGAAAAACGCAAAGATTCTGCGTTTGCTGGCGGAAGGCTGCGGAACGAGGGGCATGGTCGCCGGACAGTGTGCCGATCTGAACCCGGAAAACGGAAACAGAGACGAAAAATATCTGCATTATATTCATCGTCATAAAACGGCTGATTTACTGACTGCGCCGGTGCTGATGGGCCTCACTGCCGGGGATGCATCACAGGAATGGCTGGAAGCGGGTAGGGAATATGGGCAAAACCTGGGTTTTGCTTTTCAGATCATTGATGATATCCTTGATGTTATCGGTGATGAAAAGCTGCTCGGTAAACATACAGGCAAAGATGCGGATGAAAACAAGTGCACCTGGGTCAGCGTCTATGGCATGGAAAA